>DAOUBX010000001.1:0-22158 GCA_034432445.1 Anaerolineales bacterium
GAAAGCGCGGCGGGCACGGTCGGAGACCGGCCCGAGCGATTTTCAGGTTAGAATCCAAATGCCCGGCACCTATGGCTGAGTAGTTACAAAAAAAAAAGAACGCCCACGTCTCTTCAGGGACGAGACGTGGGCACACAGTTCGCGGTACCACCCTGTTTCCTCGCGTGCAGTCACGAGGCACTTATCCCGGCGCGATCAGACCAGATGCTGTCGCAACGGTCGCCCAGATAACGGTGGGCTGCCGGAGCGGACTACTGCTGGTGATCGGCGACCGATCACCCGTTTCACCCGTCGGCTCAGGAGCGAACTTCAGCGAGTTTTCACTGGGTCGGGCTTGCAGCATCCCTGTTCGGACACCCGACTTCTCTAGCAGCTGCCTCTCGCCTACTTTTCTCCGTCATGGCCTGTGGCGGCGTGTTTAGTTGTGGCCGTGATTATGCCGTAGCGCCTTGGTTTTGTCAAGCCGCAACCGCTGCACAGTCATCCCGGCGCGCTGACCTACAGCCGCCTCTGAAGCCCGCAAGGGCCGCGCGCAGACCGGTCCGAGCGGTTGCTTTCAGGTTAGGTATTCGTTCAACGCCCTGCTTTGACTGCGTTCCTGAGAGTTGGTTTGCACTACAACATACATGCTGGTATAATTTCTCTAGCTGGCATGCACTTCAGCGCGGGAGTGCCATGCATTGCCGCCAATGAAGGCTGGATGCTCTTCCTCTCCCCCATCATCTCAGCCCACCCCGACGGCCATCCACTTGCAGCAGCGCGCACCCCTGTTCATCTCTTGGCGTTGAGGAGGAAACTATGACTGATTGGCAAATGGTGGTCTCCACGTACTGGCCGTATCTGCTTGTGGCCGGCGTGATTGGCCTGATCATCGGCTGGCTGTTGACCTGGTTGGTAGGCCGTGGCCCCAAGAAGGAACTCGAGGCAGCCATGGAGCAGATTCAAGCTAGGCTGCGCAAGAGCGAGCAAGACCTGGCCGATGCGCGCAAGCAGGCCGACGCCTTGAAAACCGACCTGGCAGCCGGGGAAGCCAACCTCGCCAGCGCGCGCAGCGAGCTCGAAGCGCTGAAGCAAGAACAAGCCAACGCCGTGGCGCTTCTGCAAGAGCGTCAGGCCGCAGCCCTGGCGCTGGAAAGCGACCTCGATCAAGCGCGTATGGCGGCTGCAACCACACGCGAGTCGTTGGAAGCGATCATCGAGAACCTAACTGCGGACAAGTTGACACTACAGGGCCAGCTGGAAGCAGCCCAGGTCGAGCTGGCCAGTATGAAAGCACTGGCGGAGGCCAATGCCCAGGCGCTCGCCAGCAAGGACACCGCCCTCAACGAAGCCTACATGCGGGCAGTGATCCTCCAACGGGACCTGCAAGAGCGCGAGAAGATGCTGATGGCGGCACAGAGCGAGCTCGATGCGCTCAAGATCGATCTGCTTGCAGCCACGCAACGCAAAGAAGAGCTGGAGAACAAGCTGCACCGCGCCCGCGGCGACGTTGCCGGTGAGATGGCGCTCGTCACCACCACTATGCTCAAAATGAAGGACGACGCCTTGAACCAGGCTAACGCGCGGATTGCCATGCTGACCAAGGAAATCGAAGCTCTGCGGTCTGGCGGCTGAGCCGAGGAGAAACAGTATGGAAACACTGTCATCGATAGGTGTTCCGTTGCTGGCGGCCCTTTTGCTGGGCCTCGTCATTGGCTGGCTGTTCGGACGGCGCGGCAAGAGTGAGCTGGAAAGCCAGGTGCACAGCCTGCAGGAGTCGGCCAATGCGCAGAGCAACGACATCGCCAAGGCCTACGCCCAGGTGCGCTCGCAAGAGCAGCGCATCCAGTCGCTGCTGGCAGTCAACGCCGATTTGGAGAGCCAGGCCAAAACCGCCGAGGAACGACTGGCTGATGCCACCGCTCAGCTCGCCCAGCTCCGGCAAGAGCTCGACGCCGCGCGCGCTGCGAGCACGCGCGCCCAGGCCGAGCTTGGCGCGGGTGTGGCCGAATACGACGACCTTGCCGACCAATTCGCAGCCCTCAAGGCGACCAACGAACAGCTCCGCAGCGCGGTTGCGGCCAAACAAGCCGAAGCCGACCGGCTGTCCGGCTTGGTCAACTCTCTGCAGCAAGAGGTTGAGACGCTGCGCAAAGAGCTGGACTACGCGCGCCTGACTGCGCCGGCCCAACCCGCCGTGGCCGCGCTGCGCACCGCCAGCGTCTCGTCTCGCGTGGCTGCGCCCCGCATCGGCGCAGAGCGAGCTTCTGCGCCGACCGGTGAAGTGAGCGTCATCAGCGCCGATGAGGCCCTCACCGAACGCGACCGCGCCCTGTCAGATGCTTACACCCAGATCGAAGCGCTGCGCTACAGCCTCAGCGCTCTCACGGCGCTCAGCGCGGACCTCTCCAACACGCTGGAAGAGCGCAACCGCGCTTATGAGGCGTTGCTCAGCCGCGCCGCAGGCATTCCAGAGGTCAGCGCACCTCAGGCTGCCCGGCTGGCAGCGCCGCCGATCGAACCCGTGGCAGAGTCGGCCACTCTGGAGCCGGCTGAAGTGCTGGCAGCCAAGATCGTCGAGCGGGAGGCAGCGCTGAGCAACCTGGAAGCCGAGTTGGCGACCTTGCGGCAAGAGTTGGAGGCCGCCACCCAAGCCAAGGCTGAGCTAGAAGCGCAACTGAGCGGCCGCGAGGCCGAGCTCAGCAGCCTGCGCGACCAGGCTGCGGCCTGGCAGGTGGAGCTCGAAAGCGCCACCGCAGCGACGAGCGATCTCGAAGCCCTGTTGCGAGCACGTGACGAAGTCCTCCAAACCACGGAGGAGCAGCTTGCCGCACTCCAAGCCGAGCTGGCCGGCGCGACCGCAGCCAAGGAAGAGCTAGAAGAACAGTTGCAACAGCGCGAAGCTGAGCTGGCGGAGCGCAACAGCGAACTCGCGACTTTGCAGGCCAACCTGGACGCGCTTCTCGCCGAAAAGTCAGACATCGCAGCACAGTTGGCGACACACACCGGGGTGCTAGAAGAGCTGGATTACCGCCTGGCGGCCGTGCAGGCCGATCTGCTGCCCTTCCTGCCGGTTGAGGAGCCGGTGGTTGCGCCGATGGTGGAAGCGGTGGAAGCCGAGGAGAGCGCAGGCGTGGCAGTCGCAGCCGCAGTCGAAGGCGCTGAACCGACCACACCGGCCGAAGCGGTCGCAGCGACGGAGGAGGCTGCACTGCCTGCTGAGCCGACCCGTGCCATTCTCGCGCGCGCGACCCTCATCAGCGACGGGGTCTTGGTCGCACTGGCGGCGCTCAAGGCTAAGAGCGATGAGCTGGCCGAAGCCAACACCCAGCTTTTGTCGCTGGAAGACCAGGTCAACGGTCTGGCTGCGGACAAGACCAGCATCGCGCTGACGGTCGAAGAGAAGGAAGCCGCCCTGGCCGACGCGCAAGCGCAGGTCGCGGCTTTGCAAGCACAGGTAGACGAGTTGACCGCCCAACTGAATGCGGTCAACGCCGAGATGGACCGCTGGCAAGCTGAGCTGCAGCCTCTGTTGGGCGCAGAAGCCCCGGCGGAAGGCGAGGAAGCGGCCACCGCAGCCGAGGTGGAGGGCGCAGAGCCCGGCGAGCACCGCATGGCGCGCACGGCGACGCTGGCGGCCGGCGTGACAGCCGCTGCCAGCGCCCTCAAACAGCGTGACGAGGAACTGGCCGCGGCCAACGACGCCATCGCCACGCTGCAAGGGCAGCTGGACGCGCTGAGCGCGGACAAGGCCGGCCTGGAAGCCACCTTGGCCGAGACACAGCAAGCTCTGGCCGCGACGCAAGAACAAGCGGCTCAGTTGCAGGCCAGCGTCGACAACCTGAGCGCCCAGGTGGACATGCTGAACCAACAGATGGCCGCCGTGCAAGAGGAGCTGCAGAGCACCCAGGCCGCCAAAGCGGAGCTGGAAGCGCAGCTCGCCCAGGCCAACGCCGAGCTGGAAGGCGCCTTAGCCGCCAAGGCCGATCTCGAGGCCGAGTTGCAGGAGCGCAACGCTGAGTTGGCCGATCTCAACGCTCAGATCAGCGGCTTCCAAGAGCTGCTCCAGCCGTTCATGGAGGGTGAGATGGCGCCGGAAGCCGAGGAAGAGGCGCGCGCAGGACGGCGCCTGGTGCGCATGGGCGCGTTGACGGCGGGCGTGACCGGCGCAGTGCACGCTGTGCGCCAACGCGACGATGAGCTGGCTGCCGTGAAGGCCGATCTGACCGCCCTGCAAGAACAGCTCGACGGGCTGAACCTCGCCAAGGCCAGCCTCGAAGCCACCGTACAGGAGAAGGAACAGGCTCTGGCCGATACCCAGACCCAACTCGTCGCGCTGCAAGCGTCTGTCGATGACTTGACCGCCCAGGTCGACGCCTTGCGCGGCCAGGTCAGCAGCTTGGAAGCAGAGCTGACCGGTGCTCAGATGGCCAAAGCGGAGCTGGAGACTACCCTGGCGCAGCGGACGGCGGAGCTCACCGAGTTGACGACGCAGCTTGAGAGCATCCAGGCTGAGCTGGCGCCGTTCATGGGGCAAGCAGAGGCGGAAGAAGCGGTGGAGGGCGAGATCGAACCCACGCGCGGCGCGGCGCTGATACACATGGGCGCGATCACCGCGGGTGTCGCCGCCGCCACATCCGCCATGCGCGACAAGGACCAACTCCTCGACGAAGCGCGTATGCAGGCGGCCGCGCTGGCCGAACAACTGCAGAGACAGGGGGCCGAGCTCGCTGCGCTGGAAACACGGCTGGCCGAGACGACGGCCTTGCTCGACGCCGCGCCGGCCGTAGCTGAGGTGACGCAATGGCTCGCTGAATTGCCACCGGCAAAACGCGTGGCTGCCAACGCCGCCATTCGCGAGGGCGCATTGCCCTACAAGACACCCAGGCCGCAGAAGCTGGCCGAGATCGTTGGTATCGGCAAAGTGTTCGAGCAACGGCTGTACGACGCCGGCATGGGCACGTTCTGGGAGGTCTCGCAGATCGATGATGAGTACGCACAGACAGCGCTCGACATCACCGACTGGCAGATGATGCGCCTCGACTTGGACGAAGTGCGCCGCGACGCGCTGCGCCTGGCCCAAGAGACCAACACCGTCGGCGCCATCTGGGAAAAGCTAGAGGTGGACGACTTCGAGGTGATCGAAGGCATCGGGCCTGTGTTCGAGCGTCGTCTGTACGAAGCTGGCCTGCACCGCTACGCCGATCTCGCCAACGCTACGGTGGAACAGTTGGATGCGATCTGTCGCGCGCCCAAGCTGCGCACGCCCGACTACGCCGCCTGGATTGCGCAGGCTCAGCAACTAGCTGCCGCAGAGACGCACGAGCAGCCAGGCGCATAGTACCCATGGTCTCGGCCCTCTCTCAAGGGGAAAGGGCCCAGGTCAGAGCCAACAGCCCGCTGGTCTAGTCTTGTTGACTAGACCAGCTTTTTTTGGGCGGCGCTTTCAGCTGCCCTGCGCAGAGCTGCGGCGCCGGTGCGCCGCCTCGCTCCCATGACCAACGGCCGGTCATCGCTCGGTGTGCTGCGCCGCTGGCGGCGACGCTCAGCAATCCGCTGTGAACTGCAAAACGGTAGCTATCGGTTTCCCCCGCTGGCTGCCCACCAACTGAAAATCGATCGGCCCATGTTCCCCTCGCACCACCCAGCGCCCAGGCCGGTGAATATGCCCGCTGACCACGTGGGTGACCTTGGGCATACGCCGCACCAGCTCGCCAAGCGTAAAATTGCCCATGTAGGCGCTGAGCAGACTCCAGAATTCGCTCTGCGGGTAGTGCGGGATGGCCTCGGCGAAGAGCGGCATGTGTGTGACGACCAGAACTTGACTGACCGTCGGATCGTTGTGCAATCGCCACAGACGGTCGGCAAAGCGCCGGCCGAGGTAGCGCGCCATAGCAACATCGCTCCACGGCCAGTCGATGTAGTCCGCGTCGTGGTTGACCAGGCGCTTGAGCTCGCGGTAATCGCCGGCAGAATAGGACAGGTGCGGCGCGTGCGAAGAATAGTCGTACCAGCCCATGGTGCCGCAAATGCCTAGCTGCGCGGCGGCAGAGCGCTTGCGGGCGCCGCCAGAAGCAGCGACAGGGCCGGCCGGTGCCGGCATCCCCACGGTCACGTCTTCCACCACGGCGAGCGGTAGTATGACGTTTTCGTCCTCCAACCACAGAAACCCCTCGTCGTGGGCAACCTGTGGCAGAACTTCTTCCCACAGGGTGCGGCTGTCGTGCTCCGCGCGGTAGAGGTCGTGGTTGCCGGCAATCAGCAACCGCGGACAGGTCAAGTCGGCGAAAAGCTGCAAAGCCCGCCGGAAAAGCCGCAGTGGGTGCCCCACATCCCCGACGATGATCAGGCAGTCCGGCTCTTGGGCCTTGAGGTGTTCGGCAAAGCGGAGGTAGACGTCGCGCTGCGCCGGGAAGTAGTGCAGGTCGCCGGTGACCACGACGTTCAGGCTGCGCTTCTGACTCATGGCATGGCCGTCAGAAAGAGCCAGGCTCGGCCCGGCTGAGGTAACACACCGCTGCCGTTGCACGCCATTTGCCAGCCCATGGTGTTGTCCCAGTTCTCCAAGCCAACGGTGGCGCTGGCCGGTTCAGCGACCGTCTGGTAGGACAGCAACACGCGGCCGTCGGGCCACAGCAGCACCTGAAACGTGTTGAGCCCGCCGCTGCCGCGCCGCGGCACATCACGCCACTCCACCACAACGTACTCGTTGTTGACATTGCGGAAGAACACCTGCCCTCCTAGGCTGGGGTCAAGATCGTCCCATAGGGCATAGATGGCCCCGTCAGGCGGCTGCAGGCTGGGGATGCAGCCGTTAGCCGCGGCTTGGCTGCCCGGAAAGCCGCGGCCGAAGCTGAGAAACCCGTTGGCGTGCACCCACATTTGGGAGTAATCGACGCCGTAGAAGGGGAAGCTGAACGGCAAGCCCAGCGCCTGTGCGCCGTCGTCGCCCAGCGCAATGCTGATCGACCCACCGTCGGCGGCATCCACCCAACTGGCGACCACGTGGTTGGCATCGACCAGCGGCAGAAAGGTACGCTGTAACGAGCGCGCCACGGCCAGCCGCACAGGCACGATCAGATCCTGTTGTTGACCGCCCAAGGTCGTCGTGCGCAGACGAACGAAAGCGCCGTGCACGCCCACAGGCAACGTTGCGATGACGCGCACGCGCAGTGTGGCCGTGGCCGGAAAGGCCAGAGAGCCGGCCCACGGCGGGTCCACGTCCAACCAATCGGCGCTGATCTCCACCAATTGCCAGCGCAGCGGCTGGCTGCTCGGGTTCTGCAACTCAAGAGAGGCTGTGGGCGCCGCCTGACCGACGGCGGTCAGCAGGCTGATCTCGCCGGGGTCAGACGCCAACGTTGGGGGCAGGGCCTGGCGCACAGCCTTGGCGGTGTTCAAGCGGCCAAAGCCCAAGAAGTCGTTGCGGCCGTTGCTGTAGGCAAAAGACCCCACCTTGTCCGCGGTGTTGCGCAGGATGGCGGCGATGGTGGCATTCGACAGCTGCGGGTTAACTGCGCGCATCAGCGCTGCAGTGGCGGCCACATGCGGCGCCGCCGAGGAAGTGCCGTACTGGAAGATGTAACTGCCATACGGGCCCGTGCTAAGGATTTGATCGACCGGGCTGCCGCCCGGCGCCGCCAGGTCTACCTGCGGGCCGTAGTTGGAATAGCCGGCCCAGTCCTCCCAGTGGTTGGTGGCAGCCACCGCAATGACTTCCTCATAGAGAGCGGGATAGGTGACAGGCCCGGACTCGTTGCCTGTAACGCCGACAATCACCGCGCCGTTGGCGTAAGCCGTGCGAATGGCGCTGTGCAAGAGCTCCGAGGGACCGGTGAGAGCGAGGCTGAGGTTGATCACGGCCGCGCGGCGGAAGTTGGCGTCGAGCACTGCCTGGATGACGTTGCTGACCGGCCCCAGGCCCTGGTTGTCGAGCACTTTGTAAACCAGCAGCCGCGTTTGCCAGGCCACTCCGGCCACGCCGCGGGCATTGTTGCCGGCTGCAGCGACAATCCCCGCGATGTGCGTTCCATGGCCGTAGTCGTCCTGGGGCAGGTTATCCTGGTTCACGTAATCAAAGCCCGGCACGATGCGGCCGGCAAACTCGGGGTGACCGAGGTCGATGCCCGAGTCGATCATCGCCACAAGCACGTCGGCCTGTCCTGTGCTGAGCGGCCAGGCTGACGGCGCGTCGACGCGCCGCACGCCCCATTGCTGGGAATACAGCAGATCGTTGGGATACAGGCCCGGGGTGGCAATGCCGTCGGGGTAGACCAGACCGCTGCCGGCGGCATAGGCCAGAACGTCCGGCTCGGCGGTGAGGATCAGCGGATTGGCCTGCAGCTCGGCAATCGCCGCCAGTTCCTCGCCTGGCGGCACAGCAATCACAGCGCCGTGCAGGGTGTCGAACGTCTGGAGCACCTGGCGCCGATCGGTGTTGAGCG
Organism: Anaerolineales bacterium; assembly: GCA_034432445.1. Classification (GTDB taxonomy): domain Bacteria; phylum Chloroflexota; class Anaerolineae; order JAAEKA01; family JAAEKA01; genus JANWYQ01. Next base: position 8,424 of record DAOUBX010000001.1, read on the forward strand.
CCTGCACCAGAGTGGCCTTGTCGGCGTTCTCTCGCCAGGTGACGAGCACACGACCAGGCGCAAACGCGCCCGGCAGCGGCGGCTTGGCGGGAGGCAGGAACACGGGGCGCGAGCCGACAGGGTCCGCAGAAACGGGCGACATCTGAGCCCCCACGGCGGAATGAACCCCGACTAAGAGGCTGAGCACAAGGATAACGGTTGCTGCAACACGGCAAGCAGCGTTGCGGATCATCATGGCATACCTTTGAGCGGGGGACGCGACAACCGCTCACCCCCATTGTATCCACGGAGGACAAACCAGCCAAAGCCAGCATTGACGCCCAGGCAAGCCGCAGGTAGAATAGAGGCGACCGCTCCGGCCTACGGCGTGGCTGTGACAACCCCAGCACTCAGCGCTGAGCCGGGCAAACAACAAGCGAGGAGGCTCCCGTGGTTAATGCAGTCGTGCTGATCAACGTCAAGCGCGGTCACGTCAACGATGTGGCCCAGCAGCTAATCCGGTTGGATGGCGTTACCGAGGTTTTCTCGGTGGCCGGTCGCTACGACCTGGTAGCGATCCTGCGCACACGCACGAACGAGCGCATCGCCGAGCTGGTGACCCAGCACATTATGGACATCGACGCTATCGAACACACGGAGACGCTGCTGGCCTTCCAGGTCTTTTCAGAGTACGACCTGGCAGCGATGTTCTCGATCGGGCTGGACTAACCGGTGAACGGTGAGCAGCGACCGGTACACAGCAATTGGTGTTCGGTTGCTGCTCTCGGTTGCCGTCTCACCCACTCATCAATCGGTCGACAGCCGCAGTGAGTTGCGCCAGATTGCCGACCTCAAACGCAGCGTCCACGTGCGGTAGATAGGCCAACATGTCGCTGTCGCCTGTTCCCCACATGGTCAGGGGCTCTGGGTTGAGCCAGATGATGCGCCGCGAGCGGCGCTTGAGCTCTTGCATGAGGTCCAGGCGCGGGTCGTTGTAGTTGTTGCGTCCATCACCCAACACGATGATCGTCGTGCGATGGTCGATGGCGTCCAGGAAACGCCGGTTGAAGGTGGCCAGGCTGTTGCCCAGGTCGGTGCTGTAGTAGCCGGGGGGCAGGCGGGTGAGCACTTCTTCGACCGCTTGTTGAGTGGGCAGCTCGCTGAAGAAAGAGCTCACTTCTTCCATGTCGCCGATGAAGGCGAAGCTGCGCGCCCGTCCCACCTGGTCCTGCAGCTCGTAGATCAATGTGAGCATGAACTCGGCGCAGTGGCGCATGGAGGTGCTGACATCGCAGATCAGAGCCAGCTTGGGCTTGAGGTGGCGCTGTTTGTGGCGGATATCGAGGGGCACACCGCCGTAGCGCTGGTTGGCACGGATCGTGGCCTTGGCATCGAGCATGCCGGTCTGGCCGCGCTTGTGGCGCAAAGCCAGCCGGCTGCGCAGTTGGGCAGCCAGGCGACGCATTTGTTTGCGCAACTCGTCGGCCTCGGCGTCGCTGAGGTAGCGGAAGGGTCGGTGCATGAGGTCAGGACCGGCCTGCGGCCGGCCTTCCTCGGCCAGGTTGCGGGCAATGCTCGCGCCGGCAAAGCGCTCGATCTGCTCCTGCATGGCGTCCATGTTGGCCTGCACCAGCTGCTGTAAGCGCTCCAACGTCTGCCGGTTCATCCCCAGTTGATCTAACATCCGCCACAGTTCTTCTAGCGCCTCGCGCACCTGCGGCATGCCCAGGGCGCGCTGCATGCGCTGCGCCATCCACTGGCTGAGCGCGGGATGATCGGCCTGGCGTAAACCCACCAACTGTCCCAGTTGATCCAGCTCCTCCGGCGTGAGCTGTTGGCCCTTGAGCAGGCGCTCCAGCATCTCCCGCAGTTTGCCCGTGAAGTTGCGAATGGCCTCGGCGAGCATGTCCATCTCTTGCGGCAAGAGCTCATCGGCGCTGTTGAACATGGCAGGGGGCGCGTCGGCGCCGAAATAGAGGGGAAACAGCTGCTCAAAAGTGGGCACGTCCTGCGGTTCTTTGATCAGTGTACTGCGCAGGGCAATGCGGAACGCGTCACGGTTCTGCACACCCAGCGTTTCCACAGCCCTAAACGCGTCCGCGCTCTCGGCCATCGACACGCGCACCCCCGCTGCGCGCAAGCCGGCAATGAAATCGACGATGCGTTGTTCCATGGGTGGGCTCCTTGGGCTAGGTGAGCGATGATCCGTGATCGGTTGTCAGAGCACCGTTCGGCGGTTGCCGCTGGCTGGCAACCGACCACTCAGTTCAGACCGCCGCGATAGGTTAACCCCGAACGCCCGCGCGGCTCGTCATCGCCGCTCATGCGACCGGAGTCGAGGGCGCGGCGGGCGCGCAGCAGATCCGCCTCGTGCTTGAGCAGCACGGTTAGCGTGTTGTCGATGGTCTGGCGGTCGAGGCTTTCGGCGTTGAGCATCACCAGCGCCTTGGCCCAATCCAGGGTTTCGCTGATGCTGGGGTGCTTCTTCAGCTCCATGCTGCGCAGGCGATGCACCAACTCCACCGCTTGCCGCGCCAGCTTGGGCGCCAGATCGGGAACTTTGAGACGCACGATGCGTAGTTCGGCTTCCGTGGTGGGGTAGTCGATGAACAGGTAGAGACAGCGGCGCTTGAGGGCCTCGCTTAGCTCGCGAGTGTTGTTGGACGTGAGCAGGACGCCTGGCACGTGCCTGGCGCGCAGGGTGCCTAGCTCCGGCACGCTCACCTGGAAGTCGCTGAGCATCTCCAGCAGAAAAGCCTCGAACTCCGGATCGGTGCGGTCGATCTCGTCGATCAGCAGAATGGCCGGCTGCTCGCTGCGGATGGCGCGCAGCAGGGGGCGGGCCAGCAAGAAGCGCTCGGAGAAGAAGACGTCCTCTTCTTGGGCCAGACGGTCGGCGGCCTCGGTCAAGGTTCGTGCGCCTGCCAGCACGTCCGCCAGCTTATCACGCAGCAGTTGGGTGTAAAGCATCTGCTTGGCGTATTCCCACTCGTAAAGCGCCTTGGTCTCGTCCAGCCCCTCGTAGCACTGCATGCGGATCAGCTCTTGGCGCAAGGCGGCGGCCCACGCCTTGGCCAGCTCGGTCTTGCCCACACCGGCCGGCCCTTCAGCCAGCACCGGTTTGCCCAACTGCTGCGCCAAGTAGAGCACGGTTGCGATCTCGTCCGAGGCGATATACTGCTGCTCGGCCAACGCTGTTTTCACATCCTGGATACTTTTGAACATGGGGTAACCTTTCGCATCACTCGCTGGCGTTGTCGTCGCTACTGTCGTTGAACGCCATTGTGCTACAAAGCAGTCTCGCGCGCCGTGAGCCGCGCTACGGTTGGCGACAGGTGAGGGAATATTGGATTGGCAGACGTTCACCGACAGCTACTATCGAGGTGCCGGGACTTGCTAGTGCCCAGTACGGAAGATTGAGCGGTGCACGACATACCCCCTGTCATGCTGTGCGCTCGGACGACAAATCAAAGCGCATGATGCTCAGCCGAACGCCGCCCTGTTCTCGCTCACCCGCCTGCCAAAAACCCAGCCGTTCATAAAGCCCTTGAGCGCGCGTTGTTTCGAGCACAACGCCATGACAACCCTGTTCACGAGCGATCGCCACCAGTCGCTCAGCGATGGCCAACCCCAATCCTTGCCCTCGGTGACTTCGACGTACTGCCATGCCGGTGATGCAAAAGACAGACCCGGCCGGATGATGGGTCGTTGCCGGGTCTTCGTTCATCACCGGCTCGCGCAATGAAGACCACTTCTCGCTGCAGCCGTATCCCACGACAACACCTTGATCCTCGACAACGATAAAACCTTCCGGAAAGACGTCCAAACGTCTGGCGAATACTTCAGCGTCTTCTGCAGTGCCATAGGGCGAGAATGCTTCATCATCTATGGCGACGACCTGCGGAAGATCGGCCGCGGTCGCAGGGCGAAGCAAGGCAGCATACATAGCGAGCAGTTCTCTCGGATGGTATACTGAGCCAACCTTCAAGCGTAGCTTTGATGGAAGTTATCCTCCGTCGCTGCTCTGACTCCGAGCATGACCCCGACGGATGATCTCCCTCGTTTCCGGATGCATCGGCAGGTCGTCGAGCGCCGCAAGGTCTACCCAGCGGGCATCGTCGGCGTCATCGGCCGGCCGCGGTTCGCCGGCTACGTAGCGCGCCAGATAGTCGATCACCACGTAGTGGAAGCGCAGCCGGCCCTCGGCGTCGCGCTGCATGGGCTCGAAGACGCCGACGACCGCCCCCACCTCCACGTCAACGCCACACTCCTCCTGCACCTCGCGGCGCACGCCATCGGCCAAGGTCTCGCCCAGCTCCAGCACGCCGCCGGGCAAGCCCCACGAGCCCTTACCCGGCTCCCGGCCGCGCTGCACCAGCAGCACTTGATCCCCGTGCAGGACAACAGCAGCCACACCGACGACCGGTTGATCGGGGTATTCGCGCGCCATAGCGGTTAATCTCGCTCCTGCGTTTCCCGGCAAGGGAAGGATTTGTGCCCGCGGCGGCGCACTGCAGAACGCCCGACAGCCATGCATCCTTCCCCTGCCAGGACAAGATCGGCCAGAAGTTCTAGCGCGCAGCGCGGCCCTTGCGGCTGCCGATCAGCAGGCCGGCCAGCCCGACAGCGACCACGGCCACCGCCCAGGGCGGCACCTTGGGCCCCTGCGACGCGGAAACGCCCTTGGCCATCACCGGGATCTCCTGCAGCTTCTGCGCCGCTTCCGCCTTGACGCGGGCAAACAGCTCAGGATCGGCGCGATAGCGGTCGGCCAACGCGCGCTTCTCGGCGATATCCTCGTCGGTGATGTACTTCTCGCCAAAGCGCAAGCCGGCCAGTTGGAAGCCATGCTTCTGCGACAGCTTGTAGATTTCCTTGACGCGCTCCATGGTGATGTTGCGCCCCAAGGTGTAGTCCTCGAAGCGGCCCTCCATCGCCAGCAAAGCCGTCTCGGCCAGGCAGGCGTAGGAGGTCTTGGGCGGCAAGCCGATGTCATAGCCGAAGTCGATGTCGCCGGGGATCAACACCTCGCCGCTCTCGATGCACAGCACGTCCGGCCGCAACGCAGCCTCGGCCGGGTTGATGTCCGGCGGCCGGGCCACGTCGCAGATCACGGCGCCCGGCTTGCACTTGGTGATGTCGATCACGCGCTGGCCAAACGCCGAGGTGGCCGTGATGATCAGGTCACAATCGGCGATCAGGTCACCGGACTTAGTGGCAATCGTCACCTCGCAGCCGGGCGTTTCCTTCTGGATCAAGCGCTTCAGCTCGATCAGCTTCTCGGGCTCGATGGAGACCAGCACGACGTTGCCGATGGCCTGGGCAATGAGGCGCGAGCAGACCGACGCAATCGACCCCGTTGCGCCCACGATCATCGCCTTGCCCTTGGTCAGGTCGGTGGCGCCCATCAGCCTGACGGCTTTCTTGGCAGCCTCCAGCGTCATGGCCACGGTCAAGCTGTTGCCGCTGGTGATGGCGATGTCGGCCTCGTGGGCCACGGTAATGCCTGCGTCGCCCACCACCGAGGTGAAGGCGCCCAGACCCATGATGCGCGCGCCTCTGCGCTCGGCCATGCGCGCCGCCTTGTTGAGCCGATCGTAGGTGAAGCGTTCCCCATGTTTCATCATCTGGCGCGGCGTGGCGCCCAGACTGATCAAATGGCCCTCGACGCGCTGGCCGGTGGTGGGCGACTGGCCGCCGGTGATGCGCGAGAGATAGATGGGGGGCATGTACGCCGCTACCGCCTCCACCAGGTCGCTGGGCAGGATCTTCGTCCAGCGGAACATGGGGTTCTTGTAGATGAAGTTGACGTTCAGCGGGTGGATGACAAAGGCAAAGCGGTTGATGCCGGCCTCTTCGGGCTGCAAGTAGCGCACGTGCGGGGTCCAGTGGATGTCGGCCATCAAGTCCAGATAGGTGTCCTCGGTCAAGGGCTGATCCGGCCGGGCGCGCAGCGCCACCAGCACCGCTTCGATCACCGCTGCCGACCACTTGCCCAGGCCCTTGGGCTCCTCCAGCGACGGCATCATGGTCACAGCGATAGCAACACCGCGCTGGCGCAAGTCATCCAGGTCCTCTTCGGTGGCGTATTCCACCGCCACCGTCTTATGCCTGAGCTGCGCCGGCGCATAGCGACGGATGGCGCCGATGTCGCCGGCGATCACGTCGGCCCACTCGAAGGGAGCCGCAGCGCGCGGCTGGCCGGCCTTGCCAGCCTGAGGTAGCAGGCGCCGGAAGGGTGCGCTCTTCAGATAATCCAGCGTTGGTTTGACCGCCTGCTCCAGCGTGCGTTGGCTGCCTACGCCGGGGAAATCAGGCAAGGCGAAGTAGACCTCAGGGTCGGCGTAACGCAGATGCGGGGTGCGCCGATCGAGCGCCTGCGCCAGCCCGCCGTGGTTCAGGCCCGGCACCATCAGGATGTGCTTCTGGCTGAAAATGCCCGGCTCGGCGCGGTCGGCCAAAATCACACCCCAGCGTTCCAGGCCAGGGCGGATGCCGCCGCCATCAACCACCGGCGTCTGCTGGGCAACGCCGGCCAACGTGGCGCCTACCTCGTGCGGCACGCGGACGCCGCCCAATTCCAGCTCGGCCGGATAGCCCTCCAGTCCAATAGCGTCTACCTTACCGTCATACTCGGCGATCAAACTGCGCACTTTGTCGGCGTCACCGCCGCAACCCACGCGTCGAATCGTCACGTCTTGACCCAAAAAATGGACAGTTGTCGTTTCTTCTCCACTGTTGAGATGGGCGATTAAGACTTGTTTCATTGTGATACCCCTGCCTTTCTGTCGCTTGCCAGCGATCGGTTGTCGTCAGGGCTGTCAGCAACGGCCATGACCCGCTGCCATAGGATAACCGATTTTCGCTCCTTTGTCCACATCATGCACGCTGCAGGGCGTCGGTGACCGGGAGCAGGGCCAGACCTCCGCGTAGCCTGCGCGCCCGGCGACGCCGCTGACTTGGCTACTGCTGGCCATCCACCGCCAGGCGGGCTGCCACGCGATCGAGCAATGTCGCCTTAAAAACTGCGCCCTGCAACCACTGTGCGCCGGGCGAGATGACCTGGGGCTCAACCTCGCTGCGGCCTACCACGGCTGTGCTGTCCAGGCGTAGCTCATGCAGCAACCACGCAATCAACTGCGCCGCGGCCTCGAGTTGTACGTCGTTAGGGATGGTATGCGAGAAGTTGCCTGCCAAGGCCACCGCCACGCCGTCGGCGTTCACAGCAGCACGGCCGGTCTGCGGCAACAGAGCTGTCAGCGGCTGCAACTGGGCTATGCTGCCATCGCCGGCAACCAGATAATGATAACGAGCGCCGGCCAGGCCGCGTTGCACAGCCAGCAAGGTCAACCGCTCTGGCGTAACGTCGCTGCGGGTCAGGGTGTGATGCACGACGATGCGCCGGATGTCCTCCACGCTCCGGCTCGGAAAGGCGTCGGTCGTAGCGAGCATACCAACGCTGCGCTCGTCGCCAGACGACGCAAGCGGGCCGACGACGTTGACGGAAGGCGGGGCGGGGGGCGGAATGGGCGGCTGGCCGGCCACCGCGGCCAAGCGGCGACCCTCAGTCAACTGCGTGCGCACCTGCCTTTGCAGAGCCTGCGCCGCCGCCACCTCCTGAGCCAGTGGCGTTAGCGCCTGGCGCGCTTTGGCTGTAGCTGCGCTGAACTCGGCGGCCTGCTGCACCGCTGGCTGCAAGGCAGCGACTTGCGTCTTCAGGGCCGCGTTGCGTTGGCGCAGGGCGGCAATGGCGCCGGGGCTGCCTTGGCCGGCCGCTTCGAGCCGGTTCAGCTCGACCTCCAGGCGGTTGAGCCGTGCGAGCAGGGCATTCAGGTCCTGGGGCAAGCTGGCGGCCTGCGCAGCGACAGGGGCCAAACTGTCCAGCGTCTGGTTCAGCCGGGTCATTTGGTTCAGGAAGCCGCTCACCGTGCGGTCGGCTGCTTCTAGGGTCGTCACGAGGTCGGCAATGCGCCTCTGCAGGTTCGGCAGGTCAATGGTGGGCGGCGGAGGCGGCGGGGGAGGCGGCGGGGGCTCCGGCTCGTTCAGCGCGGCAATCTTGTTGATCAGCAAGATCGGACGCTGCTGGTTGTCCGTGCCCAAATGGCGGAAGGTCTCCCAACGGCCGGAATGCCCCACTTGATACAGGCAGGCGCCGAGCACGTAGGCATCGCGCACCATTTCGTCGTTGTACCAGCGCAGCGACTGCCAGTACTGGTCTTCGGAAATCGTGTCGCCGGGGTACAGCCAGCCCACGTCGCCGGCCTCGCTGCGGGGATACTTGTACATGCGCGCCAGGCCTGCCTCGGTGATGATGACCTGATGACGATTGCCGTAGCGCTCGCGAATGCCGGCCATGCAGCGCCGATAGTGCAGCGCGCTGGACGCCCACCCCTTGGCGGCATCCTCCATCAGCATGGGCCAGCCGTACTCGTGAAAGCCCAGGTAGCGATAGGTCTCCAAGGTGCGCGGGAACCAGTCGAGGTAGTGCGCGGGCTGCGTGAAGTTGCCGGCGGCGAAGTTGAAGGCCACCGCCTCCAGGCCGGCGCTCTGCAGTCGCTCGCGAAAGGCCACCTGAAACGTGTCCAGCGCAGCCGCTCGGCGCCGGAAGGTGTCATCGATGCCTGCCTCGGAGGCAGGCCCGGCCAGAGTTTCGTTCAGGCTCATCCAGGCGTCGATCAACAGCCGGCCATTGGCGCCCTTTTCCGTCGCCAGGCCGAAGTCGTAGTTGATGATGCGATCGGCAAAAGCGCGACCGCGGCCTGCCGGGTCGCCGCTCTCCAACCAGGCGACCTGCTCTTGCAGCTCCACGAAGATGCGGCCTATCACGAAGGAGTCGGGCGACAGCTCGCGGCGTATCTCGCGCAATAGGCCGCGGTCGCCGGCATGGATCAGAATCGTCGGCGGCTTCACCTGGCGCAGGGCGTCGCGCAGGAACTGCACGGTGGTGTTCTCGATGTAGAAGCCAAGCTTGTTCATACCATCCCTCTGCGCACCCTACGGCTGGTCACCGGGCTCGGCCGGCCCGAAAAGATTGACGACAACACGCGTCGGCGGTGGCACATCCCACGACAACCACTCGTCGGGGATCGTCCACTCGTCGGCCACGCGTTCTTCCACGGCGGCGGCAGATGGACGATCAGACCGCGTGCCGCCTGATTGCACCGGCGCGCCGGGATAGGGGGTGTTCAGGTGCACCAGGCTCAGCAGCATGGCCTTGGTCGCAGCCTCGTTGGCGCCGGCCAGGCGATAGGTGGTGCAGCCGGCCTGGCGCAGGCTCTCTTCCTCCTGACCGCTCACGCCGGCGTCGCCCCCCACGATCACCACATGCTGGGCGGCCTTGGCGTCCTCGATGGCAAAAGCAATCGGCGGCCGGAAATGGGCGATGTAGTCCTGAGCGTTGCGGTAATCAGCCTCGGCCCAGCTGTCGCCGTGATCCCAGAACAGCAAGCAATACTCCAGTGGCTTGCCCCCGCGGGCTCTGACGGCCTGGATCTCCTGGTGCAGCTTGGCCTTCCAGTTGGCACCGGTGGTCCACTGATCCCCTGGACAAGTGGTGTCCATCACCTCTTTGTGGCCGATCACCTGCTGCACGTCGGCGATGTTGTACTCCTGCATCAACCAGGCGATCAAGTGACTGACGCTACGCATCTGCGCCGCAGAGGGCAGTTGCAGCTCCGGCGGAATGGCGGTGCCGTTCCAGTTGCGCCGCAGGAAGCGGCCGATCAAGCTGATGCCCAAAGCGTCGTTGTTGGCGTTGCCCGCGTGATAGGAGCGCGTCTCGGGCCGCTGCGTTTGGTGGATGACGCCGTCGGGGGTGATCACAAAATGGTAGGCGATGCCTGGCCACTGCGCTTTGACCAGGTTGCCCTGGGCGTCGCGGCGCTCGCCGTTGACGTGATAGGCCGCAATCTGTTCCACGGTCATCGTCGGCGGCGTGTCAGTGTGATGGACGACAATGCGCTTGATGGGCGCGGTGCGCTTACTGTAGGGGGGCAGGGTAGGATGTCTGGGCAGCTTGTCGACCACGTCGACCATGGCGGGCTTGCGCACGCCCACGCCCTGCTGGTTCTGCAATGCGGCCCACAGGCGGGCATTTTCGGCCAAGAGCTGGCTGTTTTCCACCCGCAGCCGTCCGAGCTCCGCTTGCTGGCCATCCACTTGCTTGCGTAACTCCTGCACCTCGCGCTGCAAGGGCGCCACCTGGTCTGCCCGCGCCTGCAGGTCTGCCACCTGTGCTTCCAGTTGTTGGATGCGCTGGCGCAGCTGGGCCACCAGTTGATCCTCGCCGGGCTGCGCTTGATCCAGCAACGCTTGTACGGCGGCGGCCAGCCGCTCCTTGTACTTGACGCCTTCCAACCACTGTTTGCCGGGCGACTTGGTGGGATCTGAGGGGTCCACCTCGCTGCGGCCGATCATGGCCTCCACCCCCAAGCCGTGGCTGTGCAGCAACCAGGCGATGAGCTGAGCGGCGGCACTCAGTTGCGGGTCCGGCGGCGCAGCATTGGCAAAGGTGCCGGCCAAGGCCACAGCGATGCCATCGGCGTTGACCTCCTCCACCGCCGTCTGCGCGGTCACAGCTTCCTGCGGCTGTGTCCAGAAAATCGTGCCGTCCGCGCCCACCAGGTAATGGTACTTGATACCGGGCAGCTTCTGGGAGTCGACCTGAAACTGGGCAATGCGCTGCGGCGAGACATCGGCCTTGGCGCCGGTGTGGTGCACCACCACGCGCCGAATTGCGTCAAGCGCGCGCGTCGGATAGCGCTTGGTGGGATGCACGGGCAGGCTGGCGCGCAGGTCCTCCAGCGGCGGCTCCACCAAACCGGTCGGCGACGACGCTCCCAACGCAGCGACGGCTGCCTCGAGCTGCTCCACCTGCCGGGTGAGGTCGTTGACCTGTGCGCGCGTGGCAGTGGCTTGCTGGGCCTGGGACGAGAGGCCGTTGACTGTGCGTTCAAGCTGCGTGGCCGAAGCAGAAAGATCGGCGATCTTGGTCAGCTGCGGCTGCAAGGCGGTCACCTGGGCGTCCAGCGCGTCGACGTCGCGCTTGAGCTGCTCCAGGTCAGGCCCGGCTGTTCCGCTGCCGGCCTGCAACCGCCACTCCACCGCCTGCTGGAAGTCGTCGATGACCCCCTGCTTGCCTTCGATGTACCACTTGTCCAGCTTGGGCCAGCGATAGAGCACCAGCGCCTGGATCTGCTGGCGACCCTGCCCGCGGTTCCACTCGTCGACTTCCTTGTAGGCCTCGCGCACCCAGCCGCTGTTGCGGTTCTCCCACGGGTCATCGCCCTGATCGGTCTCGGTGATGTACACCGGCAGGTGGCGCATGCTGGCCGGGATGGCGTTCATGAAATCGCGGTAGGTGCGGAAGTGCCAGTGGTGCTGCTTGAAACGTGCATCACCAACTTTGACATCGGAACGCACCAAGGCCGGATCGACGCCGTGGGTGTAGGCGTGCAGCGTGATGCCATCGCAGTTGGTCGGCCCCAGCAGCTTGAGGATGTCGGCGAGATATTGCACCCAATCGCCGTTGGGGTTGCCGGGGTACGTGGTGAGCGGGTTCCACGGTGCCACCGCGCCCACCAAGACGAGGTCGTTCGCATGACCTGGCACCCCGCGAATGGCGTCGCGCACCTTGCGATAGCAGCGCGCGTAGCGCTCGGGCGTGATCTTCTGTCCCTCTTTGTCGGGACTCTTGGGCTTGGGCGGCTTGGCGTTCCAGTCCCAGTCGGCGCCCGGCCACTCAATGGGGTGGTTCGTCTCGTTGCCAACAATCCAGATGTTGCACCCTTTGGAGATACGCACGAAGTTGGCGCAGCGCCGGGCAAAGTCGTCATACTGGTGGTCATAGGGCAACGTGCCATGGGGTGCGTAGCCGTTGTTGAGCCGCACCATCACGCCCAAGTCGCGGCTGGAGAGCTGGCGATAGTCGGCCAAGAAGCGGCTGTCGTCGCCCGGCCCCTGGTCGTTGGGGTTGGCGCCAATAGCTACCGTCACCAGCACCCAGCCGGGCACGCCGCGCTGCAGCATCGTCTGTTCGCCGCCTGGATCGTGCAAACCGTAGAGGAACGGGGAGTCGTTGAGAGGTCGTGGCATAGCAGTGTTTGGTTCGCAGCAAAAGAATCAGTTAGCTGACGACGCCGGCGGCCTGCAATGCATCGCTGACGACGCCGGCGGCCTGCAATGCATCGCTGACGCCGCCTAGCGGTCGCAACCGGACGCCGCGCGCGCGCTACGACGGGGCGATTTGCGGCGCGCCCACGTGCGGCCGGACGCGGCTCATGGCCAGCCAGGCCAGCAGCATGAACACGGCGCTAAACAGGAAGGTGACGCGCGGCTGGTTGCCGGCGGCGTCGACCAACACACCGGCCAAGGTCGGCCCGGCCACTGCCGCCACCTGCGACGACACGTAATACAAGCCGGTAAACGCACCAATGCGTCGCTCGTCCCCGACATCGTACACCATGGGCAGGGAATTGATGTTGACCAGCGCCCAAGCTGCGCCGGCCAGGACCAGCAGCAGAGCAAACAACGGTTCGCTGCGCACAAAGAAGTAGCCGGCTAGAAACAAGATCACCAACGCCGTCAAGCCGATCAAGATCACAGGGCGCCGGCCAACACGCGTGGCCAATAGGCCGCTGGGGATGGCAAAGAGAATCAGCGTGCCGGCGAAGAGCGTTGTGTACAGGCTGGCCCGGCCAGGAGTCATGCCCAAGCTGAACACAGCAAACGAGCTGAGGCCGGTCTCGACGGCGTTGAACGCCATAAACCAGAACAGGATGGCCAGCAGGATGAAGACGCCGCTCTTGTCCGGGTTGTGCCACACCAGCCGCAGATTGTTGAGCACCCCGGCGCCTGTGTCCTCCTTGGCCAGGCCAGCCTTCTCCGGCTCCCTGACACCCAACAGCGCCACCGAGAGCGCCACCAGCATCAACAGGGCGCCAAAGACGAAGGGCGCAGCCCGACCAAGGCGGTCGAAGAGCACGCCGCCGGCGAACAGGGCGATCGCTGCACCCACGCCGCCCATGAGGTTGATGACGCCGTTGGCCTTGCTGCGCTGTTCGCTGGGAAAGAGGTCGCCGAGCCAGGCCACCGTGGGCGAGCGGAAAAGCGCCATGCCGAAGTTGGTGATGAGGATGAAGACCATGATCGCCAGCAGCGAGTTGGCCAACGGCACCAAGACAAACGCAATGGCCGCGATCGGCGCTCCCAGCAGAATCCACGGCTTGCGGCGGCCAAAGCGGTTCCACGTGCGATCGCTGCGTTCGCCGGCCCACGGCTGGATGAAGACGTTGATGATGTTGTCCCACGTCATGATGAAGAAGGCGATGGCGGGCGACAGGCCAAAGCCGACCACCTTGGGGATCTCGCGACCGGCCTCGATCAGTTGCTGGTTGTACTCGGGATTGCCGGCCTGCAGGAAAATGGGCACGAAATTGTTGAAGATGGGCCAGATGATGCTAATGCCCAAGAAACCAAACCCGACGATGAAGGTACGTTTCCAGTTGAAGCGGGGCATGACGGCTACCTCTTGGCACACGGAGAGGATGAAACGGAAGGGACGGGAGAATAGGCAAAGGCGGAAAGGACGGAAATTGAGGGAAAGGACGAGAAGAAAAATCAAGCGACAGCCTAATGATACACTACCTCAGGGTGACTCGCCAAACCGTTCGTTGCGAGACACGCTCCGGCGGATTGTGCTTCATGTTGGCCGCCGCCTACTACACCCAAAACGAATAGCGCCGGGCCTAATCAGGCC
>DAOUBX010000002.1:0-10326 GCA_034432445.1 Anaerolineales bacterium
CACTTGCGACCGGTTTCCAGCTTGAGCCGGCTCTGCAGACGCCCTGGCCAGCGCAGCCTTAAGTGCCCGGCACCTAGGGCTGAATAGTTGCTAGGCAACTATACTCAGGCATGTCTTTTGTGCTTGAGCCACAACAATGGTAATCTCGCAGATGCTTGGCACTGGCAGCCTTGCGTGGCATGCTTAAACTCAACAACCATGGTTGCAGGCGCAGCAGCTGCAGGCCGCTTTTCTGACATCCTTGACCACTGAGGAGATCCGTAATGGCACAACCCATGAAGCCGGTGCATGTCGAAGAAATCGAGGAGGTCGTCATTCGTTTTGCCGGCGACTCCGGCGACGGCATGCAGCTTACCGGCACGCAGTTCACCAACACAGCGGCGATCATCGGCAACGACATCAGCACTTTGCCGGATTACCCCGCTGAAATTCGCGCTCCCGCCGGTACGCTGGCCGGCGTCAGCGGCTTCCAGGTTCACCTATCCAGTGAGGACATCTTGACCCCTGGCGATGAGCCGCATGTCTTGATCGCCATGAACCCCGCAGCGCTCAAAGCCAGCCTGGGAGACCTAATGCCTGGCGGCACGATCATCGTCAACGTCGACGAGTTCACGCCAGCCAATCTCAAGAAGGCCGACTACGATCGCAATCCATTAGAGGACGGCTCGCTACAGGGCTATCACGTGCATCGTGTGCCGATCAGCACGCTCAACCGCCATGCCGTGGAAGGCATCGAGGGCCTGTCGACCAAAGAGGTTGACCGCTCGCGCAACTTCTTCGCCCTGGGGCTAACCTTCTGGATCTACGACCGGCCCTTGGACTCCACCCTGCAGTGGATCAACGAGAAGTTCAGCAAGCGGCCCGAGATTGCCGAAGCCAACCGGCGAGCGCTGATGGCCGGCTATAACTTCGGCGACACGACCGAGTCGTTCTCGACCCGGTACAAGGTGCGACCGGCCGAGCTGCCACCCGGCAACTACCGCAAGGTGACGGGCAACGAGGCGGTGGCTATGGGCATGGTCACTGCGGCGCAGCTGGCCGGCAAGCCCCTGGTCTACTCCACCTATCCCATCACGCCCGCCAGCGATATTCTGCACTTCTTGGCGCCGCTGAAGCACTTCGATGTGCGCACCTTCCAGGCCGAGGATGAGATCGCGGCCATGGGCGCCACCATCGGCGCTGCTTTTGGCGGCGCGCTGGCTGCAACCGGCACGAGCGGTCCCGGCATGGCGCTCAAGAGCGAGGCCATCAACCTGGCCATTGTGCTGGAGCTGCCCATGGTGATTGTGGATGTCCAGCGCGGCGGCCCCAGCACCGGCTTGCCAACCAAACCGGAACAAGGCGACCTATTGCAGGCCCTGTTTGGCCGCAACGGCGAGAGCCCCATTCCTGTGCTGGCCGCAGCTTCCCCGGCTGATTGCTTTGACACGACTCTTGAGGCCTTTCGGCTGGCCGTGCGCGCCATGACCCCGGTCATTGTGTTGTCGGACGGCTACCTGGCTAACAGCGCCGAGCCCTGGCCGATCCCTGATCCGGCAACGTTGGAGCCTATTGTCGTTCATCACCCCACGGCCGATGAGTTCGGCGACGGCCACAAGTTCTTGCCCTATGGCCGTGACCCTGAGACGATGGGGCGACCGTGGGCCATACCGGGCACGTTTGGCCTGGAGCACCGCATCGGCGGCCTGGCCAAGCAGCCGGGCACAGGCAATGTCTCCTACGTCCCAGAGGACCACAACCAGATGGTGCACGAGCGCGCGGCCAAGGTCGCCAAACTGGCCGACGTGATTGCGCCGCTGGAGGTCTTTGGCGCTCAGTCGGGCGAGCTGCTGGTCATCGGCTGGGGCGGCTCCTATGGCGCGATCCATCAGGCCGTGGAGAAGGCTTACTTGCGCCAGGGTAAGAGCGTGGGCTCGGTTCACCTGCGCCATCTCAACCCCTTCCCGCGCAACCTGGGCGAGATCATGGGGCGCTTCGAGCGCATTCTGGTGCCGGAGATGAACCTGGGTCAGCTAGCGATGCTGTTGAAGGCCACCTTTGTGCGCGATGTAATCTCGATGCCCAAGGTGCGCGGCCGGCCTTTCAAGATCAGCGAGATCAGCGCCAAGATCGACGAGTTGCTTAGTGAATGAGGTTGCCTATCATGAGTGATACAATTCAACTAACACGCAAGGATTTTGTATCGAGCCAGACCGTGCGCTGGTGCCCAGGGTGCGGCGACTACGCCATTCTTGCGCAGATGCAGAAAGTGATGCCGGAGTTGGGCATCCCACGGGAGAAGATCGTGTTCATCTCGGGCATCGGCTGCTCCAGCCGCTTCCCCTACTACATGAACACCTACGGCATCCATAGCATTCACGGCCGCGCGCCCACGCTGGCCACCGGTCTCAAGCTGGCCAACCCCGACCTCACCGTCTTCGTCATCACGGGCGACGGCGATGGTTTGTCGATCGGCGGCAACCATCTGTTGCATGTGATGCGCCGCAACGTCGATCTCAACATCATTTTGTTCAACAACCGCATCTATGGCCTGACCAAGGGCCAGTATTCGCCCACGTCGTTGCCCGGCACCAAGACCAAGTCCTCGCCGATGGGCACGTTGGAGCAAGCCTTCAACCCCATCAGCGTGGCGCTGGGCGCAGAAGCGACCTTTGTGGCGCGCACCATCGACGTTGAGCAGAAGCACATGGGCGAGATTCTGCGCCGAGCGGCGGAACACAAGGGCACGTCCTTTGTGGAGATCTTCCAAAACTGCCTGATCTTCAACGACGGCACCTTCTCCGCTGTCACCGACCGCGAGATCAAAGATGACAACCGCGTGGTGCTGGAGCACGGCAAGCCCCTCATCTTCGGCAAGAACATGGACAAGGGCATTCGCATGAGCCGCTGTCTGGAGCCGGAAGTGGTATCGCTGGCCGATGTGGATGAAAGCGAGCTGTTGGTGCACGACGAACACGCCGAGAATCCCAACCTGGCCTTCATGCTCAGCCGCATGACCAATCCCGCCTTTCCGGTGCCAATCGGCGTCTTCCGCGATGTCGATCATCCCACCTACGAGCAGGGAGTGATAAGCCAGGTGGAGCGGGCGAAGCAGACGCGCGGCGCGGGCAAACTGAGCGACCTCTATGGCGCCGAGGAGACGTGGACCGTCGCCTCCCACGCGCACAACGGCCACAACGGCCACCACCAGGCGCCTTCGATCCTGGATGAGTAGCACCCTTCCGAGCACTATTCTGGCACAGTGAGCTAAGACCTCAACGCTAAGACGCTCAGACCTTTTGGCATCTCTGCATCCTTGCACCTAAGCGTTGAGTCCTGGTAACTACTCAGCCATAGGTGCCGGGCATTCGGATTCTAACCTGAAAATCGCTCGGGCCGGTCTCCGACCGTGCCCGCTGCGCTTTCATTGACGGTTGTGCGCCGACGCGCATGGGCATCTGGTTTGCAAACGTGTCTGCGAAGCCAACCTAGCTCGCAAATCGCCTACAAATGCCCGGCACCTGAGCAGTTACAGCAAAGGCTTGTTTGCCGCGAATTACGGGAATTCACTGCGCTTCTGCCCGCCGGCTGGAGGCTCATCCATGCCGATCTGTGAAACCCGCGGCCAAATTCCCGCAGACTGCTTTCCTCCTGCCCAAGTCAGACAGTTGCACCGGTTCCCGGCTCAAGGTATACTGCGGCTGTAGGTTGCCCGCTCACTGCGCCTGTTCGTTCTCCAGTTGCGGAGTTCGCCATGCCATTCTTCCCCCATCGTCCCCAACCGACCGTCGTGATAGTCACCGGCGCGGCCAGCGGCATCGGCAAGCATTGGGCCGGCGCGCTGGTGGCCCGAGGGGCCGCCTACTGCCTGACCGTGGCCGACATTGACCTCGCCGGCCTGGCCGCAGCCTTCACCCCCGGCGACTACCTGCGCCTACACCGGCTGGACATTCGCTCCGCAGCCGACTGGCAACAGGTGATCGACGACACACTGGCCGCTTTTGGCCGCATCGATGTCCTTTGCAACATCGCCGGCGGCGGCCGGCTGGGCTTTTTGCTCGACCAGCCCCTGGAGAACCTGGACTGGGTGATCGATGTCAACCTCAAGGGGCCGCTGATCGGCATGCGGTTGGCAGCCGCGGTGATGGCGGAGCAAGGCGCAGGTCACATCATCAACGTCTCGTCGCTGGCCGGCCTAGCGCCGACGCCGGGCAACTCGCTCTACTCAGCGGCCAAGTCCGGCCTGCGTGCCGCTTCGCTGGCTGCCGCCGTGGAGCTGCGCAGCAAGGGCGTCTACGTCACTGTGATCGCCCCTGATGTGGTGGACACGCCGCTGGCCCGCCGTCATTTCGAGAACCCCGAGGCAGCCGCGGTCATCCGCTCTGGCGCGCGCGTCTTGACCGTGCAAGATGTCGAAGCTGCCTTCTGGCGGGCCATGCGCGACCGGCCGTTGGAGATCACCTTGCCCCGGTGGCGTGGCTGGCTGGCGAAAGTCAACAACGTGTATCCACCGTTGATGCTCAAGCTGTACGAGCCGCTCAAGCGTCGCGGGTTGCAGCGTATGAAAGACCTGCTATGACCACACCTACCGATGCCCGCTTTGCCGCTGAACTGGACGCTCAAGACCCGTTGGCCGCTTTTCGCCAGCGCTTTGTCATCGCCGACCCCGATCTCATCTATCTGGACGGCAACTCGCTGGGCCGGCTGCCCAAGGCTGCGGTCGATCTGGCAGCCGATCTCGTCACCCGCCAGTGGGGCCAGGCGCTGATCCGCGGCTGGAACGCCGGCTGGTGGCAGGCGCCCGAGCGCATCGGCGCCAAGATCGCCCGGCTGGTGGGCGCGCGGCCGGACGAGGTGATCGTCGCCGACTCGACGTCGACCAATCTGTTCAAGCTGGTCGTGGCTGCGCTGCGCAGCAGGCCCGGCCGCGCGCGCATCGTCACCGACAACCTGAACTTCCCCTCCGATCTGTACATCCTGCAGGGGGCGATCGATCTGCTGGGCGGCCGGCATGAGCTGGCGGTCGTGCCTTCGTCCGATGGCATCCACGGCCCAGAGACAGCGCTGGCGGCGCAGTTGGACGAGCACGCTGCGCTGCTGACTTTGTCGCACACGGTGTTCAAGAGCGGCTTTGTCTACGACATGGCAGGCATGACGGCTGCGGCGCACGCTGCGGGCGCGCTCGTCCTGTGGGACCTCAGCCATTCGGTAGGTGCGGTGCCGGTGGACCTGAACGCTGCGGGCGCGGACCTGGCCGTGGGCTGCACCTACAAGTATCTCAACGGCGGTCCCGGCGCGCCGGCCTTTCTCTACGTGCGCCGCGACCTGCAAGAGCGCCTGGGCAACCCCTTGTCCGGCTGGTGGGGACAAGAGCGGCCCTTCGACTTCGGCCTGGACTACCGGCCCGCAGCCGGCCCACGTCGCTTCTTGACCGGCACCATGCCCGTGCTGTCGTTGGCGCTGATCGAGCCGGGTGTCGACTTGTTGCTGGAGGCCGGTATGGACGCGCTGCGCGCCAAGTCCATGGCGCAGACCGAGTATCTGATCGGGCTGTGGCAGGCTGTGCTGGCGCCGCTGGGCTTCACCCTCAACTCCCCGCGCGACCCGGCCCGCCGCGGCAGCCACGTCTCCCTGGGCCACGCCGAGGGGCTGCGCATCGACCTAGCGCTGATCGAGGATATGCACGTGCTGCCTGACTTTCGCGCGCCCGACAACATCCGCCTCGGCATTGCGCCGCTGTACACCTCCTTCACCGACATCCACAGCGCCGTGCTGCGCATGCGCCAGATTGTGGTGGAGCGACTGTACGAGCGCTATCCGGCCCAGCCGCCGGCCGTAACGTGAGGATCGATGAACGAACAAGAATACATCGAAGCGCTGCTGGCCATGCTTTACAACCAGGCCCGGGCCCAGTTTGGCCCGGCGATCAAGAGTTACTGGTTCTACGACCGCAATGCCTGCCCCGGCTGTCTGCGCTCCGTGGATACGCTCAGCTACAAGGGGCAGGAAGCCCTTTCGCTGAATGCGTTTATGCACCGGCCGCGCGGGGTGTTGATCGGCTATCTGCTCTGCAGCCGCTGTGCGCAGCGCGTCCTCCGGGCCGCCCAACGTCAGGTCAAACCCAAAGAAACGCCTCTGCACGCGGTGATCGAGCAGAGGCTGATTGAAGGTTACGAACGCTATTTGCGCTCGCTGGACGCTTGAGGCTCGGAGATCACAGCCAGCCTTGTTTGCCGGCCGGCCGAGCGATGCACGGCGGCGGCTGGCAGGAAGACTGCCGTTCTTGGCCGGCGGACCCGGAGGAGGGGTCACTGCTGCATTGCTGCTTGCTGCGCCAGAGCAATGGCGCCCAACACGCCGGCGCGATTGCCCAGGCCAGGCAACACGATGTAGCTATCGATGTCCCGCAGGATGGCGGGGGAGTCCACGTAGCCGTTGAGCAACTCGAGCACCATGCGGCGCACGAGGGACAGCATGTGCGGCTGCGCCATCACGCCGCCGCCCAGGATGATGCGCTGCGGCGACAGGGTGCAGATGAAGTTGTTGAGGGCCAGGGCGAGGTAGTGCGCCTCCAGCTCCCAGGCTGGGTGATCCGGGGGCAACGTCTCGGCGCGCTGGCCCCAGCGGTCCTCCATGGCCGGCCCGCACGCCAGCCCCTCTAGGCAGTCGTTGTGGTACGGGCAGCGGCCGGGGAAGGGATCGCGCTGGCGGTCGTGGGGGATGCGAATATGTCCCATCTCCGGGTGCACCAGGCCGTGGATCAGCCGGCCGCTGACCATGCCGCCGCCGCCGATGCCGGTGCCGATCGTGAGGTAGATGAACGTATCGAGGCCCTGTGCGGCGCCCCAGCGATGTTCGCCGAAAGCTGCGCCGTTGACGTCGGTGTCGAAGCCCACCGGCACACCCAGCGCCCGCTGCACCGCGCCGGCGAAGTCAGCAAAGGCCCAGCCTGGCTTGGGGGTGGAGGTGACATAGCCGTAGGTAGGGGAGCCGGGTTGCAGATCCACCGGGCCAAAAGCCGCAATGCCGACCGCCGCCAAGGGCGTAGCTTGAGCCTGCTCCTGGAAGTAAGCGATAGCGCGGCCGATGGTTTCCTGCGGGGTGGTGGTCGGAAAACGTATCTCATCGCGTAAGTCGTCTGGCCCGCTGCCCACGGCGCACACGAACTTCGTGCCGCCGGCTTCGATGCCGCCGTACAGTGGTGTCATGGGTAACCTCGCTTAGTACTGGCCGTACAACGGCCCAAAGTTGGCGCAGGCCCGGAAGTCGGCGCCCTCCGGATCGGCCGTGCCAAAGGCGTTCCAGGCGCTGGGGCGGAAGATGCGGCTGCGCTCGACGTTGTGCATGTAGACCGGTATGCGCAGCATCGACGCCAGGGTGATCAGGTCGTGGCCGATGTGGCCGTAGCTGATCGCACCGTGGTTGGCGCCCCAGTGGTACATGACGTTGTACACGTCGCTGAACGCACCCTGGCCGGTCAAGTTGGGCACGAACCAGGTCGTAGGCCAGGTGGGGTTGGTGCGCTGATCGAGCACGTCGTGCACGGCGTCGGGCAGGTCCACGGTCCAGCCTTCGGCGATCTGCAGCGCCGGCCCCAGTCCCTTGACTAGGTTGAGACGGAACATGGTCACCGGCATACCGCCGCGCGTGCGGAAGCGCGTCGACCAGCCGCCGCCGCGGAAGTACTCGACCATGGAGGTGTGCCAGGTGGTGGCCTGCAGGCAGCGGGTCGCCTCCTGCGGCGTGATCTGCCAGTAGGGCTTCATGGCGGGTCGGCCGTCGATCTCCTGTTGGCCGGTGCCGTCCAGCGTGGCCGGGCCGGAGTTGATCAAGTGCAGGATGCCGCCGGCCGCGCGGCCGCTCAGCTCGTAGCCCGCCACCCGCTTGACCGCCGCCGGGCTCCAGTAGGTGCGCACATCGGCGAAGATCTGCGCCGTGCCGGTGAGCAGGTGGCCGAAGAGCATGCAGATGCCGTTCAGGGCATCGTTCTCGGTGGCGACGATGTAGGGCTCGCGGATGCCGGTCCAGTCGAAGGAGGTGTTGAGGATCGCCTCCAGAAAGTCGCCGTTGGGCAGGTGATCGGTCCACTGGCGCTGGCCCTGGAAGCCTGCGGCGATGGCGTTGTGGCCGAGCGCCTCCTCGCCGAAGCCCAGCTCAGCCAGCCGCGGGTTGCCGACCATCATGTCGCGCACGACCAACGCCATCTTGATCGAGTACTCCCAGGCCCAGTCCTTCTGCGCGGGCGTGTGTTGCATGTGGGGTGGGTTGTAGTCCTTGCCCCGGATCAGGTTGGCGTTGCACCAGGCCAGCGCCTGCTGGAACTCGACGGGGTCATAGATGCCCCGGTCGATGCGCCGCGCCACCTCGGTCATGTCCACGGCCTCGACGCGCATGCCTAGGTAGCGCTCGAACAGCGGCTGGTCGACGATGGAGCCGGCAATGCCCATGCTGGTGCCGCCGATGGAGAGGTACGACTTGCCGCGCATCGTGGCCACGGCCAGCCCGGCGCGCGCGAATTGCAACAGCTTCTCCGCCACGTCGTCCGGGATGCTCTGGTCGGTGCTGTCCTGCACGTCGTGGCCGTAGATGCTAAAGGCCGGCAGCCCCTTCTGCGTGTGTCCGGCGAGCACGGCGGCCAGGTAGACTGCGCCCGGCCGCTCGGTGCCGTTGAAACCCCACACCGCCTTGGGCATGTGCGGGTCCATGTCCATGGTTTCGGCGCCGTAGCACCAGCAGGGGGTGACGGTGATGGTCAGACCGACGCCCTCGCGGCGGAATTTCTCGGCGCAGGCGGCCGACTCGGCCACGCGACCGATGGTACCGTCGGCAATCACACACTCGACAGGCAGGCCGTTGGCGTGGCGCAGGTTATCGCTCAACAGCTTGGCCACGTTGCGGGCCATGGCCATGGTCTGATCTTCCAGCGACTCGCGCACGCCGCCCAGCCGGCCATCGATGGTCGGCCGGATGCCGATCTTGGGCATGGGTCCGACGAGACGGTTTTTGGGGGGATTGATCACGAAGTCGGTCATGAGCTGGTCCTTTCAGGATGTTTTTCTGTGGAGCGCGGCGGGTAGGAGCGGACGACTTAGCTAGTGCGGGACCGCCTCGGGCTGAGCTACAACAGCCGGATCGAGCACAGGCACGGGAACGCTGCGCTCTTCGAGCGTGATCGGTAGTGGCAGACTCAGCGATGAGACGGCGCCGCCGGCCAACGCGCTGCCGCAGGAGTGGCGGATGAGCAGTCGCGTGGGCAGCACTACGTGGCGCGGCGGCAGCATCTCGCTCGAACCCAGCCGGTCGAACAGCAGTTGCGCCGCGCTCACGCCGATCTCGTAGGCCGGTTGCGCGGCAACGGTGAGAAAAGGAAACAAACGCGAGGTATCGGGCAAGTCATCAAAGCTTACCAGAGCCACGTCTTGCGGGATACGCAACCCACGGCGGCTAAGCTCGGTGATGACGCCCATGGCGATGGCGTTGTTGGCAGCGAAAATGGCTGTCGGACGCGCGCCCGAGTCGAACATCTGAGCTGTCATCTGCTCGCCTGCGCTGGCCTTATATTCACCAAAGCGGATCAGCGCCTCATCGTCCTCGACGCCGGCCCTGGCCAGAGCGAGACGGTAGCCGGCAACGCGGTCCGCGGCGGTGGTTGTACTCAGCGGACCGGCCAGCATGGCGATGCGGCGATGACCTAGCGCCAGCAGGTGGTTAACCAGGGCATAGGCGCCTCCCAGCGAGTCCCCGCGCACGCTGTCAACATCCCAACCGTGGATGGCCCGATCGATTACCACCGTCGGTACGTTGCGCATGCGCAGCTCCGCCAGCTCAGCGGCATCGGAGCTATAGGGCGCAATGATCACACCGTCCACGCGCTGGCGAATGACTAGGTCAAGATAGCGCCGTTGCTTAGCCATGTCCTCGTCGGTGTTGCAAAGAAAGACCGAATAGCCGTGGCTGTGGGTCACGTCTTCCACCCCGCGCGCCACCGTCGTCCAAAAAACGTTCTGGATGTCAGACACGATCAGCGCCAGTGTGTGTGTGTGTTTGGAACGCAGGCTGCGCGCCACGCTGCTGGGCACATAGCCCAGCGCAGCAATGGCTTCTTCCACGCGCTGCTGAGTATCGGCATTGACGTTGCCAACGCGGTTGATAACCCGCGACACGGTGACCGGAGACACACCGGCGTGTCTGGCCACATCACTGATCGTTGTCATGGTTAGCCCTCAGTAGCGCTGTTGGATAATTTGCTCGCAACCATTCAGCCCTAGGTGCCGGGCACTTAAGGCTGCGCTGGCCAGGGCGTCTGCAGAGCCGGCTCAAGCTGGAAACCGGTCGCAAGTGCCCGGC
>DAOUBX010000003.1:0-28548 GCA_034432445.1 Anaerolineales bacterium
GCCGGGCACTTAAGGCTGCGCTGGCCAGGGAGTCTGCAGAGCCGGCTCAAGCTGTAAACCGGTCGCAAGTGCCCGGCACCTGAATAGTTACGTAGAACAAAGACGTGAAGCAGGGCAATTTGCCGGGCGGCCCTGCTTCACGCCGCAGACGAACAGAGCGTCGTCGAGCCGCCTGCCGATCTACTCACGATAGATGCGCACGAAGCGCTGCGGCTCTCGACCGTAGCTGTGGCTGATCAGGTTGGCCGAACGGACGGCCAGGTGCTGCTGACGGCGCACGGCCGCAGGCTGTGGCCGCAAATCGACCGAGGACGCGCCGGACATGATCTGCCGAATCGCCTCTTGCGCCTCACGCATCGCTGTATCGAGGGGATCGCTCTCCGCTGAGACGCCGAACATCTCGGCCAGGAAACCCTCCATCTGCACCAGCGTGTTGGAGCGCAGCACATAGACGGGGATGCGACGCTCCTCGGCCTCGATCAGCGGCTGTGGACGCTTGCGATAGTAACTTTTGAGGGTCACAACAGCATCGGCCTGGCGCAACTCGTCAACGATCTGCACCGGCACATGCAGGTTGTAGGCGGCCGTGCGCAGCTTGCTCAGCCCGACGCCGTAGGCGTAGAGTCGCCGCGTTGGCACCATTTGTTCCGCGCTTTCCGGGCTGCGCTTGGGTGACGTGGCGGTTTCCGCAATCTCGCGCGGCTCGTGGCGGCCATTGGTGCGCGTGGGCGCTTGCTCCACATGTACCTGCCCGCTCTCGTCGCGATAGCGAATCTCCGGCCGCAGCTCACGGCCGCGCAGCAGGCTGTCCACGGCCGCGGCCACATCGTGATGCACGGCCATGCGCTGCCGGTCCTGGATCTCGATTAGCACATCGAAAGTCGGTGGGGCGCGGCGCTCCAGCACCGATTTCTGCGTGCCACGGCGCCGCGCTTCCTCGTCGCTGAGGGTCACGCTTTCGATGCCGCCCACCAGATCGCTCAGCGTGGGGTTGAGCAGCAAGTTTTCCAACGTGTTGCCATGGGCGGTAGCGATGAGCTGCACACCGCGCTCGGCGATCGTGCGCGCAGCCGCCGCTTCCAGCTCGCGGCCGATCTCGTCGATTACGATGGCCTCCGGCATGTGGTTTTCGACGGCCTCGATCATCACCTCGTGTTGCAAGGCGGGCATTGCCACCTGCATGCGCCGCGCGCGACCGATGGCAGGATGGGCGATGTCTCCGTCGCCGCCGATTTCGTTGGAAGTGTCGACGATGATCACGCGCTTCGTTTCTGCCAGCACGCGCGCCGACTCGCGCAGCAACGTGGTCTTGCCCACCCCTGGCCGGCCCAGCAGCAAGATGCTCTTGCCTGAGGTCAGGATGTCCTGCAAAATGTCGATGACGCCATAGACTGCGCGTCCCACGCGGCATGTCAGTCCCACGACCCGCCCTTGCCGGTTGCGGATGCAAGAGATGCGATGCAACGTGCGCTCGATACCGGCGCGATTGTCGTCGGTAAACTCACCGATGCGGCTGACGACGTACTCCAGATCAGCGTCGCATACTTCAACATCGCTCAGCTGCACCTCGTGGGTGGTAAAGCGAGCCTCAGGCACTCGCCCCAAGTCCATGACGATCTCTAACAGTTGGTCAGCTTTGTTGGCTGCCCGGAGCGCCCGCCGGATGTCAGGCGGCAACACCTCTAGCAGGGCGTCCAGGTCATCGGTAATTTTCTGTTGTAGCAATCCTTTCTTACCTCACTCGAACCCATCAAGAGGGTGTACGTACGGCCAGGGTGGGCACAGGCGCCAACTCTGGCGTCTTCACACGCGCAACCAAGTGTTTCACCAGGCGCGCGCATTGCATAAAAGGTGTGAACCCTTGATCTTGCAGCACGGCGCTCAAGCCACCCTCATAGTCGCGCACAGCGCAGTAGACCGGCCAGCGGCTCTTTGCTAAGGCGTGTAGCCCCTGCTGCACCAGCAAGGACATCGTGGCGCTGTCGCTTGCGTCGCCGTGCAGGATGAGCCAGTGCCCGCGCCGGCCGCTTACAACATCGACTGCGCCGACGATCTCGGCATGGCGCTCCAGAACGTAACTCGTGCAGTGTCCCGTTTCCCACCAAACCGGCGCCTTGACGGGCTCATCCTTGTCGTTCCAGCCCTCTGCCTGCTGCACGGGCGCCGGCGTGTACAGGCTATACAGGCGACGTAGCCACCAGGCATCGTCGGGCTGCTGACGGCGCATGCCAGCCGGGGCCAGCTCCGGGGCTGCATCTAGACGCAGGATCGTCTCGTTGGTGTAGATGGCAAAACCTAGGACGGCAAAGATCTCGATATCGGCGCTGTTAAGCGGCAAACTAGCGAACAACCGACGGACGCCGTGTTCGCTGGCGCTGGCCGCGCAGTGCGCCAGCAGCGTCTCCAAAATCGGCGCAGCGTCGCCGCGTCGCGTCGAGCTGGGCGCCAAGAACAGCAGGTCGGCCGCTTGTCCACCAGGCTGCTTGAGCATCTGTACAAACCCCTGCACCCCTTGCGAATTCTCCAGCACAAAGGACGCCAGACCGGTTCCCCACCAAGGCACCGGCGAGATGAGCGCATTTTGCAGGGCTGTCCGTCGCTGAGACAGGTAGTGGTGCAGGTCCAGCCAAGCGCCATCGGCCTGTAGCTTGCGCACAGCGTGCATGTCGCGCAGACCAAACGGCCGGATCACGGGCGCCTCCTAGGCAGCATAGCCGGCGGCCTTGGTTGGCAACCAAGGGCCTCTCCGGGGCGCGCTGCCGTGAGCGCAAAGCGATAGCCGGAGAAGCCGGCAGCAGTCGAACGATTGGCCGTGCCCATAAACATGGGCGATGACTCCTTCTCAGCCCGGGTTGACGTGCAACGAGTTTCCGCGATTGTACCTTGAAAACAGACCCTTGGCAAGTGATTTGTCTACCCAGGTCTTTCAATTGAGGAACAAGTAGCCTGTGGCGCCGAGAGTTAGGTCGTCCAACCGCTCTTGCGTGCCATGCATAAAGCTGAGTAACATCTTCTCGTAGCGCAGCAGCCGATGCTCGGCTTCCAGCAGCGCGCCGAGCTCGGCCGTGGCCAGCAGCTCCTGCTTCTCTTCCCAAGGCACCTGTACCACGGCCGCTGCCAGAAAGGCCAGTGCGCGTGGGTCGAACGGGATCTCGTCGAGGTCGATCTCCGTATCGGCCACGCGCGCCAGCGTCTCGATGTAGCCGCGCAAATGGCGACGGACGGCCTCGGCGCTGTGCGTCACCGCCTGGCCAGTCTCCTCCACCAACGGGAAGCTCTCGACCTCGCCTTGCAGGAAGGGCTGATCGAAGCGCAGCTTGCGCACGCGAAAGCGGTGCAGGCCCAAGGTGACGATGTTGAGACGGCCATCGCTCAGGCGCTCGGTCTGCCGGATATGCGCGGTCGTGCCGACGTCATAGGGCAACGCCACCTCGCCTCGATAGTCGCGCCAGTCAGGCGTGTCCTCGCGCATCAAGACGACGCCAAACGGCTCACGCGCCTCCAAGCAGTGGTTGATCATCAGCCGATAGCGCGGCTCGAAGATGTGCAACGGCAACATCTGGCCGGGAAACAACACCAGGCGCAAGGGGAACAAAGGCAGCAACACGGTGCCCTCGGTCTGGCTCTTGTCACTCATCTGCTCTTGTTTGCTCATTGGTCTTCCTCGCTCTCATCGGCCCAAGCTGCCGTGTCCGCGTCGGACTTGGTAAACTCGCGCACGACAATCGTCGCATAGGCGCTCTTGGGCAGAAAGAACGCCAGATGTAGCCCAGTCTCATCCACTGATAGACTGAGGTCACGCAATAGAAGCCGGCCAGGCCGTCGACTGCCCTCGACGCGTGCCCGGCGGAACTGATCGAGCTCCAGGCCGGCCTCCTGCAGCACTGCCGCCTCTAGCTCGCCGGCTTCGGCCTTGGCGGCCCACATTTTGTGACCATAGATCGGCCCGGTGAAGTTGATCTCGCCGCGATCGAGGCGCGGCTGCTCGACTGTGGGATCCATCACGTCGAACATGCCGCCCGT
Source organism: Anaerolineales bacterium (assembly GCA_034432445.1). Lineage (GTDB taxonomy): Bacteria > Chloroflexota > Anaerolineae > JAAEKA01 > JAAEKA01 > JANWYQ01. The sequence goes on from DAOUBX010000003.1 coordinate 4,024, forward strand.
GTCGGTCTTTTTGGCGACGTCGCCCATCAGGAGCCGGTCGAACAGCCCAAGCTCCAAGCGACGCTGCAGATAGACGTTGAACAGGTGCGACTGGTAGGCCGAGATCATCAGTCGCCGCAGCCACTTCGCGCGCGGCCCGACGCCTAACAAGGCTGCGCGGCCGCGCGGGATATTGCCGCCCTCAATGCCGAAGCGCTGGGGCCCAAAGTAGTTGGGCAAGCCGCGCTGTGTCAACACTGCGGCAATAGGCTCAGCGCGCTGCAGCGCTTCGGCCGGCGACACAGCCATATCGGTCACGGTGATCTGAAAGCGGTTGCCCAGCAAGTGGCCCGGCTTCAGCTTGCTGCGATGCAGCTGCGCCCACAACACCTCGAAGGGCAGCGCCTCAGCGATGCGCTGGGCAGCAGCAGGCGCTAAGCCGGGCAGAGAGAACGCCTGCGTGCAGCGCGCATGGCGGTCCTTCAAGCCGGCATAGCCGATGTCGTCCGGTCGCAGATCGAACAGCCGCGCCAAGGCTTCTACGACTTGGCGGGTGGTCCAGCCTTCGCGACGCAGACCGACATAGAGGTGCGAGCCGGCGCCGTCTGGCGAGTAGAGCGGAACCTCTTCCACGACGAAGTGCGCCGGTTCGGCCTTGATGCGACCGCCGCAGCCGGGCAGATCCGCAGTGAAGAACGGTAAAGCTTGCAAGTCCGTCATGATCGATGCACACCGGGTGCAGCGCCCAACAACGCGCTTACGGCCGGAGCGACGCCTTGCGGCGACGATTGGTTGCGAACACGCCTACACCAGCGGCCACGGATACGAGCGCCGATCAGGGTCTGGCGCCGGAAACATAGCGTCGGCCAGGAGACGGTCGGTGCGTCGGGCCACGGCGCGCACTTCGCTGCTGCTCAGCAACTGCGACAGCGTTTCGTGGAGCGGGCAACCGGCCGCCAACTGGTCGCGCAGCGCTGTCAAATCGGCCAGGATGTCGGCCGGGATCGGCTGGCCGGCAAAATCCCAGATCACCGTGCGCAGCTTGGGCTGCGTGTGAAAACACACGCCATGGTCAATGGCCCAGATCCGGCCGTCGTGGTCGATGAGGCAGTGACCGCTCTTGCGGTCGGCGTTGTTGATCACCAGGTCAAAGGCAGCGATGCGCTGGAGCGTGGGCCGATGCGCAGCTGCGTCCCGAAAGGTGAAGTAGTGCTGGCGAAAGTCGGCGTCGACAAACCACTGCACTGCGCCCTTGCCATACGGGCCCAGGCGCACCACGGTAGGCGGCACCAAACGCCAGCCCAACGCCTCGCTCACCACATAGGCGGCCAGCTCGCGGTTGCTGAGCGTGCCGTGTGGAAAGTCCCACAGCGGGTTCTCGCCCTGCACCGGCTTGTACACTGCCAGGCCCTGCTCGTCGGCCGTCTTGAGATCGACGAGAAAGGTGTAGTTGGAGCTGCCGGCAAGCAGGCCGCGAATGGCCATAGCGCCCTCGCGCAGCAGGTTCAACACAATTGCAGCAGATAATCGCGGCAAACGCTCGTCGTTCACTGCAGGATGGTGGCTGGGTTATGGCCGTTGCTAGGCGGACAAAAATGCCCGTCCGGGTCGATCGGGTTGCCACACAGGGCGCAGATGGGCCGTCCGGCGCTAGCTACCTTCTTGGCATGCTCGCTGAGCGCCTCCATCTGGCTGCGCGTGGCCCAGAAACGCCCGACAGCCGGCTCGCGGCGGGCAGCTTCTTCTTCGCTCAAGAGCTCCTGGGCGAAGATCACTACGAGGTCCTCTTCTGCGTCATAGCCCAGCCCCAGTCGACCCACCCGAAAGCGCGGGCTCACCGGGTCTAGCAAGGCCATGTCGCGCTTGACGGGCGCTTCTTCTTCGACCTCGATCTTGGCCTCGATCTCGGCCAACAGCTCGTCGATGCCGACGGCCAAGGCCTGGGCATGTTGTTTTTCCAAGATCAGCGACACCACGGTGCGTCCCTGGACGCCCTGCAGATAAAAGGTCCGCTGACCCGCCGGTCCGATAGCGCCGACGGTGATCCGGCTGCATGGTTTTAGGTCGAACGCGTAAGATGCCATGAACGCTTCTCTTTCAATGAAGTACTGCCCTGACGCTCAAGCAGGCTCAGCTGCAGGGGGCTCTTCCTCTGGCTTGGGCGGGACCAGCTCGCCAGTGTGGTTGACGCAGACCACTTGGGGGCCGTGTGGGGTGAGCTTGATCCAACTGATGGAGGCCGGGCTGACGACGATACGCTGGAACAGATCCAGATGGATGCCGGCGTAGTGTGCAATGGCCGACTTGATCGGGTCGGCATGGGAAAAGACGGCCACAACCCCCTTGGGGTGGGCCGCGTGTATCTGCTCTAGGGCGGCGACCATGCGAGCCTGCATCTCCGCCAGCCCTTCGCCGTTGGGAAAGCGAGCGCCGCTAGGATTGACCAGAACACGTCGCCATTCCGGCTGCTGCGCCAGTTCCTTCAGCGCCTGTCCGGTCCAGTCCCCGTAACGGGTTTCGCCGATGGCCTCGAGCACGTGCACCGGCAACGCATGCTGGGTTGCCAGCGGTTCAGCCGTTTCCATGGCCCGTTCCAGAGGACTGCTGTAGATGGCCACGATGGGCCAGTTGGCCAGACGGCTGGCAAGCCGCTGGGCCTGCTGACCTCCCTCGGCGTTGAGATGCACGCCCGGCGTCCAGCCGGCGAGCCGGTTGCCAACCCAGTCGTTCGTGGCGTGGCGGATCAGGAGCAAATCAGTCATAGCCCCATGATAGCACATCCCCTGTCGATTCGGAAGTGCGCGAGGTTCCGAAGCTCCCACCCCCCTGCAGCAAGCGTGAAATGGCTTTCAAGCATTAGGCGCCCGAGAACTTCGGGCAGCCCAACACAACGCTAGCGATCCTCCGTGTACTTGACAACGATCTCGGTCTCCTGACCCGGTGCAGGCAACAAAGTCCACACGAGCAAGACTATCAACACAATGAGCAATGGAATTGCCATAGTCAGTCAGGCTCCTTTCGTCCAGAGTCGATAGCGGGCAGAATGGCCGCTGTCTGTGGCTCCGTCAACGCTTGGCGGCAGCACAGTCACTCATTGCACGCACAAGACGGCGCTTTGTTCACCGGAATTTGTCCTTTTTATTGCCGTCGGGCGCCGGAATCTAGGTTGAATCGTGCACCTACGTCACCCTGGTTTCTACCAAACGGAGATGAAAAACGTGTGAATAGCAGGTCAAAGTTTCTTTACAGTTTTGTCATCACGCCGCAGCAGATACCACGCCACGGGCCGGTCCCCCTGCCAACTCGGTCGATGCCAGACAAGATCGAACCAGGGTGCGAAGCGCGTCGCCACCTCTCCCGGCGCAAAGCCGATCGCATCATCGGCGTCTGCGGCAGCGGCGTCAAAGCCGTAGAGCATGAACAGGCCACCTGGCAGCAAACGGCCAGCCAACGACACCGCGTAGCGCGCGCGGTTGGCACCTGACAGCGAGTGCAGACAGCCCATGTCCAGAGCGAAAATCGCTTGCACGGCCAGGAAGCCCAGATCGGCCACGTCGCCCTGGCAGAAGTTGGCGGGCACGCCGGCCGCCAAGGCTTTCGTGCGTGCCTGTTCCAGCGCCAACCAGGCAATGTCAATGCCGTAGGCGGTGAACCCGCGTTGCGCCAGAAAAATCACGTTCGTGCCCGTGCCACACCCCAGGTCGAGGGTGACGCCGGGCGGACGCAGTTGGCCGGAAGCCAGCAGCTCGTGCAGCTCTGGCGGTGTAATGCCGCTGTCCCACGGCGGCGTGCCTTGAGCGTAGTGCTGGTTCCACCACTCGGGCGAATTACGCGCGGCAGGTGGGGCAGAAGATCCATTAGTGGTGTTGGTCGACATTGGCAGGCTCCTGGGCAAACTTAACAAGTCGCTGGCGTTGGGATTGTACCGCATGTTCAGCATTCGACACAAGCGTTTGCCAGCGCAGGGCTCCGACGCAGGCTTCACTCGTGTGGCCGATTGCCGAGCGCTGTGCTATAATCTGGACGATGACACAAGACCACGATCTTCTATTCGATGAAGCCGTCATCTACGTCAAAGGCGGCGACGGCGGCAACGGCATGATGACCTTTCGCCGCGAAAAATACGTGCCGCGCGGCGGACCCTCGGGCGGCCACGGCGGCCCGGGCGGCAACGTGATCCTGCGCGCCGACAAGAGCCTGAACACGCTGCTGCCTTTCAAGTACCAAGTGCACTTCAAGGCCGAGCCCGGCGGGCACGGCGGCAGCAGCAACAAGCAGGGCAAGACCGGCGAGGACCTGATCGTGCCCGTGCCGCCAGGCACAGCCGTCTACGACCGCGACAGCGGTGAGCTGATCGCCGACCTGGTGGTTCCTGGCCAAGAGGCAATCGTCGCGCGCGGCGGACGCGGCGGACGCGGCAACACTGCGTTCAAGAGCTCCACCAACCAGGCCCCGCGCTTCGCCGAAAAGGGCGAGCCAGGCGAGGAGCTCTGGCTGCGCTTAGAGCTGAAGCTGATCGCCGACGTGGGCATCGTCGGCGTGCCGAACGCGGGCAAGTCCACCCTGCTCTCTGTGGTCAGCCGCGCTCGCCCTAAGATCGCCGATTACCCCTTCACCACGCTCGTGCCCAACTTGGGCGCGGTCGTGATCGACCACCGAGACTTCGTGTTGGCCGACATTCCCGGCCTGATCGAGGGCGCGCATGCCGGCCACGGCCTGGGCGACCGCTTCCTGCGCCACATCGAGCGCACGCGCATGTTGGTCCACCTGCTCAACGGCCTGAGCCCCGATCCGCTGGGCGACTTCGAGGCGATTAACACCGAGCTGGAGCTCTTCAACCCGCTGCTGGCCGACAAGCCGCAAGTCGTGGTGCTGAACAAGTTGGACCTGCCCGAAGTGCGCGCAGCGTGGCCGCAGATCCAAGCAGCACTGAGAGCGCAGGGTGTGAACGAACCGTTGGCCATCTCCGCAATAACCGGCGAAGGTGTGCAAGACTTGTTGCGCCGTGTGGCAACAATGCTGGACGAGCTGCCGACGCCAGAACCCGCGCCGCAGACGGTAGTCATCCGGCCACAGATCGATGAAGATTACTTTGAGATCGACCGCGAGGCTGGGCCGGATCACGAGGGCGTCAGCCGATGGCGGGTGCGCGGGGTGCGCATCGAGCGGGCGGCGACGATGACCAACTGGGATTACTACGAGGCCGGCCTACGTTTCCAGCGCATCTTGGACGTGATGGGCATCAGCCAGGCGCTGGAGGAAGCCGGCGTCCAAGATGGGGATGTGGTGGTGATCGGCAAGACGGAATTGATCTGGGGCGAGCAGGAGTAATCAGACGTGTCGCCGCGTGAAGAGCTAGTGGGCCTGGCCTGGGCGACGACGCGGCGCGAACCCGACCGAGCTCGCTTGTCTTGGTTACAACCCGACTGATCAGTCGTGAAATCGAAGGAGAATCGACAGTATGACAACAGCTTATCGCACGGAAAAGGACTCGATGGGGCCGGTGCAGGTGCCGGCCGAGGCGCTCTACGGCGCGCAAACGATGCGCGCGGTGCAGAACTTCCCGGTGAGCGGCCTGCGTTTTCCGCGCAGCTTCATTCGCGCCCTGGGCCTGATCAAGCTGGCCGCGGCGCAGGTCAACCAGGAGCTGGGCCATCTGGACCCGAAGGTGGCAGCCGCCATCGTACAGGCCAGTCAAGAAGTGGCCGACGGCCGCTGGGACGACGAATTCCCCATCGACATCTTCCAAACCGGCTCCGGCACCTCGACCAACATGAACGCCAACGAGGTGATCGCCAATCGCGCCATCCAGATCCTGGGCGGCGAGTTCGGCTCGAAGTTGGTGCACCCCAACGACCATGTGAACATGGGGCAAAGCTCCAACGACGTGATCCCCACGGCCATTCACGTGGCCGCCTACGTTGAAGTTGACACTGCCTTGTTGCCGGCCCTACGTCACCTGCACGCGACGCTGGCCGCCAAGGCTGTGGAGTTCGACGACGCGCTGAAGACCGGTCGCACCCACTTGATGGACGCCATGCCGGTGCGCTTGGGCCAGGAGTTCGGCGGCTACGCCGCGCAGATCGCCGCGGGCATTGCGCGCATCGAAGCCAGTCTGCCGCGGCTGGCCGAACTGGCCTTGGGTGGCACGGCCGTCGGCACCGGTATCAACGCGTTGCCTGGCTTCGCCAGCGGCGTTGCTGCGCGGCTTGGCGAGATCACCGGCCTGCCCTTCCGCGAGGCAAGCAACCACTTCGCAGCGCAGGCCGCCATGGACGCCGCCGTCGAGCTCAGCGGCCAGCTCAAGACCGTGGCCGTCTCGCTGATGAAGATCAGCAACGATTTGCGCTGGATGAACTCCGGCCCCATCGCCGGCCTGGGCGAGATCGCCTTGCCAGACTTACAGCCTGGCTCCAGCATCATGCCGGGCAAGGTCAACCCCGTCATTCCCGAAGCGGTCACGATGGTGTGCGCCCAGGTGTTCGGCAACGATCTGACGGTGACGGTCGCCGGCCAGTCGGGCAACTTCGAGCTCAACGTGATGCTGCCGGTGCTGGCCTACAACCTGCTGCAGTCGATTACCCTGCTGGCCAACGCCAGTCGCATCCTGGCCGACAAGGCCTTGGCGCAGACGAAGGCCAACCGCGAGCGCATGCTGAACCTGGTGGACAAGAATCCCATCTTGGCCACAGCGCTCAACCCCGTGATCGGCTACGACAAGGCAGCGCAAGCTGTGAAAAAGGCCTATGCCGAGGGCCGCACAGTAAAAGAAGTCGTTGTGGAGTTGGGCTATCTCAGCGAAGGAGAGGCGGCCCGTTTGCTCGACGCCCGACCGATGACGGGCGCGTGAGCGCTAGCGTACAACGAGCACAGGCCGGTTGACACGTGTGATGATCTCGTGGGCAATATCCTCGAGCAGCACACGCTGCCAGCCGGCCTCACGATGTGCACCGATGACCACCAGATCATAGTTCTCGTTGCTTTCGGCCAGGATTTCGTCGACGACCACGCCATGCCGCACCTTGGCCTGGGGGTGAATGCCAGGGTGTGCCAGAATCTGCAGGTCGCTGGCCAGCCACTCGCCTTCCGGCGTGTGTTCTTCGATCAGTTCTTCGGCGCTGGCTTGTAGATCATCGTCGGGCACGCCCGGCCAGGCGGTGATCTGGGACATCACGTGCAGCACCGTGATCTCCTCCTCACCCTTCAGCAGATCCGCCAACTGAGCAGTGAAACGGCTGAGCATGGACGGTTGCTGTGCGCCGCTGTCGCACAGCAAAATGCGTTTGATGGGGCGAATCTCCCCTTTGGCAATGATCACCGGGCAGGCGGCATGTTCGACCACATGCATAGCAACCGAGCCCAGAACGCGCGCCTTCAACGTGTGGCTCTGGCGTTCGCCAACGATGATCAGGTTGTAGTTGCCTTCGCGAGCCTCGGCGATGATCTCTTCGGCGGGCGAGCCGATGCGAATGCGCGTCTCGACGCACGGCAGGTCTGCCAGGGTCTGCCGCGCCTGCTCTAGCACGGCTTCGGCGCGTGCCCGATCGGCCGGGCGTCTTATGACCATCAACACCGTGGGGGGCGTTTCAGCGCACCGGGCAATATGTGCGCCGAACAAGAGCGCTTTTGCGGAGTGGGACGACCCACCCGTTGCCATGAGGATCTTCACAGGCTGCTGTCTCCTTAAGATGGGCTTAGAGCAATAACAAGACGATAGGCACCACGAAGAGCACGGTCATAAACAGCGCCAAGTTGCGGCCGTTCTCGGTGATCTTGGCGACCAGGCGCAGAGAATTCCGCTCGAACCGGCGGTAAGCAAACAGCAGGATAAACAGCGAGACGAGGGCAATGCTGGTCATCTCGGTCAACACAACCGTGAAGGCCGGCGGGTTGTTGAGCAGCACGGCCGCCAACAGTGTGTCGATGAACGTTGTGATATTTGCGCCCATGATATAAGGAATGACGTTCTCGCGGCGAATAAAGCCGCGGTTGCTCAAAGGCACCAAAATGCCGAGCGACACACTGACCGACATCGAGATCATGGTAACGCTGGCGCCCAGCAGGAACATCACCCACGGCCGATACACCAGCCGCGACACGCGGCCCACCTGGCTCTCCTTGATCGTCATCTCCGGCAGACAGCGGTCGAACAGGTTGAAGCTGATCAGAATGACGCCCATGCCCAACAAGAACAAAGCCCAACCGGGGAGAAAACTGCCCAAGAACTGCGCGATGGGCGCAAAGATCAAGTCGACCACAGAATTGAGCACGGTCCCCGAGTGCAGTTGCACATTGTCCAGAGCGCCCGTCAACAGGATCACAACGCCGATCACCAGCCCCGCCAGGTAGGTTGTCCACGTCACTGTCAGTGACGTCAAGCCCATGCTGAGGCTGGTGGCGCGGTTGCGGCCGCGCAACACGTAGATGAAGCCGATGAACAGCACGATGAAGCTGGCGCCCATGCGGCTGCCGGTGATCATTGTAAAAGTCTCCAACTGCGTGATCACGCCGGCGTCGAAGAAGGTCAGAGCCGCCGCCGCCACAGGCGATCCACTCATCACGATGTAGGCGAACAGCCAACCAAAGCCCAGGCTGTTGGCCGGGTTGGTGACGCGAAACGAGTCGCGCACCAGCGGGGCCAGGCCGCGCGCGCCGTCTTTCATCAAGGTCAGCGCCAGGATGAACAAGAAGAGACTAACGACGAACAGCGCAATCTTCCCCACGTTCACACGCCTCCAGACCGAGCGTGCCGCGCCTACGATGCGAGCGCCCACGGGTACTTTTGTCTCCCCAATTGCGACAGCCTTGACATCAGGTGAATCCTGCATTTGCTGGCTCCTGGAACTTGGCTCACCGGTTGCCTTCGACATGCGCCAAGGCTCAATGGTTTACGCCGACCAACCTTCGATCACGGGTGGCATGGTTGAAGCCAACCCCGCCGCTCTTGCGCCTCACAGGACGCCTGCTGCTTGCGGGCAGCGGTTGGCGATCTTTACACTGCGGCGCACAGCACGTCTGGGGTTGGGCCAGTGTACACCGAAACAGCGAGCATGACAAGCCACGAGCGCGGCCGGCACAGCGAGGAAATAGGGTTTGGCGCAGTAGCGGCGGCCGAGCCAGCGCTCTGGGTGATTCGGTCGCCGGCAGCGGACGCCGGTCCTGCTGCCCAGCAACGACTCAACGCGTCTTTGGAGTTACGTGTCGTCACGCTCAGTGGTATAATTGCGCCCATTGTGGCGAACTAGCATACACCTGGAGTCTTCGATAGGAGTCTTCTATGCTACCCAAATCGGCTGACGTGGTCATCATCGGCGGCGGCGTCATGGGCGCCAGTACTGCTTATCACCTGGCCCAGCGGGGCTGCTCGAACATCATTTTGCTCGAAAAAGGCCCTTTCCTGGGCATGGAAGCTACCGGCAAGTGTGCCGGCGGCATTCGTTATCAGTTCAGCACGGAAATCAACGTGCGTCTTTCTCTGCTCAGCCTGCCCATGCTGCAGCGTTTCGAGGCCGAACTGGGCCAGAACATCGACCTGCGCTGGCCTGGCTATCTGTTCTTGCTCGACAACGAGGCGGACTTGGCGACTTTCCAGCGCAACGTGGCCATGCAAAATCGCCTGGGCGTGCCGTCGCAAATCATCGCGCGCGACGAAGCGCAGGCGCTGGCGCCGCTGTTGCAGATGGACGACATCCTGGCGGCGGCCTGGCACGCCGGCGACGGCTTGGCCGATCCCAACGGCGTCGTCCAGGGCTACGCCGCCGGCGCGCGACGGCTGGGTGCTCAGATTTTCACCGGCGTCGAAGCCACCGGCATCCAGGTCGAACACGGTCAGGTCACGGCGGTCGTGACGCCGCAGGGGACAATCGCCACACCGGCCGTGGTGAACGCGGCCGGGCCATGGGCGGGCCAGGTGGCAGCGCTAGCCGGCGTGGACTTGCCGATCACGCCGCTGCGCCGCCAGATCGTCGTGACCACGCCCTTGCCCAACCTGCCGGCCGACTTCCCCTTTGTCATCGACTTCAGCCGCAGCCTCTACTTCCACCGCGAGGGCCAGGGCATCCTCACCGGCCAGTCCAATCCTAACGAGCGACCCGGCTTCGACCAGTCGGTGGATCACGCCTGGACCGAGCAACACCTGGAGCTGGCGACGTGGCGCTTCCCCCTGTTGGCCCAGGCAGGTCTGCTGCGCGAGTGGGCGGGGCTGTACGAGGTGACGCCTGATGCCCACCCGGTCATCGATGGCCTGCAGGACCCGGCCGGCTTTTACATCGCTGCCGGCTTCAGCGGTCATGGCTTCATGCACGGCCCCGTGACCGGCCTGCTGATGGCCGAGCTGATTCTGGATGGCCGCGCCCACAGCCTGGACATCCGCCAACTGCGCTTCAGCCGCTTTGCGGAGGGCGACCTGATCCGCGAGCACAACGTGGTTTAGGGCTGCGGCGGTGGAGCCTGGTGGGAGAGCGGCCCAAGCGGAGGATCACGTGACGGGAAGACAAATCGGCCTGGTGCTGGCCGGGCTGCTGTTGGCGCTGGCCTTAGCGGGCATGATCGCTGTCGTGCTGCTGGTGCTGGGCTTGCTCTGAGGGCGGGGCAAAGCGGTGCAGGCTAAACGGCTGCAAGTCCATCGTCAAGCCGCGGCCATGGACCACCGCCTCTGCGGCCAGTTGCCCGGCGATCGGCGCCAGGATGATGCCCATCCCGCCCCAGCCGCAGTTGAGAACCAGCCCCGGCACGTCGGCAACCGGCCCCAGGATGGGCAGGCCATCCGCAGTCAGCGGTCGCACACCGGTCCAGGCTGTCAGCAACGTGGCATGGGCCAACAGCGGCACGCGGTGCACGCCGACCTCGACCATGGCATCGATCATCTCCGGCCGAGTCGCCGTGTCGTCGGGCGAGCTGGCCGGGTCGTGCCCCATGCCCATGAGCACGCCATCACCCTCCGGACGGTAGTACCACTCCGTCGTAACGTCCTCAACAAAGGGCCGATCGGTGGGCAACGCAGGCAGCGGTCCGGTAACCACGATCGTGCGCTTGGCGTTGCGCAAGGGAATTTCGATCCCGGCCCAGCGGCCGATCTCGCCCGCCCACGGCCCGCCGGCGTTGATCACCGTGGCTGTGGCGATGGTGCCGTGATCGGTGTGGACGCCAACCACGCGGCCGCTGCGCAGCTCGATGCCGGTTGCGCGCACTCCCTGATGCACGCGCGCGCCTAGCCCGGTTGCGCGCTTGAGGTAGCCCCACACGATCATGTGCGGATCGAACGGGCCATCGTCCGGCCCCCACGTCCCAACTACCACATCCTCGACGTTGATCTCAGGATAGCGGGCCCTGATCTCCTCAGGAGAGAGGATATCGGTAGCAACCCCTAGGGATTGTAACAGGCGTGCGTTGGCCAGCAGGCGTGTGGCGCTTTCGGCCGTGGCCAAGGAGAGCCAACCGGTGCGCTTGAAGTCGATGGGTACACCCATCTCCGCCTCGAATTGCATATAGCGCGCATACGAGTAGCGCGCCATGCGCACGCTCAGCTCGTCCCAACAGAACTGCAGGCTGAGCATGGAGGCTGACTTGCTGGTCGAGCCGCTGCCGGGCTGGCCCATCTCCACCACGCTCACGCTCGTGACGCCCAAGCGGGCCAAGTGGTAGGCCGTGCTGCAACCGATGACGCCGGCCCCGACGATGACGATATCGGCGCTGGTGGGAAGTGCAAGGTTGGTCATAGAAAGCCGTCCTGAAAGTAGTTGCCGGGCCGCGCCGGCCTGGGTTATAATTCCGGCGCCGGGCGCTTGCGGCCGAGCAGACGCAGACGAAGGCGCCCGGTGACCATGACTGAACAGTTGCCGGTGCATTCTAGAGCGACTGTTGTCGCTGCACAAGCTATCTCATCGGAGTACAAGCATGCTCAACCATCAACTACTGTATCTCTCACGCGCCGACGTCGAGGCTGTCGGCGTCGAGATGCCGGAGATCATCCAGGCGTTGGAAGTGGCCTTCGCCCAGCATGGCCAGGGCCGCGTCGAAATGCCGCCTAAGCCGGGCGTCCACTCGCGGCCCGACGCCTTCATCCACGCCATGCCCTGCTACATTCCCGGCCCCGAAGCCATCGGCCTCAAATGGGTGGCGGGCTACCCTGAGAACCCGGCACGCGGCCTGCCCTACATCACCGGCCTCATCGTGCTCAACGACGCCGACACCGGCCTGCCCTTGGCCGTCATGGACTGCACGTGGATCACTGCCAAGCGCACAGGCGCCGCCACCGCCCTGGCTGCCAAGTACCTGGCTCGCCCCGACTCGCGCGTTGTCGGCGTTCTGGGCTGCGGCGTCCAGGGGCGCAGCAACGTGGAGGCGCTGCGCGTGCTCTTCCCTCTGGAGCGTGTCATGGCCTATGACCGCAGGCTGGAAAACGCCCTGCGCTATGCCAGCGACGTCGAAGAGAAATGGGGCATCGACGTCCAGGTGGTCGATGAGCCGCGTCGCGCCGTGACCGGCTGCGACATCGTTGTCACGGCCGGCCCAATCCTGCGCACACCCCACGCGACGATCAAGGCAGGCTGGCTGGACGCAGGCGCCTTCGCCTCGCTGGTGGACTTCGACTCGTACTGGGACCGGGCGGCGCTGGCCGAAGCGGACAAGTTCTGCACCGACGACGTGCCCCAGCTGCAGCACTACCAGCAAGTCGGCTACTTCCAGGACATCCCCCCGATCTATGCCAGCCTGGGCGAGCTAGTCACCGGGCAAAAGCCGGGCCGGCAGTCACCCACCGAGCGCACGATGACCGCCAACCTGGGCCTGGCTCTCGACGACATGGCAACCGCGCCGTTGGTCTATCAGCGGGCGGTGGCACGTGGCATCGGCACTTGGCTGCCGCTGTAGAGACCAGCCGTAGCGCCCTCACACCACCTGTCCGCGCTTGATCACGGTTTCCACCAGGTTCACGCCGAAACGATAACCGAGATGCCGGTAGTCAGGCGCATCCAGCACCAGGATGTCGGCCTGCTTGCCGACCTCCAAACTGCCGACATACTGGCCCAGGTTGAGCGCGTGCGCGGCGTTGATCGTAGCGGCGTTGATGGCCTCAGCGGGTGTCAGACGCAGGTAGCGGCAGGCCAGGGCAATGATGAACTGCATGGACTCGCACCAGCAGGTGCCGGGGTTGAGGTCGGTGGCCAACGCCAGCGCGCCGCCCAGTTCGATCAGCCGCCGCGCGCGCGTGTACTCGTGATGACCCAAGCCGAAAGGTGTGCCCGGCAGGCTGACGGCAATTGTCGGCGACGCAGCCAGAGCCGCCAGTTGCTCGTCCGTCGTGCGCACCAGGTGATCGGCGCTGATTGCCTCCAGTTCCACGGCCAGCGTTGCCCCGCCGATGGGTTCGAATTCGTCCGCATGTAGCTTCAAGCCCATGCCCAACGAGCGAGCCGCTTCGAGGATACGGCGCGTCTGCGCCAGGTCGAAGACGCCGGCCTCGCAGAAAACATCGCAGAAGTCAGCCGCGCGCACGTAGTACTCGCCGTCTGGGGCAGAAACTTTGTAACGCAGGTCGGCGATAGTGGGCAACATCTCATCGACGATCAAGTCCACGTAGGCGTCGGTGCGGCCCTGATATTCCGCCGGCACGGCGTGCGCCGCCATAAAGGTGGGCACCAAATCGATGGGGTGTTCCTCATCGAGCAGACGGATCGCGTCCAACATCTTGAGCTCGCTGTCCAAATCCAGGCCATAGCCGGTCTTGACCTCGGCGGTAGTGGTGCCGTGGGTCAGCATTTCGTCCAGGCGCGGCAGGGTCTGGGCGATGAGATCGTCCAAGGACGCGGCGCGGGTAGCTCGCACCGTGCGCATGATGCCGCCGCCGGCCTGCATGATCTCCATGTAAGTGGCGCCTGCGATGCGCTGTTCGAACTCTCCGGCTCGGTCACCGGCCCACAACAGATGGGTATGCGGATCGACGAAGCCGGGCAGCACTACCTTGCCGGCTGCGTCGATCACCTGAGCCGCGTCGGGATCGTCCACCTGGGCGAGGACCTCGGCGGTCTTGCCTACGGCGACAATTTGCCCGGCGAGGCAGGCCACGGCCCCGCCCTCGATCAAACCGGGATCGGCCAGCGCCGCGCCGCGTTTGGGTCCTTTTGGGCTGGCGCAGGTCAACAGGTGGGTAACATTGAGAATCAGCAGGTCCGCGTCCATGGAGGGCTCCTTCCTGGTCCGAGTTGCTCGTCAGCGACAAGGGCATAGTACCACGCGGGGCGTGGGGCGTCAAGACAACCTCGTTTGCTCCCGCTGCTAATCAATGCTATACTGAGGTCGGCACCCTCGTTTTGTTTCGCTTCAGCAGTCCGTTCCGCCCTAGGAGGCATGCATGACCCGATCTAGAATTACACTCACCGTTCTTTGTGTCCTATGTGCTGTGGCCTGGCTGGTCGCCGCCTGCGGCAGCTCCGGCAGCGGATCAGCCGGCCCCACGCCGACCCCGGAGCCTTTGCCGGTCGATGTCCTCGTGCGCGCCATAGCGGCCTACAGGGGTCCCACGGGCACACTGCAAGCGCCTGGTGATACGCTCACCACGCCCTTGTCGGTCGAGGGCATCACCCAGGCCGTTGCCATTACAGGCGGTGATCCCCCTTGCCCTGGCTGGGTCAACACCGTCCCCGACTACGTCTTTCGGGTGGCTGCCGACCTGAGCACTGTAGAGGTCTCCTTCGACGGCACGACCACGGGAACCTTGCTGGTTGTGACCCCCCAGGGCGCGCGCATCCTCTGCAGCGACGCCATCACGGCACGACCTAGCTTGACGATTGCGCAACCGGCCCAAGGCACCTATGCCGTCTTGGTCGGCCGCGGCAATCTTTCGGGCGCTAACGCAGGCAGACTGACGGTAACGGGCCAATGAGCTGACGCTGAGCGTGCTGGTACCGGAGAGCGCTGCGACCCCGCACCCCAATCCAGACAGGACAATGGCCGCCAAGCCCGACAGCGCGTCCTGCCAGGCAGTGGGCTGCACGAAGCGCTGAAGTTGTCAGCCTGAAATGCGCTCGGGCGGGAGATCCGTCCCAGCCTGACGCGCAGTTGTGCCGCCTAGACGCAGGGCGTCTAGCCCACAAGCTTGACAGTTGGACGCTGTGGCAGTATCATGCGTGACAATCAGACATTGAGCGTAAGCGCCTAACGCCTGCGTAGTTGCAAAGAAAACGCCGAGAACAAGGAGAGACCGACCATGCGTATCGCTGGACTAGGACCGACGGAACTACTGTTGATTCTCCTCATCGTGCTGGTGATTTTCGGCGCCGGCAAGTTGGCCGACATCGGTGGCTCATTGGGCAAGGGAATTCGCGAGTTTCGCAAAGCCGTGCGCGAGGACGAGGACACCACCACCGAGAGCGAAAAGCCGGTGACCCAGGACAAGTAACCTGCACGCTGCGGTCGCGAGCGCGGAAGGAGATACCTATGAAGAAGTTGTTCAAGCTGTTGGCAGCCGTTGCCGTGTTGGCCGCCATCGGCATAGTCGTCAAGAAGTTGCTGGATCAGCGCAATGCTCCCCTGCCACTTCCGTTGGAGGATGACAGCGCTACTCGCATGGAGACCACGTTCGACGAGAGCGAGCTCGGCGGACCGGTGAGCCAAGAGCTGTTAGACATCTTGGTATGCCCGTTGGACAAGGGGCCGCTGACCCTTTCGGCCGACGGCAAGTGGCTGATCAACCCGCGCAATGGCTATCGCTACCCCATCCGTCGCGGCATCCCGGTGATGCTGATCGAGGAGGGGCGCAAGTATCGCGACGAGAGCTTGATCCAGACGCCGGCGTAGAGACAACAACGCCTGTTCCCCGCCTAACAACGTCAAAGGCTGTGCACTCTCACAAGAGCGCACAGCCTATTTTGTTCGCCGCAAATTCGAACCCCGGGGGCTCATAAGGAGTTGGTAACTACTCAGCCATAGGTGCCGGGCACTTGAATCTGCGCCTACAACAATAGTTTGCCCGGCCAATTTGGTCTATACGTAGGCTGCAAGTGCCCGGCACCGGAGTAGTTACGATCGACAAATCAGTCCGACACTCCCGGTGAGATGAGGACGCTGTGTCAGCGGCGGCCGCCCGGTTATGAATAACGGCGACTCATGATCGACCCCGGAAACCTGAAGGGCCTAGCGTTCAGCCGGATTCAAACACACCCAAGTGCCTACTGGTTCGGCCGCACACCGAGCGTGACCGGCACGACCTTCTGTTCACCGCCGGGACGCAGCACGGTAAGCTGAACCACGTCATCGGGGGAGGCATAGCGGAACAGGTAGATCAGTAGATCATCGAAGCGCCGCACGGGCCTATCGTTGATGGCGGTGATCAGATCGCCGCCGGCGCGCAGGTAGAGCGGCTCGCCCGTCAGTGCATTCACGCCCAGCACCACGTCGGTGTCACGGCTGGCGCCGCGCAGACCGGCCTTAGCAGCGCCATAGCCGGACAGCACTTCGCTCACGTAGGCCCCGCGCACATCGGGGGGAAAGTCCAACGCTTCAGCCCACTCCGGTGAATAGGTCTGGCCGGAGATGCCGATGAAGGGGTGGTCGTACCGCCCTGTCTCGATCAGCGCCGGCACCACGCGTTCGACGATGTAGATGGGAATGGCAAAGCCGACGCCGGAGTTGGCGCGCACGTTGCCGTCGGTGCGGATTTGGGCGTTGACGCCGATCACGCGGCCGCGAGCATCCAGCAGAGGACCGCCGGAGTTGCCCGGGTTGATGGGAGCGTCGGTCTGGATCACTTCGGGAATGGTGAAGGAGGCGTTGAGCGAGCGGATGCTACGACCTAGGCCACTGACCGTGCCCGTGGTCATCGAGCCGGCGAAGTCAAACGGCGCGCCGATGGCAATGGCACGGTCGCCCACCTGCACCTCGTCGATGTTGCCGCGCTCCACTGGTCGCAGGTCGAGACCCGTAGGATCGACAACAATCACCGCCAAATCGCTGTTTGGGTCGCTGCCGACCAGTTCACCCGTGACCACGGTGTCGTCGGCAAACACCACTTGCACCTGCGTAGCGCCTTCAACCACGTGCGCATTCGTGACGATGTAACCGTCGCGATCCCACACAAAGCCCGAGCCCTGGCCTTGCGGAATTGCTTCAGTGCTGTTACCCAGGCGCATGGCACTCAGGTTGACCACTTTGACCACAGAGGGGTTCACCTTCTGATAGACGGCGCGCAAGATCTGCGATTCGACATCGGCGCCGGGCGCGATCTCGATGGTTGTAGGCGCAGCCGGTTGCACGGCGACCTGTGTGGCGGAGGGCAGCACCGGTTCGACCCGCAGCGTGGGCGCCGGCACCGCAGCCGTCTCGCTGCGCAGCGTCCAGCGTGTGACGGCGACACCCCCAACCACAACGCACAAGCACAAAACGATGATCCCAAACAGGACGGCGAAAACGATCACCGGACCGCGTTGATTCGAACTCATCTTTGTTCCTCGTACAACGCTAGCGTCGGCGTGACGACAGCGAGAGATAATACAGCAACGTCATGATCGATTGCACCGCAGCCGCAACGTAGGTCAGCGCGGCCGCGCGCAGCACAGCCTTGGCCCCTGACATCTCCTCGCCCATCAACAGTTGATTGGCCTCCAGCATTTGCAGGCCGCGCTTGCTGGCGTTGAACTCCACGGGCAAGGTCACCAACGAGAAGAACACGCTGATACCGAACACGAGGATACCCAGGTTGAAGAGCGCCGGCGACGAAAAGATCATGCCTGCAAGGAAAAGCGCATAAGACACGAAGGGGCTGAGCTGCACGGCCGGCACGATTGCCCCGCGCAGCTTGAGCGGCCCGTAGCCGGTCTTGTCTTGCATGGCGTGTCCAAGCTCATGGGCGACGATAGCCACCGAGGCCACGGACGGCTGCTGCGCTACACCCTGCGACAGGCGCAAAGTCTTGCTGCGCGGGTCGTAGTGATCGGAAAGCTGCCCCGGCGTGCCCTCTACATTCAGGGTCAAACCAAGATTGGACATCAAGTATTGCGCCGCCTGTAAGCCGGTCAGGCCGCGCGCGTTGCGCACTTGCGTATACTTTGCATAGGCGCTTTTCACCTGGATCTGCGCCCAAAGGGCCAGCAGCAAGCCAGGAATGGCAAACACGCAGTAGAGGGGGTCAAAGTAGAACATGGGTTACCTCAAAGGAAACAACACGCAGCTATTCAGATGTCCGGCATGGGGAACCACGACCGGTTTGCAGTTTAAGACGGATCTGCGGACACACGTGCAAACACAGACTCAAGTGCCCGGCACCTATCGCTGAATAGCTCCAACTACACTTGCCAGGTGACTTACCTGATCACAGTCGCCGTGCGCTTATGATAGCATTATAGCATAGCGCACGGATCATCTGTCAACTGCACTCCAGAAGCGCAGGTATTTTTGCAGGTGGCGCAGCATCCACCTCGCAATGCACAGCCGCTAAGGCGCCTCGCTGTCCGGCGTTCCGGCTGGCGAAGCTGCCGTCTGTTCGGGCGGCGGCTGGCCGCCATTAGCCACGAGGGTGAAGTAGTCCCAGGCGGCTTTGCTGACATCCGCCATGATGCTCTGGCTCAGAGGCCAATCGACCCAACCCGGCTTATGGATGAACAGTGTGACCACGTAAGGGCCGGCCGGGCTCCAGACCACCGCGGCGTCGCTGTGGCTGTCGTAGACAAAGCCGTGTTTGTGGACGATGCGCGTGCCCGGCGGCACCCCTCGTTCAAGGAGCAAGCCAATCTTGTTCAGCGCAATGTAATCCAGCATCTGCTGGCATTCATTGGGCGTCAATTGGTCCGGATAGGCGGCCAGCAGCGTGCCGCCGCCCTGGCTGCACTGGACGATCCACTCCAAAAGCAGGCCGATGTCCTTGGCCGTGGTCTGCATGTGCTTATCTGGGTCCGTGCTGACGTCGGTGCGGCTGTTGGCGGGGGTGGTGTAGGTCTTGGGCAGCGTGTCCTTGTCGTAAGGCGTGGCCATGAACGTGTTGCGCAGGCCCAGTTCCTGCATGGTGGCGGTCACGCGATCGGCCCCGGCCCACTCCGCACCAACCGGGCCGCCGCCGATCAGCCGCAGCAGCAAGTTGGCCGTGAAGTTACCGCTCAGATCGATGGTCTTAGTGATCAGGTTATTCGTTTCGATGTCGGGAACACCGTCGATCACGGAACGGTACAACTCCACCAGAATGGGCACCTTCATCGTGCTCATGCCGGCGAAAGCGATCTCCGGATCGACCGCTGCTTCTTCGGCGCCATTTACAGGCCGCACAAAGACGCTGACCAGGCCCGGAAACTGCTGGGCGCGCCGCTCCAGCAGCTTCTCGAGCTCCTTGATGCTCGGCGGGGGCGGTGGCACCTCCACCAGCACCAGGCTCGCCTCTCGCTCGGTAGGCGAGGTCATGGCGTCGAGCAGCAAAGGCAGCGACAGCTGCGGCTCCAGCTCGAGCCCAGGCTGGCCGGGCTGGAACATGAATGTAGAGGTGTAAGGCGTGCCGGGCACAAGGGCGATGCTGTACGGTGGCCGGGCAGGCTTATCGTAGCGCGCCGCCACGCCCTGAAACCACGCCGCCAGCTTCTCTTCGCTCAACGTGTACTGCAAGGGGATGTCGATCGGCTCGACAGGCCGTTCGATCACCTCGCCCAGAAACGGACGCCAAAAGCCCAAGCCCTCGCCTAATGGCACCGCCTTGGCGATCATGGCGTTGACATCCACCTGGAAGTCGATTTCGCTCGGCCGCAAGATGATGCGCTGGTTGTCATAGTAGACGGCGACCGGTTGCTGGAACGTCTCGTGCAGGTTGCGCGCCACCTCCTCCAGGGTTTCGCCTCGCGGCTGCATACCGCCCAGGGTCACGCCGCCGGGCAAGGGCCCCTGGCTGATGTAGAACGCATAAGCGCTGGGCCCGAGCAGAACTGCAACGACAATCAACACAATCAGCAACAACAACAGTAAAGTCCGCATGGCTCACTACCCAATCGCACTGCTCAATCGGCGCAACTTGCTTACTCCCACTCGATCGTGCCCGGTGGCTTGCTGGTGATGTCATAGACAACGCGATTGACGCCCGGCACCGTATTGACGATACGGTTGCTGATGCGTGCCAGCAGGTCGTAGGGCAAACGCGCCCAATCGGCGGTCATGAAATCATCGGTGGTGACAGCGCGCAAGGCGACGACGTCGGCATAGGTGCGGTTATCGCCCATGACGCCGACGCTCTTGACCGGCAGCAACACGGCGAAGACCTGGGCTGTTTCACGATACAGGCCAGCCGCGCGCAGCTCTTGCAGCAGAATGGCGTCGGCCCGTCGCAGGGTCTCTAGCCGTTCCCAGGTGACTTCGCCCAACACGCGAATGGCCAACCCAGGGCCAGGGAAGGGATGGCGCCACACTATCTCCTCTGGCAGGCCCAGCGCCTCGCCCACGGCGCGCACCTCGTCCTTGAACAACAAACGCAGCGGCTCGATCAGTTTGAAGGTCATGTCGGCGGGCAGGCCGCCCACGTTGTGATGGGTCTTGATCGTGCGCGCAGCGCGCTCGCGGCTGCCGCTGGCGCTTTCGATGACATCGGGATAGAGCGTTCCCTGCGCCAGATAGCCGATGGACCGGCCCGCGCTGGCCGCAGATGCCGGATCGGCAGCAAGCCACTGGGCCGCAATGCGAGCAGCTTCCTCTTCGAAAACGCGAATGAAGCGCGTGCCGATCAGCTTGCGCTTGCGCTCAGGGTCGGTGACGCCCTCAAGATCGGCCAGGAAGGCCTCCGCCGCGTTGATGGCGACCAGCCGCATGCGCATGTGGCGCTCGAAGGTATCGATGACCTCCTGCGCCTCGCCCTGGCGCAAGAGGCCGTGATCGACGAACAAGCAGGTCAGACGGTCGCCGATGGCCTTGTGCAGCAAGGTCGCCACGACCGACGAATCGACACCGCCCGACAGCCCGCACACTACGTGCTCATCGCCGATCTCGGCGCGTATGGCGTCGATGCTTTCCACGATAAAGTTGGCCGGCGTCCAGTCAGGCAGCGCGCCGCACACGTCCACGGCAAAAGCGCGCAGGAGGGCCGCCCCTTGCGGCGTATGCGTGACCTCGGGGTGAAACTGCACACCGTACAGGCCGCGCTCTGGCTGGCCCATGGCCGCGTAGGGCGAGTGGGCCGAGCGCGCCAGAGCGCGCCAGCCGGGTGGCAACGCCTCGATGCGGTCGCCGTGGCTCATCCAGACGGGTAGACGTCCCAGGCTAGGCGACTCGCCGCCGCCATCTCCGCCTGCTGGCCGGCAGGCGGCAAACAGCGGATTCTCGGCGTCCAACACGTCGATCTCAGCCGGGCCGTACTCGCGGCTCTGCGCAGGGGCCACGCGGCCGCCGAGGTTGTGCGCCAGCAACTGCATACCATAGCAGACGCCCAACACAGGCAAGCCGGAGTCCAGCACGTAGCGCGGCAGTGTTGGCGCGCCCTCTTCGTAGACGCTGGCCGGCCCGCCGCTCAGGATGAAACCGCGCACAGCGCCACCGGCCAGCAAAGCGCTGGCCGGTTCATCCCAATGCACCAACTCCGAGTACACGTGCTGCTCGCGCAGCCGGCGGGCGATTAGTTGAGCGTATTGCGAGCCAAAGTCAAGAACAACAATCGTGTCGTGGCCCATGGCGTGTGTCCCACAGAGTGACAGAAGATCGGCAGTCGGCGCAGCCGTGCCTACTCCTGCAACACAATTTTGCCGTCGTCCATGTTGACGATCACAGCCAGCGCCTCGATAGGCACCTGCCAATGCGCCAAGGCCTGGCGACCACCCTCGAAGGTCTTCTCGATCACCGCGCCGATGCCGATTAGCCGCGCGCCGGCATCCACCACGCAGCGCGCCAGCGCGTCGATGGTCTGCCCTGTGGCCAGGAAGTCATCGATGATCAAAACGCGGTCGCGTGGGCCCAGGAACTCGGGCGACACGATGATATCGGTGATCTTGCCCTTGGTGTGGCTCGGCGCCGACTCCACGATGGCGTTGGGATGCATGGTGATCGGTTTGGTCTTGCGCGCGTAGAGCACCGGCACGCCCAAGGCCAAGGCTGTCGTCAAAGCAGGCGCAATGCCGCTGATCTCGGCCGTGAACACTTTGTTCGGGTGCAGATGGGCGAACCGGGCCGCCAGCGCGCCGCCGACAGCCAGCATCAACGTTGGATCCACCTGGTGGTTGATGAAGCTGTCCACCTTGAGGATGCCGTTGCCCAGATTGACGCCATCGCGGCGTATGCGCTCCTTCAAGATCTCCATGGTTAACCTCTGTGCAATAGGCGGTGCAAGCAAGCGAAACTTGTGTTCACCGGTACATTGTAGCCTACGCCAAGAAGGGCGGCAAGTTAGCAGACGCCGTGCAGCAGCAACGGCGCTGTGGTATAATCCGCATCTACCACCTCTGATGTTCCAACTTCTCGTCCCAAGGAGCAGTCCTGCATGACAGCCACACACACTCTGTACCTGGACGGTCAGTGTCTCACCATTGAGGACGTCATCGCCGTGGCCTATGCCGAGCCGGCCAGCTGCCGCCTGGATTTGACAACCGACGCCCGCCAACGTGTCCTGCGCGCCCGCGCGGCCGTCGAAGACTTCGTGGCGCGCCGCCAGGTTGTCTACGGCATCACGACCGGTTTTGGCGCCTTCTGCGACCGCTTCATCGACCCGGATCAGACGGCGCAGCTGCAGCGCAACATCCTCATGAGCCATGCCGTGGGGGTCGGTCGGCCGTTGGAAACGCCGATCGTGCGCGCCATGCTGCTCATACGCGCCAACACGCTGGCCAAGGGGCACTCCGGCTGTCGGCCTGAGGTAATCGACCTTTTGCTGCGTATGTTAGAGCGCGGGGTGCACCCGGTGATCCCGCGGCAGGGCTCGTTGGGGGCCAGCGGCGATCTGGCGCCGTTGGCGCACATGGCGTTGGTGCTAATCGGCCAGGGCGAAGCGGAGTTCAACGGCCAGGTGCTGCCGGGCGCAGCCGCGCTGGCGGCCGCCGGCCTGGCGCCCCTGACGTTACAAGCCAAAGAGGGGCTGGCGTTGACCAACGGTACAACGCTGATGGCCGCCCTGGGCGCGTTGGCCGTTGTCGAGGCCGAAAACGCTGCTGACGTGGCCGATATCGCCGGCTGCCTGAGCCTAGAGGCGTTGCACGGCACGCCGACGGCTTTCGACGCGCGGCTGCAGGCGGTGCGACCGCACCCGCGCGCGGTTGAGTGTGCAGCGCACCTGCGCCGGCTGCTGACAGGATCGACGTTTGTGCGCAATGTGGCAGCCGGCCCTCTGGGCGGCGCGTGGAGCCAGCCCGGCGCTGTCAAGGAGCCGCAGGATGCCTACACCTTGCGCTGCATTCCCCAGGTGCACGGCGCCTGCCATGATGCGATCAAGTACGCGCGCTGGGTCGTGGAGATCGAGCTCAACTCGGCCACCGATAACCCGCTCATCTTCATCGACGAAGACACGGGCCAGGCGGAGGTGATCAGTGGGGGCAACTTCCACGGCGAGCCGCTCGCTATCGCTTTCGATTACCTGGCGTTGGCCCTGACAGAGCTGGGCAACATGGCCGAGCGCCGCCTCACGCGCTTGACCGACGGCGCCAGCAATCGCCATGTGTTGCCTGACTTTCTAACCGAAGCCGGCGGGCTGAACAGCGGCTTCATGCTGGTGCAGTACACGGCGGCGGCGCTGGCGTCGGAGAACAAGTCGTTGGCGCATCCTGCCAGCGCAGACACGATCCCGACTAGCGCCAACTGGGAGGATCACGTCAGCAATGGGCCGATTGCGGCGCGCCAGGCGCGTCGTGTCTTGCGCAACCTAGAGACTATCTTGGCGATTGAGCTGTTAGCCGCTGCTCAGGGCATCGACTTGCGCCGCAAGGTTATGCCTGCGGCTGTCCTGGGACGCGGCACAGCCATCGCTTACGAGCTGATCCGGCAACACGTACCTTTCTTGGCCCAGGACGCAGTGATGTATCCCTATATCGAGAGCGTTCGCACGCTGGTGACGCAAGGAATCCTGCGCCGGGCCGTGGAAGCTGCCTCTTCCAGCGCGTAATGTATGCTGTCTTCCTGTGCGCTGTCGTTTGCGCCGTCGTGTAAGCCTTTCTTAATCGTCCTTACATACGCTCTTAACGGGAATGGGCTATACTGCAGTCAAGTCATTCGGACGACACGCTGCCTAACAACGGCGTGAGACCCTGACGGATGATGCTCCTTCCTTCCTCCTTGCGGGGTGGCGGTTTGGGACGGACCGCCACCCCAACCTTTTTGTTGGCCCCCTTGCCTTCTGCTATAATTCCTGTTCAGGGGTCTCATAACTGCTGCTGGCCCCCGACACTATTCACTTGGAGGCAACA
The DNA here is from genome assembly GCA_034432445.1 of Anaerolineales bacterium. Classification (GTDB taxonomy): domain Bacteria; phylum Chloroflexota; class Anaerolineae; order JAAEKA01; family JAAEKA01; genus JANWYQ01. The sequence goes on from DAOUBX010000003.1 coordinate 28,341, forward strand.
ATGACTGCTGAACCTAGCCTTTCTGTTTCGGCATCTGAACTGGATGCGCTCAAGTCCGAGGTCAAGGCCCTGAAGGAACTGGTGGCCAGGCTGCAAGCGCGCATGGAGCAGATTGAGGATGAGCTGACCGCCATCCGCAACATGATCTGAGCAGGCGCAGTGTAGGGCGTTTTTCTCGCATCGCCGGCTCTGCCCGCAGCACACCATG
>DAOUBX010000004.1:0-17363 GCA_034432445.1 Anaerolineales bacterium
TGCTGGCCGCGCTGCAGCCCGACGCGCCGCCGTCCCCTGTGGGCGGCGCCAGCGGCGGCGAGGTCGAGGACTACAGTTGGAGCTTCGGCCCAAACGCGCTGGGCCTGGCCGCTTTCCGCGCCGCGCCCATTGCGCCCTGGCGCCTCGTCTCCCCCTTCGTAGTGATGACTTCAGTCGTCTCTCTCTTCGTAGTAACGACTTTAGTCGTTGCCCGCCGGCGCGCGCGTCGCATCTAAGCCGTCGGTCACCGTCTGTCTAGCCCACGCGGCCCAAGCGGAGTGCGCATCCCCCGATGCGCACTCCGCCCGCTCGCTGCCCGGCCCGGACGCGCAGCACGCAGACGACACCGCGCAACACGCGCTTTGAGGGCAGAGCTGCATGCCTCCCACGATCGGATTGCCCCTAGCTTTCATGGCGCGCATGGCGGCGCTGCTCGACGAGGAGTTTCCGGCCTTCCTGACGGCCCTCAGCCGACCACCCCTCAGCGGCCTGCGCACCAACACCCTCAAGCTCACCCCCGCGCAGCTAACCGCGCTCTGCCCCTGGGAGATGCAACCCGTGCCTTGGTGTCCGGAGGGCTTTGTGCTGCCGCGCACGGCCAACGCCGGCGGCTATCCCCTGCACGACGCCGGCCTCTACTACATGCAAGAGCCCAGCACCATGGCCGTGGCCGCGCTGCTGGCGCCGCGGCCCGGCGAACGCGTGCTCGACCTGTGCGCATCGCCCGGCGGCAAGGCAACCCATCTCGCCGCGCTGATGGGGGGAGACGGCGTGCTGGTGGCCAACGAGATCGAACACGGCCGCGCCGAGGTGCTCACGCGCAACCTGGAGCGCTGCGGCGTGCGCCATGCCGTAATCCTCAGCGAGACGGCGGAGCGCCTGGCCGCGCGCTGGCCCGACGCCTTTGACCGGGTGTTGATAGACGCGCCCTGCTCAGGCGAGGGCATGTTCCGCAAGAACGAACAGGCGCGGCTGCACTGGAGCGAAGCGCACGTGGCCGGCTGCGCGCTGCGCCAGGACGGCATCCTGGACGCCGCCGCGCGCCTTGTGCGGCCCGGCGGCCTGCTGGCCTACGCCACCTGCACCTTTGCGCCGGAGGAAAACGAGGGGGCGGTTTGGCGCTTTTTGCAGAGCCATCGCGAGTTCGACCTAGAGGCGCCGCCCCTGCTACCTGGCCTGTCGCCCGGCCGGCCGGAGTGGCGCGAGTGGCCACAGTCTGAGCTGGTCGACGCGGCCGCGGCCACGCCTGACGCGGCAGCCGCGGCCTTAGGCCGCGCCGTGCGCCTGTGGCCGCACAAGGTCGAAGGAGAAGGGCACTTCATCGCGCTCTTGCGCCGCGCTGGCGACCGGCCGCCGCAGCCATGGCGGTCGCCGCTTCCGACCGAGCTGACCAGCCAGGAGCGCGCGACCCTGCTGACCTTCTGGCAAGAACTGATCGCCGCGCCGCTGCCCGAGACGCTGCTCTTGCAGCCGCACGATCGCCAAACCGCCGAGGTCTACGCCGTCGGGCCCGACGCGCCCGACGTGCGCGGGCTGCGCGCCGTCCGGCCGGGGTGGCGCTTGGGCACGTTGCGCAAAGGCCGCTTCGTGCCGGCGCACGCCCTCGCGCTGGGCCTGCGCAGCCAGGACGTGCGTAACCGTCTGGACGAACCGGTAGGCAGCGAGCTGATCGCCCGCTATCTGCGCGGGGAAACGCTGGAGGCGCCCGGGCCGGACGGCTGGCTGCTAGTCTGCGTGGAGGGCTTTCCCCTTGGCTGGGGCAAGCGCGCGGCAGGCGTCGTCAAGAACCACTACCCCAAGGGGCTACGGTGGGTGTAAGAGGATCGAACGCCGGAAAGCGACCGCAGTCGCGGCTGCGAAGCCGTCAGGCTTCAGGACAAGGAGTGCAAACGCTTGAGCCGCCATCGGGTTGTCATGTTGCTGTCCAACGCCTTTCGGCCCGATCCCCGGGTGCTGAAGGAGGCGCGCACACTGGCCGCAGCAGACTACGACGTGACCGTTGTCGCTTGGGATCGCGAGAACCGCTTCCCGGCGCAAGAGGCAACAGAAGGCTTTGCGGTGCAGCGAGTGCAGGATGTGCGCTCGCACTACGGGGCAGGGATGCGCCAGGCCTTGCGGCTACCCCGCTTCTGGTGGCATGCCTGGCGCCGACTTGACCGGTTGCAGCCGACCTTCGTGCACTGTCACGACTTCGATACGTTGCCGCCCGGCTGGTTGTGGGCCAAGCTGCATCGCCGGCCGGTGATCTATGACGCGCACGAGTACTACACCGAGCTGCAACGACCCCGGCTGCGAGGGCTGGTCGGCAAGGTGCTGCTAGCGCTGATCTCGGTGGCCGAGCAGACGCTGAGCCGCAGCACCGCAGCCGTGATCACCGTAGACGAGCGCATTGCCGGTCGCTACCGCAATCGCCGTGTCGTGATCATCGGTCACTACCCACTGCCGAATTTCGCCGACCAAGCTCGCGCAGAGACCAACCACAACGCCCGCGCGACCGCTCACCGCGCACCGCTCACCGAGCGCCCTGCTCCCACCCTGGTCTATGCCGGCCGTTTCTCCACCGACCGGGGCATGGTGGTGATTGCGCAAGCGTTGCAGCGCTTGGCCACGCAGGGGCTACGCCCGCGGCTGCGTCTGCTAGGGACATGGACCGACCCTGCTGAGGAACAGGCGTTTTGGCGGGCCATGGCCGGCCTGGAGGACCAGGTGGAGATGGTGGGCTGGGCGCCATACGAACAGGTGCCACGCCACCTAGCAACGGCCGATGTGGCGCTGGCCGTGCTGCAGCCGGTCGAGCGCTACCTGGTCGCTCTGCCGGTCAAGCTCTTCGAGTACATGGCCTGCGGTCTGCCGGTAATCATCAGTGACTTCCCGCCCAATCGTCGCGTCGTGGCCGGCGCAGACTGTGGTCTGTTGGTCGATCCGCGCGATGTGGATGCCGTGGCGGCTGCCATTGCTCACCTCGTCACCAATCCTGCTGAGGCGCGGCGCCTAGGCCAAAACGGCCGCCGCGCCTTCGAGACACAGTACAACTGGCAGGCGCTCGCGTCCAAATTGCTGGCGCTGTATGAAACTGTGGGGAGACAGATGCAGCAATAGACGCGAGCGGGAAGACCATCCGGCAGCGCACGTGCTTCTGCCCCTCTGCGGCTGCCTCCGTGTTCCCCTCTCTCCCTGTCTCCTTGTCTACTTGCCCACTCTCATGCACGTCCTCTATCTTTCCCAATACTTCCCCCCCGAGGTCGGCGCCACGCAAACGCGAGCCTACGAGATGGCGCGCGGGCTGGTGCAGGCGGGCCACCGCGTGACCGTGCTGACCGAGGTTCCCAACCATCCATCGGGCGTGGTGCCGCCGGAATACCGCAAAAAATGGGTTGAGCACAGCACGCTGGACGGCATCGACGTGTTGCGGGTGTGGGTCAAGGCGTCGCCGGTCAAGACCTTCAGGACGCGCATGGCCTTCTACTTGAGCTACATGGCGGATGCTGTTCTCGTAGGAGCGCTGCGCGCGCGCGGGCCGTTCGACGTGGTGTATGCCACCTCGCCGCCGCTGTTTGTCGGCGCAGCGGGGCTGGCCCTCCACCGGCTCAAAGCCGCGCCGTTCGTGTTCGAGGTGCGCGATCTGTGGCCGGAGTCGGCGGTGGCCTTGGGCGAGCTGAGCAACCCCCGTGCCATCCGCTGGGCTAGCCATCTGGAGGAACTGTGCTATAATCGGGCGGTTCGCATCGTGGTGGTCACGGAGGGCATGCGCCAACGGCTGCTGGCCCGCGGGTATCCGGCTGCGAAGCTGGCCTTGATCCCCAACGGCGCCAACACCGACCTGTTCCGGCGCCATCCGGCCCTGGGCGCCCAGTTTCGTGCGACGCACGGTCTGGCTCCTGACACGTTCGTGGCGGTCTACGCCGGCATTCACGGCATTGCCCAAGGCTTGGAGACAGTGCTGCGTGCGGCGGAGCAGTTGCGGAACGAGGCGAACATTCGCTTCGTCTTGGTGGGCGAAGGCCCCGTCAAGGCCGATCTAGTGCGCATGCAGGCCGAGCTGCGCCTGGACAACGTGTTGCTGTTGCCGGAGCAACCGCGCAGCGCCATGCCGGCCATCTTGTCGGCCGCCGACACGGCCATTGTGCCGCTGCGCAAGCTGGAGCTATTTCAAGGCGCGTTGCCCAGCAAGATGTTCGACGCCTGGGCCTGTGAGTTGCCGTTGCTGCTCAGCATCGACGGCGAAGCGCGTCAGGTGCTTGAGGCAGCCCACGGCGGCCTATACGTGCCCCCCGAGGACGCCGCTGCCCTGGCTGCGTCCATTCGCTCCCTAGCCAACCTGCCTGACCGCGGACGCAGCCTGGGCCGCAATGGCCGCCGCTACACCGAAGCCCACCACTCGCGCCAGGCCCAAGCGCGCGCGTTGGAGCAACTGTTACAGGAGATAAGCAGACAAGCAGACAAGTAGGCAAGTGCACAAGGTGTCAACCAAGCTCGTTGCGGTTTGTGTTCCCCCGCATTTCCCTTGTTTCCCGTCTTTTCCCTTTTCTCCCTTCTCTCCTAGTCTACCTAGCGACCCATGATCAACTTCGCCCTGATCGGCTGCGGCCGCGTGGCGCCGCGCCATGCCCAGTCCTTCCAACAACTGTCCGAAACGCGGCTGGTTGCCACAGCCGACATTCGCTTTGACCGCGCCCAACGCTTCGCCGAGGAGTACGGCGCTGCCGCCTACGCCGACTATCACGACATGCTGGCCCGGTCGGATGTGGATGCAGTCAGCATCTGCGTGCCCAGCGGCCTGCATGCTCAGGTGGCGATCGATGCCTTGCAGGCCGGCAAGCACGTGTTGGTGGAAAAGCCTATCGCCCTAACGCTGGCCGACGCCGATCGCATGATTGCGACAGCGCGGCAACATGGCCGTCGGCTGGGAGTGGTCTTGCAGAATCGCTACAACTCTCCCATGCAGCAAGTGCGTCGCGCCGTGGACGATGGGCTGTTGGGCCGGCTCTACCTGGGCAACGCCTGTGTGCGCTGGTACCGCCCCCAGTCCTACTACGACGACGACTGGCATGGCACGTGGGCCATGGACGGCGGCGCACTGATGAACCAGAGCATCCACCACATCGACGCCTTGCAGTGGTTGATGGGGCCGGTGCAGGCCGTACAAGCGTACTCGGCCACGCTGGCGCATCGGATGGAGGCTGAGGACGTGGGCGTGGCGGTGTTGCGTTTCGTCAGCGGCGCCCTGGGCACTGTGGAGGGCTCGACGCTGACCTGGCCGCAGAACCTGGAGGGGTCGGTGTCCATCTTCGGTGAACATGGGTCCGTGCAGGTGGGCGGCACCGCCCTCAACCGCATCACCTTGTGGAAGGTGCGCGGCCAGTTGGAACAAGAGGCTGAGATTCTCACCAGCCAGCGCGTCGATCCGCCGTCGGTTTACGGCTACAGTCACCGCGAGGTGATCCGCGACTTCGCCCAGGCGATCCGCGATGGCCGCGCGCCAGGCACCCCAGGCGAGGAGGCGCGCAAATCGCTGGCGCTGGTGCTGGCAATCTACGAGGCGGCGGCCACCGGGCGGGAAGTGCGAGTCGCGGCAGACAAGTAAGTGAGGGAACGGAAGGTAAGCAAGGGAAAGGAGGGGAGACATCTGATGCCACGGAAGCCTGCTGCCGCTCGCCGTTGTCTACGTGCTTCCTTGCCTCCTTGCCTCCCGGTCTACTTGCCTACTTGTCTCCTTGCCTACTTGCCTACCTCTTTCCCCTGCACCTATGTTATAATGCCGCCGGTGTTGCAGGAGACATGCCTGCGTATCAGCCAAAGGACTGGTTGTGATCCCAAGCCGCCGCCTTACCCCAACCGAAGTCGACGCTCAGCCGGCCGACCTGGCGCCGATGCTGAAGGCGCACGCGCCACAGCGTACCCTTCTTCGCGGGTCTGTAGCGTGCGGCGCTGGGAATCGCGCCGGCGACGTCGATCTGAGCATCGTGAAAGAAACCGATAAACCATTTAGCCAGCGTATCAGCCAAGTCATCGGCTTGTGCAACACGCCAATGACTGTTGAGCCGTTAGTCGACACGCCGGCCGCGTCAGCACCGTTGTTGGCGGTCGGCAAGAGCTTTCTGACAGAAGCTCTACGTCACGGCAAGCATTACGACAAGGGGACTCGGTAGCGCACACATGACACGAGTTTTAGTCACCGGCGGGGCCGGTTACATCGGCTCCCATCTATGCGATGCCCTCATCGCCGAGGGGAACCACGTCACCGTCATCGACAACCTTTCCACCGGAAAGATCGGCAACATTCACCACCTGTTGGGACACGAGCGCTTTCGCTTCGTCAACGACAGCATCCTGCACGAGGCGGAGGTTGACCGCTTGCTGCGCAAGGTCGATGTCGTGTACCACCTGGCCGCCGTGGTGGGCGTGAAGTGGGTGGTCGAAGATCCGCTGGGCACGATCCAAACCAACCTGCGCGGCACTGAAATCGTGCTGGAAAAGGCCTTCAAATACTGGCGTCGCGTGGTCATTGCCTCCAGCTCAGAGGTGTACGGCAAATCGGAAGCTGCGCCTCTGCGCGAGGACGCCGACACGCTGCTGGGACCGACGGCCGTAGGGCGTTGGAGCTATGCGCTGGCCAAGGCGCTGGACGAGCACTTGGGTTTCATCTACGCTCAGAAGGGCCTGCCCGTCAGCATCGTGCGCTACTTCAACAGCTATGGCCCGCGGCTTGACCCACGCGGCTATGGCAGCGTGATGGCCCGCTTCATCAATCAGGCGTTGCGCAACGAGCCATTGACCGTGCTGGACGACGGTCGGCAGACCCGCTGTTTCACCTTCGTCGCCGACACCGTGCGCGGCACCATCCTGGCGGCAACCCATCCCGCGGCCATCGGCCAGGTGTTCAACATCGGCAATAACCGCGAGATATCGATTTTGGAGCTGGCGCAGATGGTCCTCGCCGCCACCGGCAGCGCCGCGCCCATCGTCCACGTGCCCTACGAACAAGCCTATGGCCCGCGCTTCGAGGAAACGCGGCGTCGCGTGCCGGACATCCGCAAGGCTGAGGAACTCCTCGGCTTCCGCGCCCAGGTGCCGTTGGAAGAAGGGCTGCCGCGCACCATTGCCTATTTTCAGGACGGCGAGACGAGGTCTGCGCTATGAGCGGTGAGCAGCCCGTTGTGTTGCGCGCGGAGACCCCGGCGCGCACAGGGACAAAACTATCGTGGCTTTTTGAGGCCATCATCGAAGCCGGCTGGCTGGCGGCGCTGATCGTCACGCCGCTGTTCTTCAACGTGCATTCCAGCCGGGTGTTCGAGCCGGACAAGCTGAGCCTGCTGCGCTCCATCACCTTAGTCATGGCGGTGGCCTGGCTGGGCAAGATGGCCAACGAGGGGTTCAGGGTTGGCAGGGACGGCGCTGACGGGCGTTCCTCGCTGTGGCAACGCGTCCGCTCTGCGCCGCTGGTGTTGCCGACGCTTATCCTGGTGCTGTCGTACTTGATCAGCACGTTGCTTTCTGTCTCCCCGCGCATCAGTTGGTGGGGATCCTATCAGCGGCTGCAGGGCACATACACCACCTACTCCTACCTCGTCATCTTCTTCTTGCTGCTAGGACACCTCCGGCGGCGTGAGCAGTGGCTGCGCATCGTCTATGCCATGATCCTCACCAGCCTGCCCATCGCCTTCTACGGCATTTTGCAACGCACCGGTCTCGACCCGCTGCCGTGGGGTGGCAACGTGCGCACGCGCATCGCCTCGAACATGGGCAACTCGATCTTTGTTGCCGCCTACTTGCTCATGGTCATGTTCTTGACCTTGCAGCGCATGCTCGTGCACTTCAGCCGGCTGCTGCGCGATGAGCCGGGCGAGTCGGGGCTGGCCGACGCTGTGCTGGCCGGCTGTTATCTCTTCATTCTGGCGTTGCAGGGCTTGGCCTTTCTGTTTACGCAAAGCCGCGGCCCGTTCTTGGGCCTCATGGCCGGGTTGTATGTCTTCGGCCTCGTGGGGCTGTTGGGGGTGCGCGCCTGGGTTGGCAACAGCGAGCGCGTGCACGGTGTGCGCCGCGCGGTGCTGCGTTGGGCGTGGGTGGGCGCCGTGTTTTTGGCTGTGGCCGGTGTGGCCTTCTTGTTGGTCTTCAACCTGCCCAACTCGCCACTGGCCGACCTGCGCACCAACCCTTACATCGGCCGGCTGGGCACGGCCCTCGACTTCGAGGCCAACACGGCACGCGTGCGCACGCTCATCTGGCAGGGCGCCGCCGAGCTGGTCGCGCCGCACGACCCCTTGCTCTACCCGGCAACGGGCGGCGAAGGCGATGTCACAGCCATGCGGCCCGACCCCTTCAACCTCTTGCGCGTGCCCTTTGGCTACGGCCCTGAGACCATGTGGATGGCGTTCAATCGCTATTACCCACCCGAACTGGCCTATCACGAGTCGCGCAACGCCTCGCCGGACCGCTCGCACAACGAGACTTTCGATGCCCTAGTCATCACCGGCGTCTTAGGCTTCGCTGCCTACATGGCGCTCTTCCTCAGCGTGTTCTACTACAGCCTGAAGTGGCTAGGCTTAATTCGTAGCTCACGGCAACGGCTTGCCTTCTTGCTCTTTGCGCTAGGGGGTAGCCTGTTGGGCGCGTTGATCCCTTACATCGTCATGGGCAACTGGATCCTGTTTGGGCTGGGGCTGCCGACGGGATTGATCCTCGGCACCATCCTCTACATCACGATCGCCGCGATTTGGAACGAGCGGCGTGGCCTCGGCATGAGCCTCGATCAGCGCTCCTTGCTTATGATCACCATCCTGGCCACGGTAGTCGCCCACTTCGTCGAGATTCACTTCGGCATTGCCATTGCCGCCACGCGCACCTACTTCTGGGCCTGGAGCGCTGTCCTGGTCGTGGTAGGCATGCGCTGGTTGAGCCTAGCCCGGCCGTCCGCTGCCCCAGCGCCGGCTGTGCTTACCGAGCCTGTGCGCAAGGCGAAAACCGGCGCGGCGGCGGCCAGTTCCCAGCGGCAGAGCAAACAGAGCGCGCGCGCAGCAACCGGCCGCCGTGTCGAGTCCCAGGCTGCCGCTGTGCCAACGGCTAAGGCGCAGCCCTGGAACGAGGTGTTGGTCTACGCCGTGGTGCTGGGCATGATCCTGTTCACCTTGGCCTATGACTTCGTCATCAATCCGAACGTGCCGCAGCTGCGCAGCACGTCGCCTATTGTCATCTTCTGGAACTCGTTGACCACCCGCGTGCTGCCCCGGTCGGACACGCAGGTCACGAGCCTGGGCATTCTGTGGATGGTTGTTTTCACCTGGGGTGTGGGCTTGCTGATGACGCTGTCGGTGTTGGTCGGCGAAAGGGCCGAGCAGGCGGCGCGGCGCCGTTGGCTGGCGCAGGCCGGCTTGCTCTACACCGCCGTCGCCGGTGGCATCTTTCTGGTCGCCGGGCTTGTGCATGCGGCCGGCATCGCGGCTGCCACGCGGGCGCAAGAGGGCTTGGCCGGCCTCACGCGCGAGCAGATCCTCGACACCATCAGCGCAGGGCCGACCGGCCACATCGTTGTGTACTACCTGATTCTCTTCTTGCTGGGCATGGTTTTGGCAGGGCTTTTGTGGCGCAGCCGTCGTGCGGCAACGCAGACTAGTGCGCCGTGGTTGGGCGCCGGCGCTTGGGCGGGCGTGATCGTTCCGACTGTAGCCGCTGTCGGCGCTCTCTTTGTGATCGTGTTTGTCAACCTCAGCCTGATACAAGCCGACATTATCTACAAAGTCGGCCAAGCTTACGACAAGGCCCAGCAATACGAGAGCGCCATTTACCTGTACCGCAAAGCGATCGCCAAGCAGCCGCGCGAGGACTACTACTACCTCTTCCTGGGACGCGCCCTGCTGGAACAGGCGCGCAAGGCCACTGACGCCGACGTGCAGCAAACGTACCTGGCGCGGGCCGAAGAGGCGTTGCTGCGGGCGCAAGCGCTCAACCCCCTCAACACCGACCACTCGGCCAACCTAGGTCGCTTTTACATCACCGAGGCCCAAATGACCGGCGGCGCACCCGGCCTGCAAGCGACCCAGCGCTCACTTGACTACTACCAGGTCGCAACAACCCTCAGCCCAAACGCCGCCCACCTGCACAACGAGTACAGCACGGCCTATCTGGCGGCGGGCGATGTCGAACAGGCGCAAGCGCAGCTCGAGATCTCCCTTGGCCTGGATCCGCGCTACGCCGACACCTATCGTCGCTTCGGTGACTTGTATCAAACGACGGGTCAAACCCAGCAAGCCATCGAAAGCTACGAGCAGGCGCTCAAACTGGCCCCGCGGGACGTGCAAACTATGAGCACCCTTGGGTATCTGTATGCCCAGGAGGGCGACCTGTCGCGGGCCATCGCGCAGAACCTGGCGATCGTCGATCTGCGGCCCAATGACCTGGCGAGTCATCGCAACCTGGCGCTGCTTTATCAGGAGGCCGGCGACCTCGAGCAAGCGCTCCGCTTTGCGCAAAGGGCGCTCGAGTTGGCCACCGGCGACAGCGACAAGGCTGCCCTGCAAGACTTCATCCAGCGCCTACAGCAGGAGCTAGGCGGCTAGACTCAATGATCTCGTTCTTTCTGCTTATGCATCCGGCTACGACCTACGTGCTCATGGCTGCCACTGCTCTCGTTTTCGCCGTTGTTGCGATGCCGTTCGTGCGCCGCGCAGCCTGGCGGTTTGGCTTTGTGGATCAGCCGAGCTTCCGCAAGGTGCACAGCGTGCCTGTGCCACGCTTGGGCGGCGTCGCCATCTACCTGGGCTTTTTCGCGGCCCTTTTGGTGCTAGGCAATCGTTATCGCATCCAAGAGGTCATCGGTATCTTGATCGGCGCCACGCTGGTGTCGGTGATCGGCGGCATCGACGATCGCAGCCCGGTTAGGCCGCTGCCGAAGCTGGCCGTGCAAGCGCTGGCTGCCGGCATCGTGATCTTTAGCGGGGTGCGGGTCAATGTCTTTGACGCCGCCTGGCTGAACGTGGTCGTCACCGTGGTCTGGCTGCTGGGCATCACCAACGCGCTCAACTTCCTCGACAACATGGATGGCTTGTCCGGCGGCATTGCTGCCATTGGCGCTGCTTTCTTTCTGCTGCTGGCTGCCTTGAACCGGCAGTACCTGGTCGGGGTTATGTCGGCTGCGCTGCTGGGTGCTTGCATCGGGTTTCTGTTCTACAACTTCAACCCGGCCAGCATTTTCATGGGCGACAGCGGCTCGCTGTTCATCGGCTTCATGCTGGCAGCCTTGGGCATCAAGCTGCGCTTTCCCAGCAACATGGACATCGTCACCTGGATGGTGCCGGTGTTGGTTCTGGCCCTGCCCATCTTCGACACGACGCTGGTAGTGATCTCACGGCTGCGGCGCGGCCTGAATCCGTTGACCACGCCGGGCAAGGATCACATCTCGCATCGCATTGCCCGCTTGACCGGCTCCAAGCGTGAGGCGGTCTTGATCTGTTATCTTATCGCCGGCGTCTGCGGCATGATCAGCATCTTTATCACGACAGCTACGGTCGTGGAGGGCTATGCCGTGGGCCTTGCTGTGTTGGTAGTTGCCATCATCGCGCTCTGGTGGTTCGAGGAGCGGGTGGGATACGAATAGGTCAAACGTATGGAGCTCAAAGACAAAATCGCACAAAAACAGGCTACGATCTGTGTGATCGGATTAGGCTATGTCGGGCTGCCGCACGCGGCGGCCTTTGGCGAGGCCGGCTTTCGCGTGCTAGGGCTGGATGTGAACGCGCGCCGCGTGGCCGCGGTCAATGCCGGGGTGAGCGACATCCCCGACGTGCCCTCGACAAAACTGGCGGCCCTAACACAAGCAGGGCGACTGCAAGCCACAAGCGATTATCGACGCATCGCCGAAGCCGATGTGGTATTGATCTGCGTGCCAACGCCGTTCGATGCCATGAAGACCCCCGACCTAAGCTACATTGTGGCGGCGGCCGAGGGCATCTGGCCGCATTTGCATCGCGGTCAGATGGTCATTTTGCAGAGCACAACCTACCCCGGCACTACCGAGGAGGTTGTGCAGCCGATTCTGGAGCGCAGTGGCTTGCGCGCCGGCCAGGACTTTCACCTGGTTTTCTCGCCAGAGCGCATCGACCCGGGCAACCCGAACTACGGCGCGCACAACATTCCCAAGGTCGTTGGTGGCCTGACCCCTGCGTGCACGGCTCTAGCTTGCGACCTGTTTGGCCACTTGACACCGCAGATCCACCCCGTCTCCACCCCGCGCGTGGCCGAGATGACCAAGCTGCTGGAGAACATCTTCCGCAGCGTCAACATCGCCCTGGTCAATGAACTGGCCTTGTTGATGGAGCGCATGGGCATCAACATCTGGGAGGTGATCGCGGCGGCCAAAACCAAACCGTTCGGTTTCATGGGCTTCCCGCCGGGGCCCGGCGTGGGCGGCCACTGCATTCCCGTCGATCCCTACTATCTATCGTGGAAAGCGCGCGAGTTCGATTTCTACACCAAGTTCATCGAGCTAGCCGCTGAAGTTAACGCCGACATGCCCGACCACGTCGTGCGCCTGGTCACAGCCGGCCTCAACTTGCACCAACAGTCCCTCAAGGGCGCGCGTGTTCTGGTGCTGGGAGTGGCCTTCAAGCGCGACATCGACGATGCGCGCAACTCGCCAGCCGAGCGTGTGATCGAGCTGTTGCTGGAAGCCGGCGCACAGGTTAGCTATCACGACCCCTATGTGCCCCACTTTCGCATCGGCGGCAAGGCGCTGCATCGTCAGGAGGCCGTCATGGAGTCGGTGGCTCTTGCCGATGGGCTGGCAGCGGCTGACGCTGTTGTCATCATCACCGGCCATGGCGGCGTGGACTATGCGGCGGTCGTCGAGCAAGCGCCGATCGTGATCGATGCTGTCAACGTGACCGCCGGTCTGCCCAACACGGCCGGCAAGGTGCTGCTCCTGGGCGCGCCGCTGCCGACATAGGGCGAGCGTTCGCAGCGTATGGCTATTCGCGCAGCTTTGGACCACTTAGTTGGGTGCCGGGCACTGGAGTCTGTTGGGCGCTAGTACCCGGCGCCTCGGTTGAATAGCTGCTGTCTTGGTTGGTCAATTCACTCTCTGGAGGTACCCTATCTTGTCTGCTTCTCACAAGAAGTCCTTAGTTGTGTTTGCTTTTCTGATGGCCGCTGCGCTGCTCGTGGCTGCCTGCGGTACGGTGACGCCGGACACCTCGGCGCCCACGGCCACTGCGATCCCTGCCACCGTTGCTCCTACTACGGTTGCGCCTACAGAGCCGCCCGCGGCCGTCGCCAGCCCAGCGCCGGTCGGCAGCCAACCTGTGCTCCCGGCCGGATCGGAGCGGCCCCTGGCCGCCATGCCCCGCGAACAGCGCGTCAACATGTTTCAGGCCGCGCCCGACATGCAGATCGACCCCAACAAGATCTATCTGGCAACGCTCGAGACCACCAAAGGCGACATCGTCGTCGAGCTCTATACACAAGAGGCGCCGATTGCCGCCAACAACTTCATCGTCTTGTCCAGCCTGGGCTATTACGATGGCATTACCATGACCGCCGACAGCCCGCCCCCCGTCATCCTGGCCGGCGATCCGTTGGGCACCGGTGAAGGGGGCCCGGGCTATGAGGTGCCGGCCGAGCTGGGCCTGCCGAACTTGCAGGGCGCCGTCGGCTATCTGCGCTTGCCCGACCAGTACAACCCGGACCGGCTCAGCAGCGGCAGCCAGTTCTACATGATTCTGGAGGCTTTACCCGACCTAGACGGCTACTACGCCGTTTTTGGCCAGATCGTCGAGGGCCTAGAAGTGGCTCAGCAGGTGGTGACGGGCGATGTCATTCGCCAGGTCACGATCAGCGAGGCCAGCCAGCGCCGCTCGCCCACGCCGCCGCCGCCCACGCCCACGCCTGAGCCGGTAGCGCCTGTGCTCGATCCCACCGGCGCGCGACCGCTGGCGGCGCTGCCGCCGGAGCAACGCGCCAACCTGTTCAACACGCCTCCTGCCATGCAGTTGGAGGCTGGCAAGGACTACCTGGCGCGCATCACCACCGAAAAAGGCGACATCCTGGTCGATCTGTTCGAGGATCAGGCGCCCAACACCGTGAACAACTTCGTCGTGCTGGCCGACCTGGGCTTCTACGACAACACCACGTTTCACCGTGTGATCCAAGACTTCATGGCCCAGGGCGGCGACCCCACCGGCACCGGCAGCGGCGGCCCGGGCTATCGCTTTGCCGACGAGTTCACGCCCGAGCTGCGACACGACTCCGCCGGCATCTTGAGCATGGCCCACGCCGGCCCCAACACCAACGGCAGCCAGTTCTTCATTACCTTCGACGCTACGCCCTGGCTGGATGACATGCACACCGTCTTTGGCAAAGTGATCGAGGGCATGGACGTGCTCAAGAGCATCAGCTTGCGCGATCCTAACACAGCCACCACGCCCGGCGACCTGATCAAGACGATCACCATCGAAACCAAGTGATCAGCCGGTAGCCTTGAGCGAAAAGCGCCGGACGCTTGGGAGCGTCCGGCGCTGCGCTTTTGACAGCGCGTTCAGGTTGCACTATAATCGCAGGGCTTCCTAATCACATACGCCAGCAACGACTGCGAACCGGAGGAGTAAGCGGAACGCTGTCACCAGGGAGGGCAGGTCAAAGACTGAAAGCCTGCCCGGACGTAAGCGCCGCCGAAGGTCGCCGGGGAGTCGATGGGCTGAAGATGGAAATCGGTGAACAGTAACCAGTAATCAGTTCTCTGACCGATCACCGGTCACCGATTACCGATCACCAACGTAAGCCCAACCGGGTGCGCCCGTTACAGCGCTCGAGTGGACAGCTTCTTCCCACGCTCGGGCCGGTCTCTGACCGTGCCGCCGGGGATGTCTGTCAAGCAAGGTGGTACCGCGAAAACGCCTCTTTCGTCCTTGTGCGAAAGAGGCGTTGTTTTGTAAAACGATCTTCCTAGATCGTTTGCGGGCCAAGCGCTATGAGCCAACTCGATTATAAGTTCTTCTATCGCCGCAACCTGCCGCACTATCAATCACCCGGCGCAACGCTATTCGTGACCATCCGACTTGTGGGGTCGCTGCCACAAGCCGTTTTAATGGAGTTGCAAGCAGAAGCGCAGCGTGTTGAGAGGGCTCTTGCCAGCATTGCCGATCCCAAAACACGGGCTATGCAAGCCTATGCTGAACAGCGCCGGCTCTTCGGTCGTTGGGATCGTGCGTTGGACATGACGTCTACTGGCCCGCATTGGCTGCGCCAACAAGAGATCGCACAGATCGTTTGCGACAGCTTGCATTATTTGGACGGTCGCCATTATGTGCTGGATACCTACTGCATCATGTCGAACCACGCACACATCGTCTTTCAGCCGATACTGCAAACCGATGGTTCGTACTGCCCATTGGCCAAGACGATGCATTCATTCAAGCTGTACACAGCACGACGGGCGAACATAGTTCTGGGAAGGACAGGTCAATTCTGGCACCATGAACGGTATGATCACGAGGTTCGCGATGAGGCGGAGTGGCAGCGAATCGTGCAGTATGTTTTGAACAACCCGGTGAAGGCCGGGCTAGTGACTGACTGGCGCGACTGGCCATGGACCTACCTCCGTCACCCGTAGGACGATTTTCCAAATCGTCCCTCTGGTCCAACGCACACCCGCGATTTTTCAAATCGTGGTACGCGGCTGGCAGCCCCGCAGACCGTCATTCGTAGGACGATTTTCCAAATCGTCCCTCTGGTCCAACGCACACCCACGATTTTTCAAATCGTGGTACGCTTTCCGAAGCACGAGGTCTCATATGAATCATTCATCCTTCGACATGCCCAAAACCTACGACTTCGCTGCGGCCGAGCAGCGACTCTACGACTGGTGGGAGGCGCGCGGCTGGTTCAAGCCGGAGGCCGCCGGTCCCGACGCCGAGCCGTTCGTGATCTCCATCCCGCCGCCCAACGTGACCGGCGTCTTGCACCAGGGCCATGCGCTGTTCGTAACGCTGGAAGACCTGATGATCCGCCGCGCGCGCATGCAAGGGCGAGCTGCGCTGTGGGTGCCCGGCACCGACCACGCCGGCATCGCCACCCAACTGCAGGTGGAGCGCAAGCTGCGCAACGAGGGCACGAGCCGGGAAGCGATCGGCCGCGATCGCTTCTTGGCCGCGTGTTGGGAGTGGAAAGAGAAGCACCACAGCGGCATCGTCGGCCAACTGCGCCGTCTGGGCGCCAGCTGCGACTGGGAGCGCGAGCGTTTCACCCTGGATGAGGGACTGAACCGAGCCGTGAACGAGGCGTTCGTGCGCCTGCACCGCATGGGCCTGATCTATCAGAGCGAGTACATCGTCAACTGGTCACCTGGCTTGCAGACGGCGGTCAGCGACGTGGAGGTGGAGTACAGCGAGGAACAGGGCACACTGTACTATTTCAAATACCCACTGGCCGGCCATAGCCTGGACGAAGGCCCCGGCAAGGGCTACATCCCGGTGGCGACGACGCGGCCGGAGACCATCCTGGCCGACACAGCCGTGGCCGTGCACCCCGACGACGAGCGCTACCGTCACTTGATCGGCCAGACCTGCCTGGTGCCCATGCTCAACCGCACCATACCGGTCATCCACGACACCTACGTGTCGATGGAGTTCGGCACCGGCGCGTTGAAGATCACCCCTGGCCACGACCCCAACGACTTCGAGATCGGCCAGCGGCATGGCCTGCCGATCATCAACATCATGAACAAGGACGCCACCCTGAACGCCGAGGCTGGACCGTATGCCGGCATGGAACGCTTTGCCGCGCGGCACAAGCTGTGGCAGGACATGGCCGCGGCCGGGCTGGTGATCAAGGAAGAGCCGTACACCATGACCGTGCCGCGCGCCCAGCGTGGGGGCGAGGTGATCGAGCCGCTGATCAGCAAGCAATGGTTCGTGAACACCGCGCCGATGGCCGAGTTGGGCCTGGCCGCCGTGCGCAGCGGCCGCATCCAAATCATCCCGGAGCGCTTCACCAAGATCTACTATCACTGGCTGGAGAACATGCGCCCTTGGTGCATCAGCCGCCAGCTGTGGTGGGGGCACCGCATCCCTGCCTGGTACGGCCCCGATGGCGAGGTCTTCGTGGCGCGCAACGCGGCCGAGGCACACGCCGCCGCCGCCAAACACTACGGCGCACCGGTGCAGCTTGAGCAGGACCCCGACGTGCTCGACACTTGGTTCAGCTCGGCGCTCTGGCCTTTCAGCACCCTAGGTTGGCCCGACGACACGCCCGACCTGCGCCGCTACTACCCGACCGATGTGATGGAGACCGGCTACGACATCCTCTTCTTCTGGGTGGCGCGCATGATCATGACCGGGCTGCTGTTCACCAACGACATCCCCTTCCACACGGTCTAC
>DAOUBX010000005.1:0-3523 GCA_034432445.1 Anaerolineales bacterium
GCAACTATTCAGCCCTGGGTGCCGGGCACTTAAGGCTGCGCTGGCCAGGGCGTCTGCAGAGCCGGCTCAAGCTGTAAGCCGGTCGCAAGTGTCCGGCACCTGAATAGTCACTATCTTTTTTGCTCCGGCTGTCCGGCCCGGTCAACAAGGGTCGATCATCTGTCCGCTGATGTCCAAGGTGCTTCAACTGGGAGCGCCTGGCAGGGTGACACGAGCAAGCAACTACGTCATGGCTGCAACTACAAGTCGTGCTGCAGTGCGCTATGGGCCCTTGGTAGATAGCCTGCGGACTATCCCTGGCTACTTTCTGCAACCTGCGCGCTTACTGCGTTCCTATGACAAGAACAACCTGCGCTTCGATCTGATGGCAGGGTTGACGGTGGGCGTGGTAGCCTTGCCGCAGGGCATCGCCTTTGCCATTTTGGCCGGCTTGCCGCCCTCGATGGGCGTTTACGCTTCCGTTGTAGCCTCGATCGTTGCTGCGCTCTGGGGTTCCTCCAATCAGCTCAGCACCGGCCCTACCAACTCCTCCTCGCTGCTTGTCTTTTCCATTCTGCTGCCGCTGGCCCAGCCCGCATCACCCACTTATGTGGCTGCCGCCGGCCTGCTGGCAGTCATGGCCGGTGTTTTTCGGGTGGTCATGGGCCTGGCGCGGCTGGGCGTGCTGGTCAATTTCGTCTCCGACTCGGTGATCGTGGGTTTTACGGCGGGAGCCGGCGTATTGATCATCGTCAATCAGCTGCGGCCGATCTTGGGCTTGACCTTTCCCAGTTCGCCAGCCTTAGCCGTCACGGTGGGCAATCTGGTCGTTCATTCGCCTGAGACCCACCTGCTGAGCCTGGCCTTGGGTGTCGGCACGATCGTCGCCGTTCTTGTGTTGCGGCGTATCAACCGCAACCTGCCTGCACCCCTCATCGCCATGGGGCTGGCAGCCTTGGTGGTGGCCGTCTTCAGCCTGCAAGAGCAGGGCGTCGCTGTGCTGGGCGAGCTACCGCGCGGCTTGCCGCCGCTCGCCGACCTGCCTTTGCTGGACCTGACTCTGATCGGCGACCTGTCGTCGGGGGCGTTGGCGGTGGCGGTAATCGGCCTGGTGGAGGCAATGGCAATCGCCCGCTCCATCAGCTCGCAGACCGGCCAACGCCTCGACAGCAACCAGGAGTTCGTGGGGCAGGGGTTGGCCAACATCGCTGCCGGCTTCTTTTCGGGCTACCCTTGTTCCGGCTCCTTCAACCGCTCGTCGTTGAACTACGAAGCCGGCGCACGGACGCCGCTGGCAGGGGTCTTCGCCGGCCTGGCGGTGCTGGTGATCGTGTTCCTGCTGGCGCCGATTGCGGTCTATGTGCCAGTGCCCACCATCGCGGCTACTTTGATCCTCAGCGCTTACACCATGATCGATCGCCAGGAAATCCTGCGCATTTGGCGCAGCACCAAGGGCGACACGTTCATCATGGTGGTCACCCTTCTGAGCACGCTGCTGCTGCCCTTGCAGTTTGCCGTGTTGATCGGCGTGCTGATGTCGTTGGCCTACTACATCTGGCGCACCAGCGTGCCGCGCGTGCAGGCGCTGGTGCCGGATGACGCATTCAGGCATTTGGTGCGCCAAGTGACCGCCGATGGGCGATTGCGCCGACCGGCTTGTCCGCAGTTGGGCATTCTGGAGATCCTGGGCGATCTCTACTTCGGCGCGGCGCCTCACGTCGAGGACACGATCCTGCGCCACCTGCGCAACCATCCCGGTCAACGCTACTTGTTGTTGCGCATGATCAGCGTGACTCAGATCGACATCAGCGGCATCCACATGCTCGAAAGCGTTGTGCGCACCTATCGCGACCTGGGCGGCGACGTTTTCATTGTGCGGGTGCAACAGCCGGTGTTCGAGTTCATGGCCTCCACCGGTTTCACGCGCACCCTGGGCGAAGACCATTTCCTCGACGATGACAGTGCGATCAGCCAACTGTTCTATCGCGTGCTCGACCCGGCCGTGTGCATCTACGAGTGCGAAGTGCGTGTGTTCTTGGAGTGTCAGAACCTGCCTAAGCAGATTCTGCCGCCGGAAATAGCGCTGCACACGGTTGCGCCCAGCTCACCTGTACCCACCATCGAGCCCCAGGAGCTTTGGCAGCGCCTGCGCAGCGCCGCGCCGCCGTTGGTGTACGATGTGCGCGAGCCGCGCGAGTATCAACGAGCACACATTCCCCAGGCCCGGTCGCTGCCGTTGCTGCAGGTCCTGCGCAACTCCGTGGAGTTGCCGCGCGATCGGACCATCGTGCTCACCTGTCGCGCCGGCCGGCGCAGCCTGCGCGCCGCGGCTGCTCTTCGCAGCCGTGGCTACGACAACGTGTGCGTGCTGAACGGCGGTCTGACGGCCTGGGAGGCTGCCGGCTTGCTGGAGGCAGTGGCGGGTGAAGCGTTGCAATGATGCCCTGTGGCATGTTGCTGCGCAGGCACCGGCTCTTGTGGCCGACTATGCGTTGATCGCGCGAATTTTTCCACCACGAAGACACGAGGGCCCACAGCCAGCTTTTGGGTTCTTCGCGTCCCGTAACTGCTCAGATGCCGGGCATTTGTAGGCGATTTGCGACCTAGGTTGGCTTCGCAGACACGTTTGCAAACCAGATGCCCATGCGCTGGGCGCACAACCGTCAATGAAAGCGCGGCGGGCCCGGTCGGAGACCCGCCCGAGCGAATTTCAGGTTAGAATCCAAATGCCCGGCACCTATGGCTGAGTAGTTACGCCGTGGTTGTATTTCAAATCAAGGGCGCGTCAAGACCCGGAGGATTTCTGGTGTCGAACCCGCAATCCTGGTAGCCATGCTCTGTGCTTGAACCGCCATTACGGCAAGGCAGCGCAAAATCCGCAGGGTCTGCTACCAAAGTGAGATGCCCCCTTTGGTTATGAGCCGATTGACAAGAGCGCTCTTTGGTGGTATCCTTCACATAGGCGTCGATGGTAGCCGTGATGACCATGGCCGGCGCTGCTGTGGAGGGCTAGCATCACGCTGCGTTGCCACGGTTCCCGTTTTTCCCCGATGTACAAGGAGGTACAGCATGTCAGTTGTCAAGATCATCGAGCTGGTTGGCGAGTCGCCCACGAGTTGGGAAGATGCCGCCAATAACCTGATCAAAGAAGCCCAGGCCACCCTGCGCGGCATTACGCGCATCGGCATCAAGGAGTTCGACATCCGCATGAGCGACACCGGTACAGTCGATGTCTATCGCGTGCGTGCTGAGGTGTCGTTCCGCATCGAACGCTAGTCCCGCCACGCGCAAGTCAGCTAGACTGCGGGCTAGGAGGAGTCGGGATTGCGGCATCCCACGCCGGCGCTGAGCTAAGGCCAGCGTCTGTGGCCTAGCAGTCACCTCCCGCTACACAAAGCGAGGTTAGCGACTGACATCGCTAACCTCGTCTTTTTTGCCTAACAGCTAAGGCTGATGGCAACTATTCAGCCCTAGGTGCCGGGCACTTAAGGCTGCGCTGGCCAGGGCGTCTGCAGAGCCGGCTCAAGCTGTAAACCGGTCGCAA
>DAOUBX010000006.1:0-14512 GCA_034432445.1 Anaerolineales bacterium
GCCATTGCCCCGCGCGTGCCCACGGGCTATGTCGTGATCACCCGCGACAACGTGGACACCCCGGAGGCGCAAGCCGCCATCTACAAGAGCAAGTAAGCCTTTGCTCTGATCGGCGCAGCGGGTCGCCTGACCCGCTGCGCCGCTTTTTCGCTCCCTAGCCCTCTCGTAGGGCCACCTCTACCAGACTGTGAGCACATCATGGAAGCTGAGGCTGTTACTCCGACCACCCCTGGCGTATCCGCTGGACGCCGCGCTCTTCAGGTGATCGGCCAGGCCTGGGCCTGGCTGTTCCTGATTGCTCTGCTGGTCTTCTTCTCGCTGACCGGCAAGGGCTTCTTGTCGGCCTTCAACCTGCAGAGCATCTTGGCCAACATGGCCATCATGCTGATCATGGCCCTTGGCCAGACTTTTATCATCATCTCGTCCGGCATCGACCTGTCCATTGGCTGGGTGGCCGGCATGGCCTCAGTTGTGGGCGCCATCGTGATGTCTGATCTGGCCCAGGTTCTGCCAATCCCTCTCGCGGTGCTCCTCGGCCTGGCGGCCGGTATGGCCTCGGGCGTGCTGGCCGGCCTGGTCAACGGCCTGATCATCGCTCGTCTGCGGGTGCCGCCCTTCATCGCCACGCTGGGCATGTTCAGCATCGCCCGCGGCATCGGCTTTGTCCTTTCTGGCGGTATGCCGCGACCGATCTTCGTCAAGAATCTGGGCCAGTTGGGCAACGGCTATCTGCTCTATGTCCATCCTGAAGCCGGCATCTCCTTCCTCTCCCAGCCCACCGGCCTGACCACAGCGCAGATGCGCGAAGTGGTCGGCATTCTGCCCCATCCGGTAACCTTGATCATCATCCTGCTCATCGCCAGCCATTTCGTGCTCTCGCGCACCAAATTCGGCCTCTACACTTACGCCATCGGCGGCAACGCGGAGGCGTCGCTGCGCGCCGGCATCCCAGTCAAGAACCACCTGATCAAACTCTACATCCTCTCGGGCGCTTTTGCCGCCACCGCCGGCCTGCTTTACAACGTTCGCTTCACCAACGGCGCAGCCAACGCCGGCGAGGCGCTCTTGATCACCTCCATTGCCGCAGTGGTCATCGGCGGCGCTTCGCTGTTCGGCGGCGAGGGGACGATCATCGGCACCCTGATCGGCGCTCTGATCATCGCCGTCATCACGAACGGCTTCGTCATCCTAGGCATCAACCCCTTCTGGCAATACGTCGCCATCGGCATCGTCATCATCCTGGCGGTCCTGGTGGATCAAACCAAAGCCCGGCTGCTGGAGAAGTGAGGGACCAGACATGAACAACCAAGAACCAATGCTCAAAGTTGTCGATCTGGAGAAGCACTTCGGCGGCTTGGTGGCAGTCAACCAGGTCAGCATGGAGGTGTATCCAGGTGAGGTGGTTGGCCTGGTGGGCGACAACGGCGCCGGCAAGTCAACGTTGATCAAGATGATCTCCGGCGTCTATCAGCCCGACGGCGGCCAGATTTTCCTCGACGGCCGTGAGATGCGCTTTGCCACGCCGATGGATGCACGTAACCACGGGATTGAGACCATCTATCAGGACCTGGCTCTCTGCGAGAACCTGGACGCCACGGTGAACATTTTCTTGGGTCGCGAACCCATGAGACGCACACTGGGCGTGTTCAGCATGGTGGATCGCAAGCACATGCTGCGCGAGGCCGAAACTGCTCTGCAGAAGCTTGACATCCACATCCCTAACTTGCTGCGCCCCATGCGCCAGATGTCGGGTGGCCAGCGCCAGGCCGTGGCTATCGCTCGCGCCGTCTACTGGAACGCCCGTCTGATGATCATGGACGAGCCGACGGCTGCGCTGGCCGTCGCCGAGCAGCGCAAGGTGCTCGACCTCTGCCGCACCCTGCGCGATCACAACGTGCCGGTGATCATCATCAGCCACAACCTACTCGACGTGTTTGCCGTGGCCGATCGCATTGTGGTCATGCGTCGGGCGCGCAAAGTGGCCGAGCTGAAGACCAAGGACACGTACATGGACGAGGTGGTGGCGTTGATGACGGGCAGCAAGATCGGCGACTTCTAGCCGTCGCGCCAAGGACTGCCAGTCCTGTTCCACCGGAGAAGCACGCCCTTGGCCGATGTCCGCGCCGGTCGACACAGCAGAACCGCCAGCCCTACCCTACCTTCCTATGGACATCCTCATCGGCCTTGATCTGGGCACGACCAACTGCAAAGCCCTGGCCTTCGATGTCGCCGGTCGCTTGCAAGCCCGCGCCGTAGCCCCTACCCCCCTCAATGCCACCGCTACGGCGGCCGGCGATAGCCCCCTCTACGATGCCGAGCAACTTTGGCACACCAGCGCCCGCTTGATCCGTCAGGTCGTCGAGCAGTTGCGGCCTGACCAGCGGCCGGCCGGCCTGGCCGTGGCCAGCATGGGCGAGGCCGGCGTGCTGGTCGATGCAGCCGGCCAGCCGTTAGCCCCCGTGCTGACCTGGCACGACCGCCGCACCCTGCCCTGGAACGACTGGTGGCGGCAGCGGCTGGACGAGGAGGCCATCTACGCCATCACCGGCCTGCCGCTAGACCACATCTACTCGGCGCACAAGCTGCTCTGGCACCGCCAGCAAGACCCGGCCGCCTTCGCCCGCAGCCGCCATTGGCTCTGCCTCTCCGATTGGATCGCCTACCGCCTGACCGAGGTCGCAGCCACCAGCTACAGCATGGCCTCGCGCACCATGCTCTTCGACCTGCGCCGTCGCGCCTGGTCAGAGGAGCTGCTGCGCCTGGCCGAGCTGTCGCCGCAGCTGCTGCCGCCGGCCTTGCCCAGCGGCCAGACCGTGGGCGGCGTGACGGCGGCAGCGTCCCAGATCACCGGCTTGCCGGCAGGACTGCCTGTTGCCACCGGCGGCCATGACCATGTCTGCGCGGCGCTGGCGGCCGGCGTGATCGACCCCGGCGCAGTGCTCAACTCCAGCGGTACGACCGACACCATTCTGGCCAGCCTGACGCAGCCCGTGCTCACCGGGCCGGCCGCCCGCTCCGGCTTGTGTTGCGGCTGCCACACCGCGCCCGATCGCTATTACCTGGTGGGTGGCTTCATGAGCGGCGCAGTGGTGGGGTGGGTGAGCCAGATCCTGGCCGGCGATGCCGAGATGGCCACGCTGGAAGCGCTGATGGCGGCGGCCGCCGCTGCACCGCCTCTAGCCAACGGCGTCTGGTTCCTGCCTTACCTGGGCGGCAGCGGCCCGCCCGACCGCGACGCCGATGCCTGGGGCGCATGGCTTGGCCTGCGTCTGTACCACACGCCGGCCGACCTGGCGCGGGCGGCGATGGAGGGTCTGTCGTTTGCCCTGCGCTATCTACTCGAAGGCCATCAGCGCATCACCGGCAGCACGGCTGCTGCGCTGCGGGCCGTGGGTGGCGGCACGCGCAACACCTGGTGGCAGCAGCTCAAGGCCGATGTGCTCGGCTTGCCGGTTGAGGTGCCGGAGGTCAGCGAGGTGACGGCGCGCGGCGCGGCCTTGCTGGCCGGCCTGGCCGTAGGCCTTTATCGGGACGCTGCCGACGCCGCCGGTCAGGCTTACCGCCCCACCGGTCGCTTCGAGCCGGAACCGCAGCGGCAGGCGCTGTACGATCAAGCCTACCGTCAGACATTTCGCAAGCTGTACCCAACGTTGCGCGCGTTGCAAGGAGTGAGCTATGTCCCCTGACATCCTCGTCCTGGGCGATGTTCTCGTCGAGGTGATGCGCAAGGAGCTGGACCAGCCGCTGTCGCGGCCGGCCGATTTCGTCGGCCCCTTCCCCAGTGGCGCAGCTCTGATCTTTATCGATGCTGCGGCGCGGCTGGGTGGCTCGACCGGCGCGATCGGCGTAGCCGGGGCCGATGATTTCGGCGACTGCGTGGTCAACCGTCTTGTGGCGGACGGCGTCGATACCACCTACCTGCGCCGCGCGCCTGGCTACACCACCGGCATCGCTTTCGTAGCCTATCGCAGCGACGGCAGCCGCAAGTTCGTCTTCCACCTACCTCAGGCCGCAGCTTCCCTGCTCGGCCCGGACGACGTAGACCCGACCTACGTGGCCGGCGTCAAGTTCCTGCACATCACCGGCTCTGTCATGACCATGAGCGACAGCGCGCGCCAAGCGTGCTACAAGGCGGTAGAAATCGTCAAGCGCGCCGGTGGCCGGGTCAGCTTCGATCCCAACCTGCGGCCGGAGCTGATGGGCATTGACAAGGTGCGAGAGATCTGCCGGCCCATCCTGGATGCTTGCGATTTGCTGTTGCCCAGCGGCGAAGAGGCGGCGATGCTCACCGGCGACACCGACGCGGCCAGCGCCTGCCGCCACCTGTTAGCCCGCGGCCTCCCCATGATCGCGCTCAAACAGGGTGCGCGCGGTTCCACGGTTTTCACGCGCGGCGAGGAGATCACCGTGCCCAGCATCGAGGTGACCGAGGTGGACCCGACTGGCGCCGGCGATTGCTACGGCGGTGCGTTTGTCGTCGGCCTGCTGGAGGGCTGGGAACTGCCGCGCGTGGCCCGCTTTGCCAACGTGGTCGGCGCGCTGTCGGTGCAGCAGAAGGGTCCGATGGAAGGAGCGCCCTGGCGGCACGAAGCCCTGGCGCGGCTCTAGTCCCCAGGCCATTCAGGTGCCGGGCACTTGCGACTGGATTGCGCTCGTGTAAGCGCACATCAAGTGCCCGGCACCTATCCGGGCTTCGGCCGGCAGCCAGCGGCGTCTCTGCGCCTTGGCGTCCTTGCGTTGCGCTTCTGCCCAAACCCGGCTCAAGCCTGGAGCCGGGTCTGTCGATCATCCACTAAGAAGACATCATGAAAAAAGAGCTTAGCATCGGTAAATATCGCGGTCTCCAACAAATCTCCAACGATCAGAGCGTTTTCACCGTGGTGGCCCTCGACCACCGCGGGTCGCTCAAGAAGGTCATCAACCCGGCCAACCCCGAAGCGGTCAGCTACGCCGACGTGGTGGCGCTCAAGCTGGACATCACCGCCGCGCTAGCGCCGCAGGCCAGCGCCATGCTGATGGACGTGACCTACACCGCGCACGAGGCCATCGCCAGCAACAGCCTGCCCGGCCGCACCGGCCTGCTCATCACCCTGGAGGAGTCGGGCTACGCCGGGCCGAGCACGGCGCGCCAGGCCCGCCTGGTGCCGGGGTGGGATGTGGGCACAGTGCGACGCATGGGCGCCTCGGCTGTCAAGCTGCTGCTCTACTACCACCCGCACGCCGCGTCGGCCGGGTTTCAGGAGGAGTTCTTGCGGCGGGTGGCAGCCGACTGCCGCACCCACGACATCCCCCTGGTACTGGAGTGCCTCTCCTACTCGATCGATCCCGCTGTTCCCACCAACTCGGCGGATTTTGCCACCGCCAAGCCATGGATCGTGGCCGAGACGGCGCGTCGCCTTTGCCCGCTGGGCGCCGACGCCTTCAAAGCTGAGTTTCCCGCCGACATGGCTTACGAGCAGGACGAGGCGCGGCTGTTAGCAGCCTGTCAGGCGGTGACGGAGGCGGCTGGCGTGCCCTGGATGGTGCTCAGCGCCGGCGTCGACCACCCGACCTTTTGCCGCCAGGTGGAACTGGCCTGTCGCGGTGGCGCGTCCGGCTTCCTCGCCGGCCGTTCGATCTGGAAGGAGGCGGTAGGGCTGGCCGGCCAGGCCCGCCGCGAGTTTCTGGCCGGCGAGGCCACCCGGCGCCTGGCCGAGCTGACCGCCATCGCCAACGCCTACGCCCGCCCCTGGACCGACTGGTACGAGTGCCGGGCCGGCGAGGGTTGGGCCGCGCGCTACGGGAGCGGCGTATGATCGACTTTCACGTTCACCCCCTGCTGGTCGCCGAGATGCGGCAGCGCTATCCGGAGCTGGAGCGGGCCGCCTCGCGTCAGGGCTTCTTCATCGGCAACCGCGCCCAGCCGCTGGAGACCCTGCTGTTGGAGCTGGAGCTGGCCGGCCTGCAGCAGGCCGTGCTGCTGCCCATTGAGACCACGCGCACGCGCGGGGTGGCCTATTTCAGCAATGCGCAGATCGCCGAGCTGGTAGCCATGGCCCCGCAACACTTGATCGGCTTTGCCAGCGTCGATCCCCTGGCCGCCGACGCCGCCGATCAACTGCAGCGCGCCGTGAACGACCTTGGCCTGCGCGGCCTGAAGCTCTCGCCCCCGTCGCAGGAGTTCTTTCCCGACGATCCGGCCGTCTATCCGCTCTACGAGCGGGCGCAGCGGCTGGGTCTGCCGGTGGTGATGCACACCGGCATGAGCTGGGAGCCGCGCACACGGCTGGCCTACGGCCAACCGCTGCGCTTGGAGCCGGTGCTGGCCGACTTCCCCGACTTGCGCATCGTCGCCACGCACTTCGGCTGGCCCTGGTCGCTGGAGCTGGCTGCGCTGGCCATGCGCTATCCCAATCTGTTCATCGACACGGCTGCGCTGTACTACGACAACCCGGAAGACTTCATCGCCGACCTCTTCCGGCGCCAGCTACCGTTGACCATGATCGAGCGCACCTTGCGCTACCAGATCGTCTTCGGTTCCAACTACCCGCGCATCGAGATCCGCAACATGGCTCGCGCCGTGCGCGAGTCGGGCCTCAGCCCGCGCACGCTGGAGATGATCTTCCGCGACAACCCGCGGCGGCTGCTGGGCCTGCCATCGCTGCAACGGGCGGGAGGGGTGCTGTCATGATCATTCGCTTGATCACCCTGCAAGTGCAATCGCGCGCCGAGCACGAGCTGATCGACCTGACCGAGCGGGTGGAACAACTGGTGGCTGCCAGCGGCGTGCAGCGCGGCCTGGTCTTCGTTATGACCAAGCACACTACCTCCGGCATCGTGGTCAACGAGGACCAGATCTGCCTGGAGCAGGACGTAGTGCGCTTCTTGGCCCAACTGGCGCCTGTCCACCACGGCGCCGAGGGCTATTACCACAACCGCTACTTGGACTCGGATGGCCGGCTGGGCGTCAACGCCGGTGCACATTTGCAAAGCCTGCTTAGCGGCTACTTCGCCTACTTTCCCATCGTCGACGGCAAGGTGGTGCGCGGCAGCCGGCAGCACGTCTACTTCGCCGAATACGACGGGCCGCTGATGCGCGAGGTGACGGTGCAAATCATCGGCGACGACCAGACGACCTGAGCTTCCTATGTCGACAGCGCCTCCCGCCTCGTATCCCTGTTTGGATGGAACCGCCCGGCCCTTTGTCCCCGCGGCCGAGCCGGCGCCTGAGCTTGACCTGGCCGTGACCGGGGTGATTGCCTCAGGTCACGGCCACGCCTCAGGCCGCAACCCCAACAGCCCCTACCGGGTCAGCACTGTTCAGTTGCAGTATCCTCACTTCTTGGCGCTGGGGCTCGATCTGGGGCATTGCTTTCCCGGCACACTCAACGTCTCCATTGCGCCGCTGACCTATCGCATCGTCCAGCCCATCTTTGCTTGCCAGGACGTGCGGTGGTTTCCTGAGCGCCGGCCGGAGAACTTCGCCTTCTGCCGCTGTCGGCTGGTGACTGGCGCTGGCGCTGTCGATGGTTACATCTATCACCCGGACCCGGCCACGAAGACCCGCCACCCCGACAACCCCTCCCACCTGCAGATCCTTTGCCCCTTCGTGCCGGGGTTGGCGCTGGGCGACGCGGTGAACGTGTGGGTAAGCTCGGCGGAGATCGCTCTGGTTCAACCGGCGTGACATGGGTGCCTGGGGGCAGCGGCCAACTGCCGGAGCAGTGCTTGAAGCTCAGGTTGATCGATGACCACAGTCAATTTCGTCTCCTGCGTCAATTGGACTCGCTAACGCCCGGCTGGTCAAGATGAACAGGCGTCAACGGGGGCGAGCTTCGTAATGCTCAGAGCGCAGCCAGGCGCGCAGGGTGCCGCGATAAAGGGCGCGCTCGAAGTAACCTCCGCTAGGCGACAGCCGGTCGTAGCCCTTGTCCAGCAACGGCTCCAGCAGCGGCGTGAGCTGCTGGGCGTAATGGCGCATGCAGGCCTCGGGATGGATGCCCGGCCAAGAGTAGCAGGAGACCACGGCGCGGCGCTGCTGGCTGGGGATCGAGGCCGGCACCGTCTCGTCCCAGTCCTTGTCATCGGGCATGAAGATATACTTGTCCAGATTACCCTGCGGGATGCCCTCGACCCCACGCACCACCGGCGGGTTCGTGTCCAACGTGTAGGGATCGACGGCCAGGTCCGCGATGACAGCATGTTCCGGCAGCCAGCCGATCCAATCGTTGGGCACGACCGGCTTCGACGGGTCGCGGCGCTGCACCGCATCGACCAGAATATCCGTCTGTTCGAATAGCCAGCGCATGGTATCGGCTTTGCCGGTGACGTTGCGGCCGACGGCGATGGCCAACACGCCTGGCCCTTGGCGCTGCATGTGCTGCTGGTTGCGGATCACGTCGCCCAGCTTGGTGGCGGCTTCCACCGCGTGCTTGCCCACCATGCCCGTGCCCATGATCAACACACGGATCGGCTGGCCGTCGGGGCGGCGCAGCCGCGGCCAGCGGCGTTGCAGCACGTCGAAGGCCGCCTCCAGCCCGTTCCAGGCTACCGCCTTCATGTTCTCCACCAGGCGCAGGTTGTTGTCGGCCACGATGCTGTCCATGGAGATGGCCTTGATGCCGCGCCGGCGCAGTAGATCGACCCGCTGCGGCCGGGTGGGATAGTGCAACATGGACAGCAGCACTGCGCCGGACGGTATCAGCTCGATCTCTTCCACTGTGGGCGATCGCAACACGATCACCAGATCTTGCCGGTAGGCATCTTCGTGGCTGCACAGGCGTACCAGCTCGTTGCCCTGGCGATAGTCGTCGAAGGTCAAGCCCGAGCGGCTGCCGTAGCCCTCTTCGACATAGATCTCCAGTCCGTGCTGGGCCAGGTGCTGGATGAACTCAGGCAGAAAGACGCGGCGCTCCCCTGGTTCCTTCATCATGCGCGGAAAGCCGACGCTGCGCGGCGGGGTCATGGGTCACCTCCTCCGGTGGTGTGTGGCGTAGACCCTTCGGCCTTCCGGCTGCAGACGGCAATTCGTGGTCAACGACGATGCCTGCGCTCGCAACGAAACGTGATTAAGCTCAGAAAGCCGAAGGGTCTTGCCGGGAAAGCTGCGCGCGGGCGATGGCGCGCTCGAAGAAGCGGCCGTTGGGGTCGATGCCGGCCAGGCCGTCGTGGGCGATCAGCGTGCGCATAATCGGCTGCAACTGCCGGCCGTAGACCTCCATGCACGGCTTGGGATGCAGGCCAGGCCACGAATAGCAGGATACCACGTGCCGGCGATGCTGCGTGGACAGGCAGGATGGCCCCTGCTCCCAGGCCGGATCGTCGGGAGTGAAAACGTATTGGTCCAGACTGCCCTGAGGAATGCCCTCGATCCCTTTGACTTTGGGCGGATTGGCGGCGCAGTCGTAGGGATCCACCGACAGGTCGACCAACACGGCGTGTTGCGGCATGTAGGCCAGCCAGTCGTTGGGAATCACCACCCGGCTGGGATCGGGGCGCTGCGTGGCGTCCACCAGGATGTCGGTGTTGGCGAGGATCGCCCGCATCGGCTCGTGGTGTCCGGTCAGGTCGTAGTCGACCGCGGTCACCTGCACGCCAGGCGCACCTAGCTCCACCATGCGTTGGCGCACCTTGTCATCGCCGTAGCGAATCGCCGCAACCATGACATGGCTGCCCACGGCGCCTGCGCCGAGCAAGGTGACTCGAATGGGCGGTCGCTGCGGGCTGTAATAGCCGGGCGCAGGGTACGTCTGCGCCAGCACCTGAAAGGCAACCTCCATCCCATTCCAGGCCACCGAGCGCAGGTTCTCGATCAGGCGACGACCTACGTCATCCTTGATCGAATCAAGGGAGATGGCCTCCAGCCCGCGCCGGCGCAGGTCGGCCACGCGCTCAGGGCGGGTGGGATAGTGAATCATGCTCATCAGGCAGGCGCCGGGGGGCATCAGGTCGATCTCGGCCGGCGTTGGGTACCGCACCACCAGCACGTAGTCCTGCTGATAGGTCTCCTCCAGCGATGCAAAGCGCACGCCGGGCGCTGCGCGGCGGTAGTCGCTCGCGCGGTAGCCCATGCCTGCGCCGTAGCCGTGTTCTAGCGTCACCTGGGCGCCCAGCCGCTCCATGCGCGCCACAAAAGAGGGTAAAAAGGCGCGGCGCTCTCCGGCCTCATGGTGCATCTGCGGCAGTCCAATGGTAAATGTGGAGGTCATAGGGGGTCATCCGGCATCATTGCTGTGTGATGGATCGCCATCGATCCGGCGTCGACGGTTGGCGCGGCCAAGTGCGCCAGCCTGTCCCATAGTACTCAGAAGCGCCGAGATTGGCAAGCAGAACGCTGCTTTGTAGCCGGAACTTGGCGCCACGAAGAGTTATGGCTAGAATCCGAACTATTGCGTCGACGGTTGTGCGCGTGGCGCACACATCTCCGTTCAGATGCCACGACGACGGTAAGGGTCATCATGAAGCTACTCACCTTTCACCTCAACGAGACGCCCGACCATCTGCGGTTGGGCGCATGGGTCAACGGCGCAGTAGTGGATCTGGCCGTGGCGCGCACCTGGGCGCAGGGTGCGCGGGCGCTGCCGTTGCAGCCGCTGCCCGGTTCGCTGTTAGAGCTGATCTATGCCGGCGAGGAGGCCTGGCGCTACGCCTACGAGCTGGTGCAGGCGTTGGGTAACGAGGACCCGACTCATCTCAAGGGCGCGCGGCGGGCGCGGGTCGGCTACCGGCCGGCCGAGGTGACGCTCTACCCGCCGCTGCCACGGCCTAACAGCCTGCGCGACTTCTACGCCTTCGAGCAACACGTCAAGACCGCCAACGCCAACCGCGGCCGCGAGGTACCCCAAGAGTGGTACGAAGCGCCGGTCTTCTACTTCTCTAACCACAACGCCATCTACGGCCCCGAGGAGACCGTGCCCTATCCTGCCAGCAGCCAAGCGCTGGACTACGAGCTGGAGGTAGCCTGCATCATCGGCAAGCCCGGCCGCGACATCGCCCCCGAAGAGGCGGAAAACTACATTTTCGGCTACACCATCCTCAACGACTGGTCGGCGCGCGACGTGCAGCAGCACGAGATGCGGGTCGGGCTGGGGCCGGCCAAGGGCAAGGACTTCGCCACCAGCCTGGGGCCGTGGATCGTAACGCCGGAGGAGCTGGCCGATTATCACGCCGGCCGGCCCGGCGTCTATCACCTGGCCATGGCCGCGCGCGTCGACGGCGTCGAGCGCTCGCGCGGCTCGTGGGCCGACCTGTACTACAGCTTCGGCCAGATGATCGCCCGCGCCTCGGCCGACGTCTGGCTGCTGCCCGGCGACGTCATCGGCTCCGGCACTGTCGGCACAGGCTGCTTACTGGAGTTGACCGCCGGCCAGGGCCCCTGGCTGCAGCCCGGCAGCGTCGTCGAGCTGGAGGTCGAGGGCCTGGGCGTGCTGCGCAACCGCGTCGGAAAGCAGAGGAGCTAGAGGAGCTGGAGGAACTCGGAGGAACTCAGAGGAGCTAGAGGAGCTGGAGGAACTCAGACGAGCTGAGCGTCGATGGCAGAAGGAACCCTTGAGCTCCCCCAGTTCCCCGTGTTCCCCCAGCTCTCCTAAGGAGCATCCACTGCACATGGAAATCAACCCTAACTCCCTCCCCTGGCAGTCGATCTACAAGCTGATGATCGGCTCCATCGTGCCGCGGCCCATCGGCTGGATCTCGACCGTGGACGCGGCCGGCCAGCCCAACCTGGCGCCCTTTTCCTTCTTCAACGCGGCCGGGGCCAACCCGCCCCACGTGCTGTTCTGCCCCATGGTGCGCGACACCGACGCCCAAGCCAAGGACACGCTGCACAACGTGCGCGCCACGGGCGAGTTCGTGGTCAACATCTTCGGCGAGGCGCTGGCTGCGCAGATGAACATCACCTCCACCGAGTTCCCGGCCGACGTGGACGAGTTCGCGGCGGCCGGGCTGACGCCCGCGCCGTCGCTGACCGTGCGGCCGCCGCGCGTCGCTGAATGCCCCATGCACTACGAGTGCCAGGTGGCGCAGATCGTCGACCTGGGCCAGCAGCCGGGCGCGGGCAGCATCGTCATCGGCCGCGTGCTGCACATCCACGTGGCCGACGAGCTGCTGATCGGCGGCGACAAGATCGACATCGCGGCCCTGCAGCCCATCGGCCGGCTGGCCGGCAACGGCTACTGCCGCGTTGCGCCGGCTATGTTCGAGATGGCGCGGCCGGCGTCGCAGATCCCGGAAAATAGCGTCTTGACCGAGCGATCAACGCGCAGGTGAGACAATTGCGGCTAGATAGTCCATCTCGGTCCACGCAGCAATGAACTCCGTTAGCGTGACCTCGACTGGCCCTGATGCCAGCCACGGATCGTGCAGGAAGATCGCTGTCTCGGCCATGCCCGCTAACAGGCAGGCGTGAGAGACGTTCTCCGACCAATACCCCAGGAATCCGGTCTTAAGCAAGACAATCGGTGGGATGTTGCGCTCGAGTGCGCTGCGCAACAAGGAGAGGGAAACAGAGTCGTAAAGCACCCGATAGCCGAGCCGCTCTAGCCGCAGAAGCCGGCTGGCTGGAGCGCCGTAGATGGGTCGATACCCAGGAGCTCGATCAACTCCCGTTCAGGGCGGAGGTCGCCGGCGTATGCCAGCGCCATTCGAGCGCAGGCAGCCAGGCAGGTCGCCTCACTGCTTTGCCGAAGATGCGTGACCGGCAGCAAGAGCTGTGGCATTGCGTTGAATTCCTGCAATGGCGAGGTCATCGGTATCGATGGCGCCGGTTTGGGCATCGACGTTGATCTCTCCCACCTGACCCAACTCACCCTTGCCGGGCATCGTCAACACCACGGGGACGCGCCAACGCAGTTGTTGATCGACGACAAGCTCAGGCTCACCGGCGCACAACAGGTTGCCAATCTGCGACACGACGAATCGGTTGACCTTCTGACGAGCGGCCAGCGATCCAACCAGAATCTGGCCAGTAACCCGGATGTTGATATCGAGCGTGACCGGTTCGGGCATCGTCAGCCCGGCAAATGCCACATTCATGCGCTGCGTGCCATCCTTTCACAGTGGTGATGAGATTGTACACGATAACAGTTTCCAAGACAAACAAGGATGCCAGGGGACAAGATTTCACCCTAACGGCTCGGATCAACTGTGCTGGCGATGAAACTCATCTCCCGCCAAAGAACCGCGTCGCGAACGTCTCCAACGACGTCGGTGCGATGCCAAACACTGCGGCCGTCCGGCTCATGTCGATAAACTGGTCCAGCCCCGTCTCCATCGAGGCGAGCAACTGGGCCATGGTCTCCGGCAGCAGGGGCAGCGGCTCGCCCGGCTGGACGGTGCGCACGGGGAGCGGCCGGCCCAGCGCGCGGCTGGCGGCCTCCACCGCCTCGCTGTACGAAGCCGGGGCCGGCCCGCCGATCCAGATCTCGGCGTTGCGCGCGGCCGGATGGTCGACCGCGGTCACAGCATAACAGCATAGGCCGGCACGTTGGCGGCCGACACGAAGGCGATCTTGGTGGTGCCCTCGCCCACCAGCGTCACCGGCTGGCCGGCCCGCAGCGGCGCGCCGATCACCCGGCCCAGCCAGGTCTCCATGAACACCCCCGGCTTGAGGATGGTGTAGTCCAGCCCGCTGGCCCGCAGCGCAGCCTCGGTCTGCCCCTTGGCCCGAAACAGCGGGTGGGGATGGTTGGGATCGCTGCGCGCGGCCGAGGTGAAGATGAAGCGCCGCACGCCGGCCGCGACCGCCGCGTCGATCAGGCTTTGCAGGCCGCGCCGGTCTACGCTGTCGAAGTTGTCCTCGCCCCCGCGCAGGGCCGCCGTGGCCGTGGTGAGCACCACCTCGACCCCCGCGCAGGCTGCGTCCAGCGAGGCGCGCTCCTTCAGGTCGCCGCTGGCCGGCTGCGCGCCGGCCGCGAGGAGGGTCTCGACCGCGGTGGCCATCCCCTGCGGCGCCAGCCGCGCCGACGGCGAGTCGTCGCGCAACAGGATGCGCACACTGCGTCCCTGGGCCAGCAAGGCCAGGGTGATCGCGCCGCCCAAGCGGCCGGTGGCTCCGACGACCAGGATCATGGGAACCTCCAGGCTCACGCCAAGGCGCAAAGGCCGCGAAGTTCGGCAGTGCTCTTCTTTGCGTTCTTTGCGTCTTTGCGTGAGCCTTAATCGGTGTGGCTTTCTGGGTCAGTTTGTGATTTGGGTTCGACGCCCAGCATCGTCTCCAGGTATCGTATCATCCCCGGCCAGTCGCGAAAGTAATAGGCCTCGCCGTCAGGCAGCGATTGCACCTTGCCGCGCCACTCCAGCGCAGTTGGGGCGTCGGGCGACGTGGCCTGCCAGAGGCGCAGGGTAAAGAGGCGGCGTGGTGGGGTGGCTGCTGGCATGGGGGGTGCGCCCACAAGACCCTTGGGGTTTCCGAAAACCCCAAGGGTCTGCACGCAGTCGTTAACTTCGGCGGCGGCGCACGGCGTAGGCCGCGCCCAGCGCCAGGCCGGTCAGCGCCGGCAGGGCCGCCACGGGCAGGCCGGCGGCCGGCAGCGAC
>DAOUBX010000007.1:0-15391 GCA_034432445.1 Anaerolineales bacterium
TTCCAGGCCCTGAGGGGCCTTCGTGCTGTCAGCCGGTGGGTTTCCAACCACCGGTTCGGGGCTTTTCAGACTTTTCAAACAGCCTCTAAGGAGCGATCCAGCCATGCTGGCAGAAGCGCAAGCGCTGAAAGAACAGTTGGTCCGCTGGCGGCGGACAATCCACCAGTGGCCAGAGCTGGGGTTCGAGGTGTATCGCACGGCCGAGCTGGTGGCAACCACGCTCGATAGCCTGGGTGTTGAGACGCGCGTGGGCGTGGGCAAGAGCGGCGTGGTCGGCTATCTGGGCGACGGCGACGGGCCGGTGATCGCCATCCGCGCCGACATGGACGCCCTGCCCATCGAGGAGGAGACCCAAGCCGAGTACGCCTCGCAGATTCCGGGCTACATGCACGCCTGCGGCCATGACGCCCACACCGCCATGTTGCTGGGCGTGGCGACGTTGCTTAGCCGGCGGCGTTTTCCCGGCCAGGTGCGGCTGCTCTTTCAGCCCTCCGAGGAGACCCACGACGAGGAAGGGCTCAGCGGCGCGCCGCGCATGATCGCCGACGGCGCGCTGGACGGCGTGGACGCCGTGATCTCCGTGCATGTGGACGGCACGCTGGAGACCGGTTGCATCACGTTGGACGATGGGCCGGTGGATGCAGCGATCGACACCTTTCGCGCCTACGTGCTTGGCTCCGGCGGCCACGGCGCCTATCCCCACCAAACCATCGACCCGATTTGGCTAACCGCGCATGTGCTCCAGGCGCTTTACGCCATCCCCTCGCGTCGAGTGCAACCGTTGCAACCCAGCGTCCTATCGGTGGGCATCGTCCGCGGCGGCACGGCTGAGAACGTCATCCCCAACAGCGTCTACCTGGAAGGCACCTTGCGCAGCTACGATGAGGACGTGCGCGAGCAGCTCCTGCGCGAGGTGGAAAGCGCGCTCAAGCTGACGCACGCGTTCGGTGGCGACTACGAGCTGAGCTTTGTGCGCGGCTACCCGGCCAACGTCAACGATCCGGAGGTCGTCGCGTGGCTGCGGCAGGTAGGCGCAGAGCTGTTGGCGTCGGACAGCGTGCGCACAGGACAGAAGAGCATGGGGTCGGAGGATTTCGGCTACATGAGCCAGGCGGCCCCCGGCGCCATGTTCAACCTGGGCGTCATGCCGCCGGGCGGCGAGCCGCGCTACCTGCATGCATCGAACTTCGACATCGACGAGGACGCTCTGCCTATCGGCGTTGCCCTGCTGACCGAGACAGCCCTGCGCTTCGTGCAACAGGAGTGGAGTTAGAGTCTACATCAGGAGAGAGACATGCTTACAGAGGCACAAGCAATCAAAGAGCAGTTGATCCGGTGGCGGCGAACGCTGCACCAGTGGCCAGAGCTGGGCTTCGACGTGCACCGCACGGCTGCGCTGGTGACCGATACGCTGGCCGCGCTGGGCGTCGAGGCCCGCAGCGGCGTGGGCAAGACCGGCGTGGTGGCCTATCTGGGCGACGGTGACGGCCCGGTGATCGGCGTGCGGGCCGACATGGACGCGCTGCCGATCCTGGAGGCGAACGACGTCCCCTACGCCTCGCGGACGCCGGGCAAGATGCACGCCTGCGGCCATGACGCGCACACCGCCATGCTGCTGGGCGTGGCTGCGCTGCTCAGCCGCCGCACCTTCCCCGGCCAGGTGCGCCTGATCTTCCAGCCCTCCGAGGAGGGCGGCTACGACAACGGCGTCAGCGGCGCGCCGCGCATGATCGAGGACGGCGCGCTGGACGGCGTCGATGCCGTGATCGCCCTACACGTCCACGGCACAGTCGAGACCGGCCAGATTTTGGTGGACGACGGCGTCGTGGGCGCAGCGCAGGACGCGTTCCGCGCCGAGATCCACGGTCGCGGCGGCCACGGCGCTTATCCGCATCAGGCCCTCGACCCCATCTGGCTCACCAGCCAGGTGCTCAACGCGCTCTACGCCATCCCTTCGCGGCGCATCACCCCGTTGCAGCCGTCGGTGGTCACCGTGGGCGCGGTGCACGGCGGCACGGCCGAGAACGTCATCCCGCCGTCGGTGCGGCTGGACGGCACGTTGCGCAGCTTCGACGCAGACGTGCGTGAGCAACTGATCGCAGACGTGGAGCGGGCCATGCAGGTCGTGCGCGCCTTTGGCGGCGACTACG
Source organism: Anaerolineales bacterium (assembly GCA_034432445.1). Taxonomy (GTDB): domain Bacteria; phylum Chloroflexota; class Anaerolineae; order JAAEKA01; family JAAEKA01; genus JANWYQ01. The sequence goes on from DAOUBX010000007.1 coordinate 2,151, forward strand.
AGCTACGCATCGAGCGGGGCTATCCGCCACTGGTCAACCACCCGGCGGCGGCCGGCTGGCTGCGGCAAGTTGCGGCCGACTTGCTGGGCGAGCAAAACGTCGGAACGGGCGCCGTCTCCATGGGCGCCGAGGATTTCGCCTACATGGCTCAGGCTGTGCCGGGCGCCATGTTTGTGCTGGGCGTCAAGCCGCCCGGCGGCGAGCCGCGCTACCTGCACACGCCCACCTTCGACCTGGACGAGGATGCTCTGCCCATTGGAACGGCCATCTTGGCCGAAACCGCCCTGCGCTACGTGCGCCGCGAGCTGACGGCGTAGTGTCGGTCAGCTGGCGTCCACGCCGTGTGACTGCCTGCAGCGGCGGCATTTTGCCGGTGGCTGTTGCCGGCGCATTGACATTCCAAGCAACTTGGGCTATAAGACCCTTGTAGCGTACCGCCTCCCAGGGCGTCCCCGCCTGCCTCTGCTGGTTAGCCCAGCGCTAACGCCTGCCTCCTCCCCAGGCGCCGCATCTTTGAGCCAAGGAGAACGAAGATGGCTAGTCGGTTCTTGCTTCCTGTGGGTTTTCTACTGACGCTGGCGCTGATGGCCGCGGCGTGCGCCGGCGCTGTACCTACAGCGGCGCCATCTGCACAGCAGCTACCTGGCGCGACCGAAGCCCCCGCCACCCAGCCGGCCCAGCCGGCGGTGGTGCGCATCGGCTGGGGCGGCAGCCCGGATACCCTGAACCCGGGCGCAGCCGTCCTGGCCGAGGCTTACACCCTGTTCGAGTTAGTCTACAGCTCGATGTACGAGCTGAACCTAGACGGCACCTACTCGCCCGACCTGGCCGAAAGCCTGGCCGTCTCAGAAGATGGCAAGGTGTTGACCTTCACGATCCGGGACGACTTCAAATGGCACGACGGCCAGCCGGTGACGGCCCGTGACGTGGTCTTCTCGTACCTTTTCTACCAAAAGCACGAAGACTTCCCCTTCATGCCGGTCTACACACAGTACTTCGAGTCGGTTGAGGCGCCGGATGACCAGACCGTCGTGGTGACGTTGAGCGAACCGATCCCCAACCTGGAGAGTCAGCTCTTCTGGCTGTTCATCCTGCCCGAGCACATCTGGGCCGAGCACGACACGCCTGAGGGCGCAGCCGAGTTTGCCAACGAGGCTATGATCGGCAGCGGCTCCTTCAAGCTGAAGGAGTACAAACAGGGCGAGTTCGTCCGCTTGGAGGCGGTGAAGGACCATCCGCGGGCGCCTAAGGTCGACGAGGTGGTGTTCCAGACCTTCGACAACCAGGACGCGCTGGTGCAGGCGCTGATCACCGGCCAGGTGGACATGATTACGGAGATGCCCACCACGGCCGTGCCCACGCTGCGCAACGCCGAGAACATCCAGTTGGTGATCGGCGCGCCGCTGGCGCCCGATATCGCCGACATCATCCTCAACCAGACGCCGCCCGATCTCTGCCCGCCTGACGGCAAGTGCACCGGGCATCCGGCGTTGCGCGACCGCAGCGTGCGCCTGGCCCTGGCCCATGCCACCGACAAGCAGAAGATCATCGACGTTGCCCTGTTAGGCCTGGGCACGCCCGGCCTGACGCTCATCCCCGATGGGCTAGGCGTGTGGTACAACAACACCATCCAGGATTACCCGTTCGACCTCGCCGAAGCGAACCGCATTTTGGACGAGGCAGGCTACAAGGACGTCAACAGCGACGGCGTGCGCGAGATGCCGGACGGCAGCAATCCGCTCAACTTCCGCCTCTACTGGCCCAGCGACAGCGCCACGGCCCCGCGCGTTGCCGAGCTTCTGGACGAGACGTGGAGCCAGATCGGCGTCAAGCTGCAGCCGCAGGCGCTGGATCCCGACACCTTGACCTCGGTCTGCTGTCCTACGTTCGATTACGATGTCATGATCTGGGGCTGGGGCTCAGACCCTGATCCGGCCTTTCTGCTCAGTGTGCACTTAACCGATGAGATCCCCACCGGCAACAGCGAGACCGGCTACTCCAATCCGGAGTTCGACGAGCTCTACGTCCAACAGGCCACCGAGATGGACCCGGAGAAGCGCAAGCAGATCATCTGGAAGATGCAGGAGATCCTGCACCACGACGTGGTCTACATCGTACCCTACTACGCCCAGGCCACCCAAGCCTTCCGCACCGATCGCTTCCGGGGCTGGGTGACAGACCAGCCCAAGGTAGCGCTGGAGCATCCATCGTCGTTGACGGTGATCGAGCCGGTGGGGAGGTGAGGGAAAGTCACAGGAAAGGGTAGGAAAACAGGGAAAGGAAGGAAAGCAGGGAAAGGAAGGAAAGCCGGGAAAGGAAGGAAAGCCGGAGGAACTGGAGGAGCTTGTAGGAACTGACGCGGCTGCTCAGCTCAGTTCCGCCAGTTCCTCCAGCTCCTCTAGTCCCCCTGGTTCCCCCATCTCCTAGCCTCCCCCCAACCCGTTGCGCCATGTCCAACTCGCGCTACATCCTCCAGAAGGTCGCCTGGGCGCTGCTGACGATTGCGTTCGTCGTGGTGCTCAACTTCTTTCTCTTTCGCGTGTTGCCGGGCGATCCGGCCCGCGCCGGCCTGCGCGATCCGCGGCTGACGGCCCAGGCCGTGGAGGCGATTCGCGTGCGCTACGGCCTGGACAAGCCGGTTATCAACTGCTTCCAGCAGCTCAATCCTTTGCAGTTGGGCGACTGCCTGGTCAACCCGCTGGACACGCAGTTCTTCATCTATGTGGGCAACTTGCTGCGCGGGGAGCTGGGCATCAGCTATCACAGCAACCAACCGGTGCTCGATGTGCTGCTGGAACGGCTGTGGAACACGGTACTGCTGATTGGCGCCGGTCAGGTGCTGGCCATCGTCATCGGCATCGTCCTGGGTGTGCTGGCTTCGTGGAAGGTGCGCACCGGTCTAGACTACGGCGCGTTGGTGGGCGGCCTGGTGGCCTGGAGCCTGCCGACCTTCTGGCTGGGCATCATCCTGCTGTTCATCGGCAGCCGGCACTTTGGCCTGCCCATCGGCGGCAAGATGACGCCGGGGATGGCCTCGGCCCCCCCCTGGGAGCAGGTGCAAGACATCCTGCGCCACATGATCCTGCCAACGTTGACCTTTACTATCGTGTTCGTCGGCGAGTATATGCTGATCATGCGCAGCACGATGTTGGATGTGCTGTCGGAGGACTACATTCTGACGGCCAAGGCCAAGGGCCTGAGCAGCTATCAGATCCTTAAGGATCATGCCCTGCGCAACTCCATGCTGCCTATGGTGACCATCATTGCGCTGAACTTGGGTTTCACCGTGGCCGGCGCCATCCAGATCGAAACTGTCTTCTCTTGGCCCGGCCTGGGCCGCACGATCTACGAGGCGGTGGGCCGCCGCGACTATCCCGTGCTGCAGGGCGCATTCTTGCTCCTGGCCGTGAGCGTGATCTTTGCCAACCTGGCGGCCGATTTGTTGTATTCCTATCTTGACCCGCGCGTGCGGGCGGCCTAGAAGGCCGTGGCCGGCGCGACCGGAAGACCGGCCCCGGCTTTGAGCAGCGCACATGACAACCCCGACCGAGATCACCAGCTTGAGTGGTTTTTGGCGCAGCTTTCGGCGCAATCGCATGGGCGTCGTGGGGCTGTTGATGCTGCTGCTCGCTATCGGCATGGCCATTTTTGCGCCGGTCCTCGCTCCCTACGACCCCCAAGCGCCTGTCAAGATCACCATCGACGACATCTATGCGCCGCCCAGCCCTGAGCATCCCCTCGGCACGGACGACGCGGGCAAGGATGAGCTCTCACTGTTCATCTACGGTGCGCGCGTTTCCTTGACCGTTGGCTTCTTCGCCGCCTTCATCTCGGTGGCCATCGGCGGGCTGATCGGCATTACGGCGGGCTTCTGGGGCGGCAAGGTCGAGACGGGCCTGATGCGCTTCACCGATGTCATGCTGGTGATTCCTGACTTGCCGTTGGCCATCGTGATCGTGGCCCTGACCCGGCCCAGCTTGTGGAATATCATCTTCGTCATTGGCATTCTGGGTTGGACCGGCACGGCGCGCCTGGTGCGCTCGCAGACGCTGTCGGTCAAGGAACGTAAGTTCGTGCTGCGAGCCAGGGCCATCGGCGCAGGCAACGGCTACATCGTCCGCCGCCACATCCTGCCCCTTGTCCTGCCCTTGATGGTAGCCAACACCGTGCTGGTCATCTCCCTGGCCATTCTCAACGAGAGCACGTTGAGCTTCTTGGGCTTGAGCGACCCCACGACGCTGAGCTGGGGTCAGATGCTGAACTACGCCTTCACGCGCGGCGCCATGAGCGCCGGGGCCTGGTGGGTGCTCGTGCCGCCCGGTTTCGGCATCGTTTGGGTCGTGCTGGGCTGCACGTTGCTGGGCCAAGGCCTGGAGCGCGTGCTCAACCCGCGCCTGGAAACCCATCACCTGGCCGTCGGCAAGCAGATGGTTGCGCGGCAGGGAAGCAGAGGGTCAGAGGATCAGCGAGGCAGAGAGTCGGCTGGCCAACTCCCTGGCGCCTGACATCTCCTCCTCTGACACTCCGACCCTCCGACACTCTGACCTTCTGACCCTCCGACACCCTGACCCTCTGATCCGCTCTTCACAGGAGTCTTCGTTGACTGCTCCGCACATCCCCCACGACCTCTCCCACGCGCCCACGCTGCTCGACGTGCGCGGAGTAACGGTGGAGTTCGTTGCCAAGGGCCAGCCGCCGGCGCGAGCCGTGGACGATGTCAGCTTCAGCCTACGCGCCGGCGAGATGCTGGGTGTGGTGGGCGAAAGCGGCTGCGGCAAGACCACGTTGATGCTGGCGCTGCTGCGCCTGTTGCCCGAGGCCGGTCGTATCGTCAGCGGCCGGGTGGACCTGCAAGGTCGCGATCTGCTGGCGCTCAGCGAGGGAGCCATGGCCGAGGTGCGCTGGAAGGAGATCAGCATCGTTTTTCAGGGCGCCATGAACGCCCTCAACCCGGTGCGACCCGTGGGCGACCAGATCGCCGAGGCGCTGGTGTGTCATGGCATGGCGGGCAACAAGGCCCAAGCCGCCGCGCGCGTGGCGGAGCTGCTGGAGATGGTCGGCATCGGCGCCAACCGCAGCAGCCAATATCCCCATCAGTACTCGGGCGGCATGCGCCAGCGCGCCATGATCGCCATGGCCCTCGCCTGCCGGCCCCAGCTCATCATCGCCGATGAGCCAACCACCGCGCTCGATGTCATGATCCAGGCGCAGATCCTGCAGTTGCTGGACGATCTGCGCCATCAGCTCGGCCTCTCCGTGATCTTGGTTACCCACGACCTGGGTGTGGTGGCTGAAGTGTGCGACACCGTGCTCGTGATGTACGGCGGCGTGGTGGCCGAGTACGCTGCCGTGGACACGATCTTCAACGACCCAAGGCATCCGTATACCCAGCGACTGCTGCACGCGTTTCCGGACCTGACCAAGCCCAGCGAGCGTCTGGTCTCCATCCCCGGCTCGCCGCCGCGGCTGGATGCCCTGCCGTCCGGCTGCCGCTTTGCCCCGCGCTGCCCCCTGGCCTTCGACCGCTGCCACGAGGAAGCGCCGGCCCTGCACCGGGTTAGCGACCGACACTGGGCCAGTTGTCACCTGGTCGGCACTCCGTAACCGGTTACCGGTAATCGGTGATCAGTTACCCGCCTCGCATCGCCAACTACCCCCAACCGTTCACCGCTCACCGTTCACCGATCACCATGACCAACCCGCCCATCCTGCAAGTGCGCGACCTGCGTAAGCTGTTTCCGGTCAAGAGCACCACCCTCGGCCGCGAGGCGCCGCGCTTCGTCCACGCTGTCGACGGCGTAAGCTTCGAGCTGGCGCGCGGCGAGGTGTTGGCGCTGGTGGGGGAGAGCGGCTGCGGCAAGTCCACCCTAGCTTTGACGCTGATGGGGCTGGAGGCGCCGACCGAGGGCGCCATCCTCTTCGAGGGCCGGAATGTCGCCGGTCTGGCGGGTAAGGAGTTGAAGGCCATGCGCCGGCGCATGCAGATGGTTTTTCAAGACCCGTACGAGTCGCTCAACCCCCTGCAGACCATCGGCGAGATCGTAGCCGAGCCGCTGAAGGTGCACCATCTGTGGCCGGACAAGGCGGAACGGGCGCAGCGGGTGACCCAAGCGCTGGAGGACGCCGGGCTGAAACCGGCCGGCGCTTTCGTGGGGCGCTATCCCCACGAGCTGTCGGGCGGTCAACGTCAGCGTGTGGTGATCGCCGGCGCCTTAGTCCTGGAGCCTACCTTGCTGCTGGCCGACGAGCCGGTGTCCATGCTGGACGTCAGCATCCGCGCCGAGATCCTCAACTTGCTGGCCGATTTGCGCCAACAGCGCGGCATTTCCATCCTCTTCATCACCCATGACCTGGCCACGGCGGCCCATTTCACCGACCGGATCGCCGTCATGTACTTGGGCCGCATCGTCGAGATCGGGCCGACGCGCCAGGTGCTGGAGCACCCTGTCCACCCCTACACGCAAGCGCTGCTTTCGGTCATCCCCGTGCCCAATCCACGGGAGCGCCGTACGCGCACGATCCTGGTCGGCGACCCGCCGAACCCGATCGACCTGCCCTCCGGCTGTCGTTTTCATCCCCGCTGTCCGCTGGCGCAAGCGATCTGTCAAAAAGAAAGCCCGGCGTTGCACGCAGTCAGCGCCGGGCACCAGGCGGCTTGTCTGTTGGTGGAGGAGGCGTCACGCAGCGGCGTCGCCGTCCGCAACGCCTAGTTGCGCCAAGCGCGCCCGCAAGCGGGCCACTTCGGCCTCTGCGGCTGCGGCGCGTTGGGCCTCGGCCTCGGCACGCTGAGCTTCGGCTTTGGCGCTGCGGGCTTCAGCCTCGGCGCGCTGCGCCTCGGCTTCGGCCAAGGTGGGCACCAGATCACCCGCAGGGGTGTAGAAGCGCAGCCAGGTCGCATCCGTGCGCTGGAAGCGACCCTTCCAAGCGCCCAGCACCTACAGCGAGTAGTTACCCAAAAAAGCAGCGTGCAAGCAGCCCATGGCTTGACGCCGGCTGCTCGCACGCTAGCGGGTGTTGTTTCGTTGGGCGTTTTCTACTCTGCGGTTGCTGGGCCGCCTTTGACGATCACCGGGCCGACGCTGTCGCCGCTTTCGGCGTTCACCTTGCGATGCGTGCCGTCACAGTAGGGGAACTTCTGCGACTGCCAACAGCGGCAGAAGGCAACGGTCTTGCCCTCAGGGATGGTCTCGTTGTGGCGGTCAGGGCGTTGATGCGTGTTTATCATGTGGGTACTCCTTGTGTAGTAATGAGTTGATGGGTCTCTCGGTCGTGGCGGCCCAGCTCTCAGCGATGAGACCGGTCTGCAGGTGAGTGGTCCGCTGTGCAAGATCACACCGTGGGCCAACACGCCTGCATGGCCGCCACGACACGCTCGATCAATAGCTCAACATACGGGTCTACCACCTGGCGCGCCGGGTCGGCCTCGTACCAGGCGACGATCGCGCGTGCGCCCTGCGCAAAGGGAATGGTACAGGAAAAACCAGGCGCCAAACGCTTGATTTTGCTGTTGTCGAAGATCATGCTGTGGCTCTTGTCGCCCAGTATACCTGCGCCGTGGTGAGGGTCAAAAGCGTTGATCAGCGTGCTCGGCGCGTGCACGATCTTGGCCTCCACGCCCATGGCCGCGGCCATCGTCTGGTAGATCTGATTCCAGGTCAGCCATTCGTCGGAGGTGATGTGGAAGGCCTCGCCCAAGGCGCGCGGGTTGCCCAACAGCGGCGTGAAGCCCTTGGCGAAATCGCGATGATGGGTCAGCGTCCAGAGCGACGTACCATCGCCGTGGACGAGCACCGGCTTGCCCTGCTTCATGCGTTGCATCGATGTGTAGCCGCCCAGCAAGGGCGACTTGGTGGCGTCGTAGGTATGCGAGGGTCGGACGATCGTCACGGGGAACTTCTGCTCGCGGTAGGCGCGCACCAACAACTCCTCGCAGGCGATCTTCTGGCGCGAGTACTCCCAGAAGGGATTGTCCAGAATGGACGACTCCGTAATCGGCAGGCTGGCGGGCGGCGTTTGGTAGGCCGAGGCAGAGCTGATGAAGATGTACTGGCCGGTGCGGCCGCTGAAGAGGTCGATGTCGGCCTGCACGTGTTCGGGCGTAAAAGCGATCCAGTCCACCACAGTGTCGAAGGTGTGGTCGGCGAGGAGCGCCTTGACGCTGGCGGGGTTGCGAATATCGCCGTAGAGCAGCGTGGCGCCGGCCGGCGCCGGCCGCGTCGTGCTCTGGCCGCGGGTGAGCAAGGTCAAGTCGAAGCCCTGCGCCAGCGCAAGCTCGGCGCAGGCTGAGCTGATAACGCCCGTGCCGCCAATGAAGAGTACCTTCATGGGAGACTGCCTTTCCGTAACTAGCGAGCGAAGTTTCGCCTCAAACCGACAAGTCAATCGGACGCGGATGAACGCGGACGAGCGCTGATCCCTTTAGCCTGATCCGTAATCTCTGCGTCCATCGGCGCCCTCAATCTCGCCTCGTCGGCAAGGAATTTGGGCCGTCTAAGGACTTCAGGCGGCCGGCGCCTCTGGCTGAGCAATTACCCGGGGCCTGCTCATAACGAGGAACACACCCAGCACGACGGCTGCCAGGACGACGGTCGCCAGGATGATCGCCATGGTCACCTGCGGCCCAACGACCTCGAAGCGCTGGCCGATGAGCCAGGGCACGATCATGCTGCCCAGGCTGCCGCCCACCATGAACCAGCTCGTGACCGCGCCTGTCAGTTGCAGGTGCCGGCCGCCCAGCAGCACCAACGTGGGATAGACGTTGGCCATCGCCAGGCCGAAGCCAAACGCTGCAACCCACACCACCCAGCTTGAGTGCGGAAACAGCAGCAGCAGTGACAGCGATAAGACCAAGCCTGCGATGTCCGTGAAGAGTATGTAGCGCGGGCGGACGCGGCCGGCGATCGGGATGCTCAGCAGGCGGCCGAGCGTCAGCGCGCCCCAGAAGAGCGAGGTCAGGTAGCCGGCTGTGGTGACCGTGGCCAGGTCCATGGCCACGGCGTAGGTGTAGATCCAGCCGCCGAAGCTGAGCTCTGCGCCGACGAACAGGAAGAACATGGTTGCGATCAAGAAAACCGGCAGCCGGGGTGTGCGTTCTGTGCGCGCCTGGACGATCCTGGGCGGCGCAGTGGGGCTTGGTAGGCGCGCGAAAAGCACAGCCGCCGGCAGCACCAGTGCAGCCAGCAGCCAGTAGGCCCAGGCAATGCCGCCGGTCAGGCCGATGGCCTGGGCAACGAAAATCGGCGCCAGCAGCGCGCCCAGGCCGAAGAAGAAGTGCAGGGCGTTCATGCGCGGCCCGACCGTCTCGCGGTGGATCCAAACGAGCAAGGTGTTGCCGCCCACGTCGATGGCGCCGGCGCCCAGGCCGATGATGAACATCAGCGCAGCCAGCACGGCTAGGCTTTGCACCAAAGGCGTGAGCACCAGCATGGCCGCAATGACAACCACTGTGGCCGCCAACAGAGGATAGGCCGGCGCCCGGTCGTACAGCCGTCCGCTGAGGAAATTGCCGATCAACGTGCCGAAAGCTTGCACCGTGAACAACACGCTGATCGCGCCCAGGCTAGATCGGGTATTGGCGGCCAGACCAGGCAGGGTGGGGCCCAGCGAGGCGATCACCAGGCCCAGGACGATGAAGGCCAGGTAGAACGCCGTCGTCTGATTGCGTTTCAGGCGCGTTGCGGCGACAGTTGGCTCAGCGGTTGTGACGATCATAGCAGGTACTCCAGAAGTCAGTATAGCGCAGGTTGGCAGGGACACCAACTTGTCATGCCCGGCGCACGTCGGGGGTGTTGTGTTGTGGGAGCCGCGCCGGTCGAACGCCGCGCAAGGCGAGTTGGTCAGGCAGGCTACTTCGGGTGTATACTGCTGGTCAGTTGCCTGGCGAGGTTGTCGAGCGCATGTCATCGGCAGGTGCATTCCGTACCGGTAACCGTGCAGCTATAGGCGCCAGGCGTTTGCATCGGCGTCGTCAGGGTGTCCACGCAGCCGCCGCAAACCTGCAAAGCGGTCGCCGGTGTTGGCACCTGAAATGAGAGGAGCTTTCCATGTTCATCCCCCATCGCCAGGTGCGGCTAGCGCGTATGGTGGTGGTGTTGGGCGTCCTAGTCCTTGCCACCGCTTGCGGTCGGCCGCGCGCCACGGAGCCTGCTATGTCATCCACACCCACCGAACCTACGGCTGCGGCCGCTGGCACTGCGTCAGGTGTAGTCGCCGCAGACGTGTCCTCTCTCGTCGGTCGCTGGGAGGGCAAGCTGGTCGTCGCCGGCCAAGGGCTGCAGATCATCGTCAACTTCGCCGCCAAAGATGGCCAAATCAGCGGCACGATCGACATCCCTGCTCAGGGCGCAGCCGATATTCCCTTGCACGACATCCGCGTCGACGCGCCTCAGGTCTACTTTGAGATGCTGGAGGGGCCGCGCTTGGCTGTGTTCGACGGTGCGATCATGCCCGATGGCAGCCTTAGCGGCAAGTTCACCCAGAGCGGCTTCGAAGGTTCCTTCGCGTTGGCGCGGCCACAGGAGCAGGCGACCGAGCCGTTGCCCTACAGGGAAGAGGAGGTCACTTTCGGCCATGACGGCGTCAATCTGGCCGGCACGCTGACCCTGCCTGAGGGAGAGGGCCCATTTCCGGCGGTGATTCTGCTCAGCGGCAGCGGCCAGCAGAACCGGGACGAGGAGATTGGCATCGTGCCCGGCTATAAGCCCTTCCGCTTGCTCGCCGACCATCTGACGCGCAACCGCATTGCCGTATTGCGCTATGACGACCGTGGCGTGGGCGGCTCGACCGGCGACTTGACCAATGCTACCAGCGCCGATTTCGCCGATGACGCCGAAGCCGCCTTGGATTATCTGCTCAGCCGCCCAGAGATCGACCCTGCGCAGGTCGGCCTGCTCGGCCACAGCGAGGGGGGGATGATCGCGGCCATGCTGGCCGCGCGCGACCCTCGTGTGGCATTTGTCGTCGCCATGGCCGGCACTGCTGTCAGCGGCTACGACACCCTCATCAAGCAGGTGGAGCGACTGGCGTTGGCTTCGGGCATGAGCGCGCAAGATGCAGCGGCGGAGGCGAGTGTGCAGCGCGCGGTGCTCGATCTGGCCGTTGCACAAGATTGGCCGGCGTTGGAGGCCAAAATCAGCGCGATCATCACGGAGCAGGTGAAGATGCTGCCAGAGGAGCGCAAGGCGGCCATGGGCGATCTCCAGGCCTTGGTTCAGCAGCAGGTGGCAGCCCAGTTGCAGACGTTCCAAAGCCCGTGGTACCAGCATTTCCTGACCCATGACCCGGCTGAGGACTGGGCGCAGGTGACCGTGCCGGTGCTGGCGTTGTTCGGCGCCAAGGATGCGCAGGTGGATGCTGAACAGAACCGCACAGCGCTGGAAGCAGCCTTGCGCCGCGCGGGCAACGACGACGTGACCGTGGTGGTCTTGCCGACTGCCAATCACCTGTTTCAAGATGCCCAAACCGGCGCGTTTGAGGAATACGCGGCGTTGGCACCGGAGTTTGTGCCCGGCTTCTTGGACACGATCAGCCAGTGGCTCGCTGCTCGACAGCCGTCAGAAAGGCCTTGAACAGCGGATGCGGCCGGTTGGGGCGGCTCTTGAACTCCGGGTGAAACTGGCTGCCCAGCATCCAGGGGTGGTCACGCAGTTCGGCGATCTCCACCAGCCGGCCGTCCGGCGATAGGCCGCTGAGCACCAGCCCGGCCTCGACCAGCGTCTCGCGATAGGCGTTGTTGAACTCGAAGCGATGGCGGTGGCGTTCGACCACCTGCGGCAGGCCGTAGGCTGCGGCCGCGCGTGTGCCGGGCTGGAGCACGCAGGGGTACGCGCCGAGGCGCATGGTGCCCCCCATGTCGGCGATATCACGCTGGTCGGGCATCAGGTCGATGATGGGGTGCGGGGTGTGCGGGTCGAACTCGGTGCTGTTGGGCCGTTCGGAGCCCAAGACGTGGCGGGCGAACTCGATGCACATGACCTGCATGCCCAGGCAAAGGCCGAGGTAAGGAACCCGGTTCTCCCGCGCATAGCGCGCCGCCACGATCTTGCCCTCGATGCCGCGATAGCCGAACCCGCCCGGCACGACGATGCCGTCCACGCTGCGCAGTTGGTCGAGGCCGCGGCCGCGCTCCAGCTCCTCCGAGCTCACCCATTCGATCTCGACGCTGCGCTCCAGCGCCAGGGCTGCGTGCGTCAGCGCCTCGCGCACGCTGATGTAGGCGTCTTGCAGCTCGACATACTTGCCGACGAGGGCCACACGGAGCGGTGGCTTAGCAGCCGCAGCCGTCGGCTCGGCGCCGCTCTTCAGCTTCTGCACCAGGCCGCGCCACTCGGTGAGGTCGGCCACACGCCAGCCATAGCCCAGCTTGGCCGTCAGCCAGTTGCCCAGGCCATGCTCCTCCAGCATCAGCGGCACCTCGTAGAGCGAGCTCACCGTCACCAACGGCACCACCGCTTCAGGCTCCACGTCGCAGAACAGGGCGATCTTGTCGCGCAGCGACCGTTCGACCGGATAGTCCGAGCGGCAGACGATCACGTCGGGTTGGATGCCGATGCCGCGCAGCTCGCGCACGCTGTGCTGGGTGGGCTTGGTCTTGAGCTCGCCCGTCGCGCCGATGTGCGGCAACAGGGTGACGTGGATGTACAACACGTTGTCGCGGCCCACATCCTTGCGCATCTGGCGAATGGCCTCCAGAAAGGGCAAGCTCTCGATATCGCCCACGGTGCCGCCGACCTCCACGATCACCACCTCGGCCTCCGGCTCACGGCCGGCCAGCGCAATGCGCCGCTTGATCTCGTTGGTGACGTGCGGGATGACTTGGATCGTGCCGCCCAAGTAGTCGCCGCGGCGCTCCTTGCGCAACACTTCGGCGTAGATCTGGCCCGACGTGACGTTGCTGGCGCGGCTGAGGTTCTCGTCGATAAAGCGCTCATAGTGCCCTAGGTCCAGGTCGGTCTCCGCGCCGTCCTCGGTGACGAAGACTTCGCCGTGTTGATAAGGCGACATGGTTCCCGGATCGACGTTCAGGTACGGGTCCAGTTTTTGGATGGAGACGGAGATGCCGCGGCTTTTGATCAGCCGGCCGATGGCCGCCGCGGTTACGCCCTTGCCCAGGGAACTGACAACGCCGCCGGTGACGAAGATGTATTTGGTCATGGAGGGTCTCCAAGGGCCTAGCAGTTTCCCGGAAACTAGCAGTTTCCGGGAAACTGCTAGTTTCCGGGAAACTGCCGGAACACTGCAAC
>DAOUBX010000008.1:0-20459 GCA_034432445.1 Anaerolineales bacterium
GATAGTGCAAATTTCTTTCTGTAAAATGTCAGATGCTGGTCTCTCGGTAGACGGGTAAGGATGTGAACCTGGGCTGTGGAAAAGTGGGAAACTGTTCCGTCCCTCCGCAGTTTCCCACTTTTCCACAGTCTCTACGGCGACGATGGGACACGGGCCGGAAAGGAGAGATAGCGTTTCTCCGTTTGCCAGGCTTCATCGATTTCGATCAAGATGGCACTGATCAGGCGCAGGCAGGCAGCCTCGTTGGGAAAGATGCTGACGACGGTGGTGCGGCGATCGATCTCCCGGTTGAGGCGTTCCAGGCCATTGGTGGTGCGCAGTCTACGCTGATGCTCGGCTGGGAAGGCGAAGACGGTAAAGCCTTCCGGGATGTTCTTTTCCATCCAGTTGGCCAGTTTGGGAGCGGTCTTGGGGTACTTTGACCTCGCAACCTCGTAGACAGCAGCAGAGGAAGAGTCACACGGACCCAAACGGGTGGGACGAGCAAACAAGTGTCGCTGTTGTTCTGTTGTTGACGAGGGGAGCGGCGCTTGTCGATGCGCCGATTGCTGTCAGGTCTTGCGCACGTTTTCCTACCAACGCCATCTGTGGTAAGATAAGGTCCGAGTAACCACTCAGGTGCCGGGCACTAATGACCGATTGGCGGCCTAATTTGCTTCGCGGACGCCGTGCAAGCGAGGATCCAAGTACCCGGCACCTATGCTTGAGTAATTACAAGCCCGGAAGCTTTGTTTGCCGGAGGTGCCAGGTGGATGAGTCAGCGAACAACAGGGAACTCGTGATGGCGTCACGGCTCAACGCGCGTCGTCCCAGCTTGCTAGGCAGGGCTGTACGGCTGGGCATGGGCGGCGTAGCACTGGGCGTCACCGCGGTCCAGGGTCAGGTGCGCCACATGGTGGACTCTCCCGGCCCAGCGGCCGAGAGCTTACGAGAGCCGCAGAGCCAGGGCGAACCGAGCGCGCAGCCAACGGTTGTCAGCCGTGTCGTCGACAGAGCATTGAGCAGCGCTGTCGGCGCGGCTGTCATCGGCGAGGAGGCCGCGCGACGCTCTGTGATGGCGATCTGGAACGCTAACAAACGCGTCTGGGAGGCGACAGCACCCTTGCGTCGACCGCTGGACGCTTGGGGCGTGACCGACCTGGCCTTCAAACCGGTGGAAACGCTGGCGGCACGAGTGGAGCCGGCCATCACCAGGCTGCAAGAGGCAGGCAGCGCCGAGCTCACAGCCAGCCGCAATCTCACGCTTGCCACGATCACCGACATCGTAGATACCATTGTCGCTTATCTGACCCATAGCCCAGCCGTTGAGGCGCTCATTCGCACCCAGGTCGATCGGCTATTGCCCGAGTTGGCCGAGCACCCCGCCGTCCATGCGTTGGTCCAGCGTCAGGTGGCGCTCATTCTCCCTGAACTGGCCGAGGACATGGCCATCCACCAGCTTATTCGCAGCCAGGTCGAGTTGATCCTGCCGGCGCTGGCCGATGACCCGGCCGTGCGAGACCTGATCTACGCTCAGTTGGCCCAGGTTCTACCCGCCCTCAAGGACGACCCGCTGATCCAGGAGCTGATCCAAGCCCAAGCTGAGCAATACCTGCTTTATCTACAAGAGCATCCTGACACCGTCCAAGCGCTGATCCGCAGCCAGGGAGATACCTATATCGACTACCTGAACGAGCACCCGGATGCTGTCCAGACTCTCGTGTCAGGTCAAAGCCTGGGCATTGCCGGCCAAGTCATGGACGAGGTGCGAGAGCGCACGGTAACGGCCGACTCGGTGGCTGAGATGCTGGTGCGCAGTCTCTTACGCAAAAAGCCCCGTTACGAGCTGGAGGAGCCTCCCGCTGCTGTGCAACGCCGGGCAGCCGTCGCCGTTCTGCCCTCCGACTACGTGCAGCGCAAGGAGAATGCCGATGGAGCGCAGTAACAAAGGTCTGCAAGGACAGTACGCCGGCTTTGTCAGCCGAGCTATCGCCTTCATAGTCGATGCGCTCATCGTGGTCGGCATCATTGCGCTGGTCAACGGCGTGGCCGCGTTGACGCTGGACCTGTTCTTCGGCGTGAAAGTTGGTGCCTGTCCGCCCATCGGGTGGGGGGACTTGCTGTCCCCCGTGCTCTTGTGCCATGCTGCCGATTGGTTGCGCATCGTCTTGACCATCGTCGTGACGCCGGGCTATTTTGCGCTGTTTTGGACTTTGGGCGGCCAGACCCCCGGCCAGTACGCGCTGGGACTGCGCGTTGTGCGGCTGGACGGCCGGCGCATGACCGTATGGCGTTCGCTGGTGCGCTGGTTGGGTTATTCGGTGTCCTTCCTGGCGTTGGGATTGGGCTACCTCTGGGTGCTGTGGGATGACCGCCGCCAGGGGTTTGCCGACAAAATGGCGCGAACCGTAGTGGTCTACGGCTGGGAGGCTCGTCAAAACGAGTTCCTGCTGGACCGCGTTTGGCAAAGGTTGCGCCGCATTGGTAGGCAGACATCTGCTCAGACGCCGGCCATATCGTCGCCCTTGACGTCACAATCTACGCGCTTGGAGCTGGTGCAGGCAATCTTCCCCACGATGGCCAGGGTGCGCTCGGCGATGAACATTTTGCAGAACGCCATTCGCTCCGATAAGTTCCGGCTGGTTACCTCGGTGGTCGTTGTCAAGGACGAAAGCGGCGCGCTGGGCTTTGTGGGCAGCAGCGACCTGGCAACAGGCGATCAATCCAGCGAGAGCGATGCCATCCTGGCCAGCGATTCCAGACTCAGCCGGGTCGATGCTAAGTTGCTGACCGAAGATGTTCCCAACAGCAGTTTCGTGCTTTGGCTGGTCGTGGAGGACCGCTACTTGACGGCATTGCTCACCACACTGAGCCAAGCCAGAGTGGCGGCCCAAGTGTTCGATCTCGATGTGCCGGCGCATGAACCGGTGAGCGTTGAGCCGATCGGCTCTGACGATGAACAGCGTGAGGGAATACTCCAGCCACCGCTCCAAGAGGGTGCAAACGCGGCCGACAGCCAACTTGCGGTAACTCTGTCTTCTGTGTTGACCGACCACAAGGTGTGACGATGCCTCCCACATACGATGCCATTGTCATTGGCGCCGGCATCAACGGCGCTGCTACTGCCCTGGAGCTGGCCAGGCGCGGCTTGCGCGTGGCCCTGCTGGAACGCAAAAACGTCGGCGAGGGCCCTACCGCCAAGTCGTCGTCGATCATCCGCACGCACTACTCTAACCCGCTCACTGCCCGCATGGCGCTCTACAGCCTGCGAGTCTTCCAGAATTTCGATGCCGAGATCGGCGGCGAATGCGGCTTCCACAACGTCGGCTTTGTGGTGCTGGTGAACGAGAAAGACGTGGAGGGCCTCAAGGCCAACATGGCCATGCAGCGCAGCGTGGGCATCCGCACAGAGCTGCTCGCGCCGGCGGACCTGCAAACCATGATCCCAGGGATCTACACCGACGACCTGGTGGCCGTAGCTTATGAGCCGGAGAGCGGCTACGCCGATCCCTACCTGACGTTGACCTCGATCGTCCAGGCAGCTCGCGACGCTGGCGCTACACTGTGCCAAAACACACCGGTTACCGGCATTCGCTTTCGCAACGACCGGGTGATCGGGGTGATGACGCCGCGCGGTGACATGGACGCGCCGGCGGTCATCAACGCCGGCGGGCCGTGGGGGGGCGCGGTTGCCCGCTTGGCCGGCATCGAGCTTCCTGTCAACCCTTGTCGCATTCAGGTTGCCTTCTTCCGCCGCCCCCTCGGCTTTGAGGCGCCCCACCCGGTGCTGGCTGATTTCATCAATGCTACCTACTCGCGGCCGGAAACCGGCGGCCTGACGCTGGTGGGCCTGGTAGATCCTGGCGAGGCCAACGCCATCGTCAACCCCGACAACTTCGACGAGCACATGGACCGCGAGTTCGTCCTCGACGTGGGAGAGCGTTTGGTGCGACGGCGACCGATCATGGAGCAGGCTGCCAGCGCCGGCGGCTTTGCCGCGCTCTACGACATCACCCCCGACTGGCACCCGATCATCGACGAGGTACCGGAGGGCAGCGGCTTCTATCTGTGCGCCGGGTTCAGCGGCCACGGTTTCAAGCTCGGCCCGGCGGTCGGTCGCATGATGGCCGACATGGTCACCAAGGCAAGCGACCCCCTGTTCGATCCGCATCTTTTCCGTCTCAGCCGTTTTGACGAGGGAGACCCTGTGCGCGGGCAGTACGAATACAGCATCGTGGGCTAGCTGCCCTGCGTGGCCAGGCTCAGCAGAGCAGCCAAGCCAAAGCCGATAATCACCGCGCCTGAAACGCGGTTGACCCACACCATGGCGCGCGGGCTGAAACGATGACGTAACATACCAACTGCTGTGCTCAGGGTGAGCCACCACAGCGCTGAACCGCTAAACACCCCCAGCACCGTGGTCGCCGCAACCGCGTAGTCGCCGTGTGTCGCGCCTACGCCTAGCCCGGCGAACACGGCCACAAAGGAAAGGATGGTGAGGGGGTTGGTGAGGGTCAACAACAAGGTCGAAGCGTAGGCGGCGAGCAGGCCATCGGCGTTGGCAGCGGCAGGGCGGTCGGCCGCAGGCGCCGACAAGGTCTTGACGCCCAAATAGAGCAAGAACAAGCCGCCAGCCAAGCTGATCCAGGCTTGTTGGGCAAGCAGCAGGCTGGCAACAAAGGTGAGGCCGAACGCGGCCATGAAGCCGTAGATGGCGTCGGCAGTAGCAGCTCCCAGGCCCGAAACCAGCCCGGCTAAACGCCCTTCGGCCAGCGTGCGACGGATGCACAACACGCCGATCGGCCCCACCGGCGCGGCTATCGAAAAACCGAGCAAAACCCCCCGCCAGAAAAAACTCAGATCCATCGCGTAATCCTCAGGTGGCTGATTTGAAAGTGGCCGCTTGGGCCGGTGTGCGCGCGGCCACCAAACACGCCATTCTTCGCCCATGGTAACTGCTCAGGTGCCGGGCATTTACAGGCGATTTGCGACCTAGGTTGGCTTCGCAGACACGTTTGCAAACTAGAATCCAAATGCCCGGCACCTATGGCTGAGTAGTTACCGTCCATGGGTGTGTGCCAAGTACATGGGCGTCTAACGTAAAGAACGTTCAGGCTGATCCGTATGCAGCCGCCGTGCCCGCCCGTTTGGCGTTTATTGGAATGCCAGACACCGCGCGGCGCCGTACCTGTCGCAAAGCGACACGGAGAACTCGAATATGACCGATCTGCACGCCAACATGGTCGTGTCGCGGCCGAGCCTTGTTTCTCCGCAATGGCCAGCTAGTTCCAGCTACGACCGCTGTCCAGCGGATGAGATTGTAAGCGAACTAGGAGGATTCGCCGAAATAGGATATAATATAGAGCAACCTCAAATTGAGCGCAACGGGGTTGCTGTAAACACAGGCAGCAGCCCCGTGTTTAGTTTCGTTGGAGCATAGTTGGCCCATGACAGACCCCCAAATCATTGGCGTGGAGGAAGAGAGCAGCCCGAGTCCCAACGGCGGCGTTGGCGCCATTCGTTACGTCAACATCGAGCAGCAGATGCGCGAGGCCTACCTGGACTACGCAATGAGCGTAATCGTGGCGCGCGCCCTGCCGGACGCCCGCGACGGCCTCAAACCGGTGCAACGTCGCATCCTGTACGCGATGCACGACATGGGCTTGCGGCCCGGCACGCCCTACCGCAAGTCAGCGCGCATTGTCGGTGAAGTGCTGGGCAAGTACCATCCCCACGGCGACAGCGCAGTCTACGATGCCATGGCGCGCATGGCGCAGGACTTCAGCCTGCGCTATCCCTTGGTGGATGGACAGGGCAACTTCGGTTCGGTCGACGGCGACAGCCCCGCTGCCATGCGCTACACAGAGGCCAAGCTGGCGCGCATTGCCGAGACCCTGTTGCAGGACATCGATGCCGACACGGTCGATTGGATCGACAACTTCGATGGCAGCCTGCAAGAGCCGGCCGTGCTGCCGGCCATCTTGCCAAACCTGTTGGTCAACGGCGCCAGCGGCATCGCCGTCGGCATGGCTACCAATGTTCCACCGCACAACCTGGGCGAGATCGCCGACGCAATCGCCTACACGATCGACCAATGGGACCGCCTGGAAGAGGTGGACCTAGACGAGCTGATGCAGTTTGTGCCCGGGCCTGATTTCCCCACCGGCGGCGTGATCATGGGCGTCGAAGGGATCCGCTCGGCCTATGCCACGGGCAAGGGCCACATCCAGCTGCGCGCTGTTGCGCAAATCGAAGAGACCCGCACCGGCCGCTTCCAGATCATCGTCACCGAGATCCCCTACCAGCTCAACAAGACTAACCTGATCGAGCGCATTGCCGAGCTGGCGCGCGAGGGCCGGCTGGACACGATCAGCGACCTGCGCGACGAGTCGGATCGCAGCGGCATGCGCATCGTGATCGAGCTCAAGCGCGGGACCTCGCCGCGCAAGTCGCTCAACCGCCTGTTCAAGTACACGCCGCTGCAGTCCACCTTCGCCATCAACCTGCTGGCCCTGGTGAACGGCGAGCCGCGGCTGCTGTCGTTGAAGAAGGCGCTGTACATCTACATCGAACACCGACAAGAGGTGATCACCCGTCGCAGTCGCTATGAGCTGGGAAAGGCGCGCGAGCGCGCCCATATCCTGGAAGGTCTGCGCATTGCCCTGCAGTTCCTCGACCAGGTGATCGCCACGATCCGCCAGTCTGACAGCGCTGAGGCCGCGCGCGGGGCTCTGATGAGCAATTTCGGCCTCAGCGAGGCCCAGGCGCAAGCCATCCTGGAGCTGCAATTGCGCCGCCTGGCAGCCCTGGAACAGGCCAAGATCGAGGAGGAATACCGGGAAATCACCGCGCGCATTGCCTATCTAGAAGACCTGCTTGCCGATCCCCACAAGATTCTGGCCCTCATCAAGCAGGATGCCCTGGCGCTCAAGGAGCGTTTTGCCGACGCACGGCGCACCCGCATCTCCCTGGAGAAGGTGGGCGACATGCGCGAGGAGGACTTGACGCCCAACTTGCCCGTGTTGATCACCATTACGCAGAACAGCTATGTCAAGCGCACCAACGCCAAGCAGTTCCGCGCCCAAGGCCGGGGCGGTCGCGGCGTGATCGGCATGGCCACACGCGACGAGGACGAGATCGCTCACCTCTACTTCGCGCATACCCACGACCGCATCCTCTTCTTCACCAACCAGGGGCGCGTCTATCAGGACCGCGTGTGGAACCTACCGGAAGCGGGTCGCGTCAGCCGCGGCCTGCCGCTGGTCAACGTGCTGAATCTGGCTCCGCGCGAGGTCGTTACGGCGCTGGTGGTTGTGGACAACGCTGAGGAGTCGCAGTACATCAGCTTGCTAACCACGAAAGGGCGCATCAAACGGCTGGAACTGAGCGAGTTCGCCAGCGTGCGCTCCAGCGGCATCATCGCCATGAACCTGGACGAAGATGACGAGCTAGGTTGGGCGCGGTTGAGCAGCGGCAACGACGAGTTCATCATCGTCACGGCCGGCGGGCTGTCCCTGCGCTTCCACGAGAATGAGGTGCGCCCTATGGGCCGAACCGCCGCGGGCGTGTGGGCGATCAAGCTGCGACCCAACGACCGCGTCACCGGCTTCGACGTGGTGCTGCCAGACAGCGACCTGCTGGTGGTGACCGCCAAAGGCTGGGGCAAACGCACGCCGTTGACAGAGTACGCCACCAAAGGTCGTTACAACCAAGGTATCCTCACGATCGACACCCATCGGTTGCAAGAAATCGGCGCCATCATCACCGGTCGCGTCGTGCAGCCCAAGGACCAGATCTCTCTCATTACTTCCGGCGGCATGACGATCCGCTTGCGCGTCGACAACATCAGCCGCATGGGCAGGGCTACCCGCGGCGTGCGGCTGGTGAACTTGAACGACGGCGACTTGGTAACGGCCTGTGCGCGCATCCGTTACGCCGAGACCAGCAAAGCAGAAGAGACTGAGGAAGAGTAGGCAACACGCGGTTGCACCCGACCGGAGTTCCGCGCAGAGGCCAGGCCCTTGCGACCGATTTGGCGATCCAAGTGCCGGCGCCTGTAGCAGAGTAGTCGTACGCTATGTCCATGAGATCCTCCTTCAGGCTGGGCTCAGCAGGGCCCCACACCGAGTACATGCCGGAGCCGGACGCGGAGCGCCTGGCCGAGACGTTGGTGGCGTTTGCCAATGCCGACGGCGGTACGGTGCTGCTGGGCATCGACGAGCAGGGACAGCCGGCGCCGGGTTTGCTGGGCGACCAGATGGAAGACGCGCTGCGCGCGGCGCTGGTGGCCTGTCGCCCGCCCATTCGCACGGAATGGGAGCAGATCGAAACGCCGTGGGGGACGGCTGCCGCCATTCACGTGCCCCGTTCGTCCGAGCTGCACGCGCTGGCCGACGGCCGTGTGTTGATCCGCAGCGGCCAGGAAAACCGGCCGCTCAGCGGCGATCAAGTGCGCCAGCTTGCCACCGGCAAGTCCTCAGGCGATTTTGAGATGGAGGAAGTGCCGGGAGCAGAGCTGGCCGACCTGGATCAAGACGTCATCAAGGACTACATCAATCGCCGCGAGGAGAAGCAGGGCCGCCAGATCAAGCAGCCACTGGAGCGTTTGCTGCGCCAGATCGGCGCGCTGACGGCCGAGGGCAAGCCAACTGTGGCGGGTGTGCTGCTGTTTGGCCTGGAGCCGCAGTATTTTCTGCCTCAGGCGACGCTGACCTTCGTGCGTTTCAGCGGCGTCGATCTGCGTGGACAAGGCGGATTGCCCGGCTACACCCGTCGCGATGAGATCACCGGCCCGTTGGCGCAGGTGATCGAACGCGCCTACGCCATCACCATGCAGGAAATGCGCAAAGGGGCCGTGGTCAAGGACCTGCGCCGCGAAGATCGCACCGAGTATCCCCCCGTGGCGGTGCGCGAGGCGCTGGTGAACGCCGTGTGTCACCGTGACTATCGGCTGGCCGGCCGACGCATCGAGATGCGCATGTTCGACGACCGTCTGGAGGTGCACAGTCCCGGCGGTCTGCCCGGCTACATCACCATCGACAATATCGTGGAAGAACATTTCAGCCGCAACCCGCGCATCGTCAACGGCTTGTACCACTGGAACTACATCGAGGAGTTGGGCCTGGGCATCGACAAGATGATCGAAAGCATGGTGCAGGCCGGCCATCCGCAGCCGACTTTCCGCGCCACGCCGCACAGCTTCACAGTCACGTTGGAGAATGCCCGGGTGCACATGCCGCCGACCGGGGCCGCCAGCTGGGAGAGCAGCATGAACGAGCGGCAGTTGCGTGCCCTGCAATACATCCGCGACCATGGGCGGATCACCAGCCGCGAGTACCAGGACCTGTGTCCTGATGTTACACCGGAGACGCTGCGGCTGGATATGGTGGACCTGACCGAACGTGGGGTCGTAATGAAGATCGGCGTGAAACGCGGGACTTACTACATTCTCAAGTAGTGGCTACAAGGAGATGACCATGAACGACCGACCGGCAAACAACAACACGAAATGGCTTGTTGCAGCGATAGTCGCCGCCGTGGTGCTATTGTGCGGTGCGATGTTCGTGTGTGGAGCGGCTGCTTTTGGCGCTTTCCTTATCGGCCAGCGGCAGGTGGACCAGGTTTACCGCAACTTTCCCTTGCGCCCGCTTAGCCCAAACCTGCGCCCGGAACGGGTCTTACCGGTGATCCCGGACATGCCGCAACAGCCGGTGAAGCCGAACGAAGTCTTTCCTTTCCAAATGAACGGCGCGCTGGTGCAAGAAGTGATTCCCGACAGCCCTGCTGACAAGGCAGGCATTCAACCCAGCGACATGATCACGGCCATTGCGGGTGAGGCGATCACCCCAGAAAAGGGGCTTGTGGCGTTGGTGCAGGCGCACAAGCCGGGCGATACGGTCACAGTGACCTATTGGCGGTTGCGCGGCCCTAGGCGGGGTGAGTTCAGCGCTGAGATTAAGTTGGCCGAAAACCCCGACTTGCCGGGGCGCGCCTACTTGGGCGTGCGCGCAATGGACCTCTTTATGGAACCCTAGGGCGGGGTGGCTGGATGCGTGAAGCCGGCTGGAGCTGCCAGCCGGCTTTTTCTTGCGCTGAGCGCCCCGCCTCAGTGCGCCCAAACACAGCCCAAAGCATTGTCGACGCTGATTTGCCCATCATGGCGCCCTGTGCTATATTGGCGCCCATGCACAAACCAAGTGTCCCTAGGAACGATGAGCGGTTCCGAGGGAGGCGAGCAATCACGCTCTGGCGCTTGCTCCCCGCAGTTCTGCTCATCGTCGCAATCACACTGTCCCGTCCCGTACAAGCCGCCAGTCCCGTTGGCGGCACCGGCTTCGACAAAACCCCAACCTCCGTCGAGCCAGAAGACCCCCCGCAGAAACCTGCCATCCCCAAGGTCGGCTACCGGTACATCGTACAACCGGGTGACGACATTTGGCTGATTGCTGTCGCCCACGGCCTGAACATGGAGGAACTGGCAGCAATTAACGGCCTGAAGGCGCCCTATTGGTTGCACCCCGGTGACAAGCTTTGGGTACCTGCCAAGCAGCGGTAGTCAAGCATCCACCGACGCCTCAGAAAAAGCCGGCGCCCGCGGTGGCAGCAGCAACGCAGGCTGCGCCGCCGGTAGACGCCAACGCGCAGGTCACCGGCACGGTCGCTGCGCCGCCAGCGGAGGCTGCGGCTGTGGTCACGACGACGGTGGAAACAACCGGCGAAGCAGCGCCGCCTGCGCCTGTTGCAGAAGCGCCTGCTGAAGAGAGCGCGACCAACGCCGCCGCCGCCCAGCCGCTTGCAGAAGACGGCTTAAGCGAGGGCGCAGCCCTCATCTTCGCCGCCATCAACCAGAAGCGCGCCGCCTACGGCTTGCCGGCGCTGGTCTGGTCGCCGGAGCTGGCGCAAGCCGCGCAAGCGCATGCCGAGGACTGCGCGCGTCGCGGCTGGGGCAGCCACATCGGGTCCGACGGCGCGCGGCTGCGCACTCGCTACGCGCGCGTGGGCTACGGTGCGGTGTGGGCCAGCGAGAACTGGGCCAACGCACGCGGGCCACAGCAGGCCTTCGACATGTGGTGGTACGAGCCGCCTGGCGCCGACCCACACAGACAGAATATTCTCGGGCCGAACTACACCGAAATCGGCATCGGCATTGCGCAAGGTGGCTGGGGCTACTACTACGTGGCTGACTTTGGCAGCCGCTGACCACACTCCCGTCGTCAAGATCGCTCGGGCCGGTCTCCGGACTAGCTCCCTTTGCTTCCATTGACTGACAAACTGGGTCCAAAGTCTGGATGTCTTTTTGGACAAAGAGCGAGGCCTGCGAGATTGCGCTGATCTGGCAGGCCTCGTTTTTTCTACGCCCTCGACATTGCCGCCGACGAGCACGGCGACCACAGAGGAAACACTATGAAACTCCGCCCCTTTCAACTGGAACGCTATTTCGCACGCTATGAGTTCCACGTCGAGTACTTGCTGTGCGCGTCAGACTGTCAATCCTGGACCGTACAAGATCTGCTGGGGCTGGAACCCTCTGCCGTCGAGCACCTGCAGCAGCTCTGGCTGGGCTACACCGAGTCAACTGGAAGCCCGACCTTGCGCCAGGAGATCAGTGATATCTACACCGCGATGGCCCCTGAGCAGATCCTGGTGCACAGCGGCGCCGAGGAGGCCATCTTTCTCTTCATGCACGCCCTGCTCGACGCCGGTGATCATGTCGTCGTGCATACGCCCTGCTATCAATCGTTGGCCGAGGTAGCGCGCAGCATCGGCTGCCAGGTGACGCGCTGGCAGGCGCGCGCAGAGAACCGCTGGGCGCTCGACCTGGATGAACTGCGTGACAGCCTGCGCCCGAACACGCGCCTCATCGTCCTCAACACACCGCACAACCCCACCGGTTACCTCATGACGGCCGCAGACTTCTATGCCTTGAACCAGATCGCACAAGAGCAGGGGATCGTGTTGCTCTGCGACGAGGTGTACCGCGAATCGGAGCACAACCCCGCCGATAAGCTACCGGCGGCGTGCGACATCAACCCTGCGGCAGTATCGATCGGTGTGATGTCGAAGAGCTACGGGTTGCCCGGCTTGCGCATCGGTTGGGTCGCAACGCAAGATGAAGCGATCCTTGATACGATGGCTACGCTCAAGGACTACACCACGATCTGCAACAGCGCGCCCAGCGAGTTCTTGGCCGAGCTGGCGCTGCGTCATCGCCACACCCTGGCCGCGCGCAACCGCCAGATCATCCTGGACAACCTGGCCATCCTCGACGCCTTCTTCGCCCGCCATGCCGATCGCTTCGTCTGGCAGCGCCCCACCGCCGGCCCGATTGCCTTCCCGCAGCTCAAGGATGCTCACTTTGCCGGTGTCGAGGCCTTTTGTCATGACCTGGTGACACGCGCCGGCGTTTTGTTGTTGCCCGGTACAGCCTTCGACGACTCTGGCAATCACTTCCGCATCGGCTTTGGCCGCCAAAACCTGCCGGCGGCCATCGCTCGCCTTGAGGAGTATCTAGAGGAGGTTGCTCGATAGGCTAGCCCACTCTGAACAGCTGGGCCGACCCCAACGGGTTCAGCGCTCGGTCGGGCTAAGCGCTGAGATGACCCCAGCCGCCATCCAGCACCGGAAGCAGCGGCCGCAAGTCGAGGTTGGGCAGGACAACAGTCGCCGCCGCTGCAACCTGTGCATCCTTAGGGTTCACGGCCACGCTCACGGCCGCACGCTCAAACAGCCCGATATCGCTGCGGGTATCGCCGACGGCCAGCGTCTCGGCCGGCGTGACGCCAAGCTCAGCCTGCAGGCGCGCCAGAACAGCGTTCTTGTCGCCATACGCGCAGTGGGCGCGAACCTCCCCATTTGCTCGCGGGTCCGGACCATCGTCTTCGAAACAAATCTCGTTGCCGATCACGTGGTCGATGCCCAGCTCCGCTGCGACGATCTGGGCATGCAGCAACAACCCACTGCTGATGATCGCCAGCAGGGCGCCACGCTGCCGCAGCATAGCTGCCACTTCGTGCGCCCCCGGCACGTAGGGGATGGCGCGCAGGTGCTGGATGAGCACCGAGCGCCGCACGCCGCGCCACAAACCGGTATCCAGCCGTAGCCACTCTTCGTAGGGGATCTCTCCGCTCAGGCCTTTGGCGGTGAAGGCCTCGGCCGCCGCCAGCGTGCCTAGGCGTTCGTGCAAGTAGATGTAGGGATCACGAACTTGCTTAAGCGTGCCGTCAAGGTCGAACACGGCCAATTTCAGCATGATGTCTGTCGCTTTCATCGAGGAATCGCATCAGCTCAGGCGCCAACCGGGCGCTTGGCGCGCGGCCGGACGCTTTAGTCACTGCGGCGTGTCTAGTGTACCACGCCCCATGTCGACCGAGGCAATCTGGACGTCAGCTCTGCAGTATAGGCCGTCCCAACCAAGACAAAAGCGCATAGCAGCTCTGATCGAGTTGCTATGCGCTTGTCTGTTTTCGCCTTAGACGCGACGAGCAAGAGAGCCTAGACGCCGCCTTCCAAGATCGCCTTCTTCACATCACCGATGGCCTTGGTGATGTTGATCTCGCGCGGGCAACATTCCACACAGTTGAACACAGTGCGGCAGCGCCACACGCCCATCATGTCGTTCAAGATCTCCAGCCGCTCGGCGCTGCCCTGGTCACGGCTGTCGAAGATGAAGCGATGAGCCTGGACGATCGCTGCCGGACCAACATACTGGCCGTTGGCCCAGAAGCTAGGACAAGAGGTTGTGCAGCAGGCGCACAGGATGCACTTCGTGGTGTCATCGAAGCGCTCGCGGTCCTCTGGGCTCTGCAAGCGTTCCCGGCCCTCCGGTGCAGGGTCGTTGTTGATGAAGTAGGGCTTGATGGCGCGATACTTGGCGAAGAACGGCTCCATGTCGACGACCAAGTCCTTGATCACAGGCAGCCCACGGATCGGCTCCACGGTGACTTTCTTGCCCAGGTCCTTCATCAACACCTTGCAGGCCAGCCGATTGCGGCCGTTGACCACCATGGCGTCGGAACCACAGATGCCGTGCGCGCACGAGCGGCGCAGCGTCAGCGTGCCGTCCTGATACCACTTCACCTGGTGCAGGGCATCCAGCAGCTGATCGTTGGGGGCCACGTCAACCTCGTACTCGCCCCACCACGGCTTTTCATCCTTTTCGGGGTTGAACCGCTTGATTTTCAGCAGTACTCGCATTGATCAGTCCTCCGGGCGCCTAATACACCCGCTCCATGGGCTTGTAGCGGCCGATGACCACCGGCTTATAGTCGATGCGGTAGTTGTCGCCTTCCTTGAAGATGAGGGTGTGCTTGAGCCAGTTGACATCATCGCGCTTGGGATAATCATCGCGTGCGTGCCCGCCGCGGCTCTCGGTGCGATTGAGGGCCGATAGCGTGGTGACCTCGGCCAGATCAAGCATGCAACCTAACTCCCAGGCCTCCAGCAGATCGGTGTTGAAACGCTCACCCTTGTCAGCGACATAGACGCTGGCATAGAGCTCCTTCAGCTCGCGCACCTTCTCCAGAGCCTCCGTCAGGAGTGCCTCCGTGCGGAACACACCCACATTGCGCATCATGATCTCTTGCATGGAGCGCCGTATCCGTGCTGCCGACTGGCCAGACGAACGGGCAAGAAGCGCATCCAGCTCGGCGCGCACTGCAGCTTCTGGGTTTTCCGGCAGCGGCGGTAGATCGACCTCGTTGCAATACTGAGCCATAGCAAGGCCGCCGCGCTTGCCGAAGACCACCAAATCAACCAACGAGTTGGTGCCAAGGCGATTGGCGCCGTGCACGCTCACACAGGCCACCTCGCCCGCCGCATAAGCGCCCGGCAACACGCGATTGTCAGCGGCCTGGATCACACGTCCGTCGACATCTGTCGGGATGCCACCCATGGCGTAATGAGCCGTGGGCTGAATCGGCATCGGGTCCTTGACGGGGTCGACGCCCAAGTAGGTGCGGCAGAAGTCGGCGATGTCCGGCAGCTTCTTCTCGATGTCCGCGGCTGTGATGCGCCGCGGGGTGCCGTCGGCGTTCTTCTTGCCGTCCTCGTCGAAGTAGCGGTTGACCGTCTCCGGTCGCACGTCCAGGTAAACGTAGTCCTGGCCGTTGATGCCGCGGCCTTCGGCGATCTCCAGGTAGATGGCACGCGAGATCACGTCACGACTGGCCAGGTCCTTGATCGTGGGCGCGTAGCGCACCATGAAGCGTTCGCCCTTGCCGTTGATCAAGACGCCGCCCTCGCCACGCACGCCCTCGGTGATGAGGATGCCCATCTTGTAGATGCCGGTCGGGTGGAACTGGAAAAACTCCATATCCTCCAACGGATAGCCCTTGCGCAGCATCACTGCCGGTGCGTCGCCGGTCAGCGAGTGGGCGTTGGAGGTGATGTTCCACAGCCGGCCCCAGCCACCGGTGGCAAAGAACACGGCCTTAGCGTGGAAGACGTGCAAAGCGCCGGTTTTGATCTCGTAGGCCACTGCACCTGCTACGCGGCCTTCGTTCACTAACAAGTCCATGAACTGGAACTCGTCGAAGAACTGCACGTTGTTCTTGATACACTGCTGATAGAGAGTTTGCAGGATCATGTGGCCGGTGCGATCGGCGGCATGACAGGCGCGACGCACCGGTTGCTTGGTGATGTTGTTCGTGTGACCGCCGAAGGGGCGCTGCGAGATCTTGCCGTCGGGCGTGCGGTCGAAGGGCAGGCCCATGTGTTCCAGCTCCAGCACGATATCGACAGCATCCCGGCACATGATATCTGCGGCGTCCTGATCGACCAGATAGTCGCCGCCCTTGACCGTGTCAAACGCGTGCCACTCCCAGTGGTCCTCTTCCAGATTGCCGAGAGCGGCGCCGATGCCACCCTGAGCGGTGCCGGTGTGGGAACGCGTTGGGTAGAGCTTAGAAATGACAGCCACATTGGCGCTCCGGGAGGCGTAGAGGGCTGCCATCAAGCCGGCGCCGCCGGCGCCGATGATGACTGCGTCAAACTTGTGGTAGTTCATGTCCTCACACCTTCCTAGTGGCCAAAGACCGCTGCCAGTGCTGAGAAAGCGGTTTGGGTCGAGTCGAGTTGCACGGTGAAAATCACCTGAGCGCCCATGGTTATCAAGATGATACCAACCACGTAGAGGGCGGATTTCACAAACAAGTTGGCGCCGCGGCCGTGGACGTAATCGTCGATGACCCAGCGTGCGCCGTTGATGCCGTGCAACAGGGCGAAAACCAGCAACGCCAGGTCATAGGTGCGCCAGAACGCGCCTGCCGGCCCGTTCCAGCGCTCATTGACAATCCACTCGAACGTGATGGCATCAACGCCGGCGATCACGTGCATGTAGAACAAGTGAAAAACGGCGACTACCAGCAACACGGCGCCGCTCACGCGCATGAAATACCAGGAGGCCACCTCAAAGCGCCCCGGGCTGCCATAGGTCTTGGAGCTAGACTTCGTTGCCATGGTCAGACCCTCCTTAGTTCCACCACGGCATGTGAATGCCGAAGATGGGAGCGACCGTCGCAATGGCAGCCGGAATGAAGGCCAGCAACGTCAAGACGATGACGATGCGGAACATCAGCCGCTGCATCTTCCAGTTGGAAAAGCGATCGGGCCAGAAGTCAACGAGGATGATGCGCACGCCGTTGAAAGCGTGGTAGAACACGCCAAAAAGCAAGCCCATGACCAGCACTTTGAACGGCGGGGAGTGATAGAAGAACAAGAAGGCTTCGAAGATTTCCTTGCCCACACCAACCAAGTAGATGTCGATGATGTGCAGCAGAAGGAACAGCAGGATACCGAGGCCACTCACACGGTGCAGCAACCAGGCATAGTGACCCTCTTTGCCGCGGTAAGTGATGCCTTGCCAAAGGGAGGCAATTGCGCTTGCCATGCACAGCTCCTTTCTGACAAACGCTCGTTCGACGAAACGAGTGAAGGAACAGGAAGCGCTTCCCCACTTGCGCGCTTCCCAGCAATTCTGTGAAGATGGGCGCATTATAGCGCCCGCAAAAGGAAAAGTCAAGTACAAATGCCAGACGCAGGGGTGTTGTCATTGCCCGTCATCTTTGACTGAATCGCCGCCCTATGCTAGAATTTACCTTGCTTCGAGGGACAGGGAAGCTGACCCGGAGGGATGGCCGAGTGGTCTAAGGCGGCTGTCTTGAAAACAGCTGTGGCAGCGATGTCACCGGGGGTTCGAATCCCTCTCCCTCCGCCAGGATCAGTGCCCGGTGATCAGTACCCGGCGAGCAGTTGTGCCAGCATCACTGATCTTCGTGTTCACCGATCGCCGATCACCTAACAACCGAATACGGGGAGGTCGCATAGTACGGTCTAGTGCGCCCGCCTGCTAAGTGGGTAGGGGTAGCAATATCCCTCGAGGGTTCAAATCCCTCCCTCCCCGCCTATGCCCCAGTAGCTCAGTGGATTAGAGCGCTTCCCTGCGGAGGAAGAGGCCACAGGTTCGAGTCCTGTCTGGGGTACACCAAAAGTCCTTCAGCAATCCTGTTGAAGGACTTTTTTGTGAGCGCTTTTGGGCAAGGGACGGCACATCTTGTGCTTGGCCGCTGCTCGTTGATCGGCTATAATGCCCTACAAGAAGCCATCCAAACCGTTTTTGGCTTCCGCCTTCCTCATCATCCATCGATAAGGCAAACCCATGAACAACAAACGCTCGATCCTGGATCTCTGGCGCCAGGCGCTGGCGCCTTCGCCTATGCACCTCCTGGCCAGAGCCGAAGGCGCACCCTCTACAGGGGTCCTGTTCACACAGAGCAGCTCGGGGTCTGACGGCCAACGCACCGTGCGCGCCGGTCGACGCCGCACCAGCGGCGCCACCGAGCCCGGTGAACGTGAACGGGCAGAGGCGCCCAAGCGTGAGCAGCCGGGTGCCCCACCTCCGCCGCGACCGCCGGCCGGCGGGGGCATCAAGCCACCCGCAGCGCCTGCGCCGATGGGCGGGGGGCTACCAGCAGGCATGCCGCGCTCTCCTCTGATGATAGTTCTCATGCTCGTGCTGGTTGGCTGTGTCGTCCTGTTCATGATCATCTCTGGCGGCGGCGATTCGGGTGAAACGCCAGCAGCGCCCCAGCCGCTCCCGCCTGTGGCCGAGCCGACGATCCAGCCGACGCCGACCACTCCGCCCATTGCGCCGGCCCGGCCAACGCCGACGCGCTCGACCCAGCCGGCGACATCCGCTTCTAGCAATGGCGACACCTGGTTGATCATGCTCTACCAGGACGCCGACGACAAGATCCTGGAGCAAGACATCTACGTCGACCTCAACGAGGCTGAACGCACCGGCTCAAGCGACAAGGTGCAGATCGTTGCCCAGGTCGATCGCTACCAGGGCGGCTATCAGGGAGACGGCAACTGGACCACCGCCAAACGCTTCTACGTGACCCAGGACAACGACCTCAAGCGCGTGGGTTCCGAACTGGTAGCCGACTTGGGCGAGGTCAACATGGCTGACGGCAAGACTCTTGTGGACTTCGCCACGTGGGCCATCACGACCTATCCGGCCGACAAGGTCGTGCTCATCATGTCGGACCACGGCATGGGCTGGCCGGGCGGCTGGAGCGATCCCACCTCGAACAGCCGCGGTGATGCTCGGATCCCTCTGTCGTCAGCCCTGGGCGACCAGCTTTACCTCAACGAGATCGATGAGGCCCTGGCAGAGATTCGCGCTCGCACCGGCTTGGATAAGTTCGAACTGATCGGCATGGACGCCTGCCTGATGGGCCACCTGGAAGTCTTCAGCATGCTGGCGCCACACGCGCGCTATGCAGTGGCCTCACAGGAGACCGAGCCCGCTCTCGGCTGGGCCTACACCGGCTTCCTGGATAGCCTGCAGGCCAATCCTGGCATGAGCGGGGCCGAGCTTGGTCAATTGATCGTCAACAGTTACATCGAGAAGGACCAGCGCATCGTCGACGACCAGGCGCGCGCCGAGTTCGTGGGTGGCGGGACGCCGCGCGGAGGCATGTTCGGCGGCCCAACGGCCGAACAGATCACGGCCCAGCTAGGACGCAACATTACCCTGACGGCTATCGACCTCACCCAGATGCCAGCCTTGACCACAAGCGTCAACAACCTGGCCTATGCCTTGCAAGGCGCGAACCAGAAGATCATCGCTCAGGCTCGCAGCTATGCTCAATCGTTCACCAGCATCTTCGGCAAGCAGGTGCCGGCCTCATACATCGACCTCGGGCACTTTGCGCAACTGGCTGCGCAAAACAGCCGCAGCAACGAGGTCACTGAGGCCGCCCGGCAGGTGATGGCGGCGCTTGGGCAGGCCGTCATTGCCGAGAAACACGGGCCCAACAAAGCCGGAGCCACCGGCGTTTCGATCTACTTCCCCAACTCGCAGCTCTACGGCAACCCGGCAGCCGGCCCGCAATCCTACGCTCCGGTGGCGCAACGCTTCGCAGAGGAATCGCTGTGGGACGACTTTTTGGCCTTCCATTACACCGGACGGCGCTTTCAGCCCACGGCCGCCGGCGCAGCGGTACCCCAGGCCAACGAGCGCGTGACAGCGCCCGGCGCCGGCCGGATCACCGTCTCACCCTTGTCGCTTTCTGACGACGTTGCGGCGCCGGGCCAGCCCGTGTTGCTCAGCGCCGACATCAGCGGCGACAACATTGGCTATGTGCGGCTGTTCGTCGGCTACTACGACCAGGCCGCCAATTCGATCTATGTGGCCGACACCGACTACCTGGACAGCCCCGAGACGCGCGAGCTGAACGGCGTCTACTATCCCGACTGGGGAGAGGGCGACTTCACCCTAGAGTTCGAGTGGGAACCGATCGTCTTTGCCATTGGCGACGGTGCTCAATCGGTAGTTGCGCTGTTTACGCCGGAAGAGTACGGCAAGACGCGCGAGGAGGCCGTCTACTCGGTCGATGGCATCTACACCTACGCCAACGACGGGGCTTCGCGCACGGCGCGGCTGTACTTCCAGAACGGTGTGCTACGCCAGGTTTTCGGCTTCACCGGCGATGAAACAACCGGTGCGCCGCGCGAGATCATCCCAGAGCCGGGCGACCGCTTCACGATCTTGGAGAACTGGATGGATCTGGACCAGAACGGCAAAGTGGTGCAGAGGGCGACGCAACAAGGCGATACCCTGACGTTTGGCCGCCAGCCGTTCACCTGGAAGGAGCTCGACGCTGCCGCCGGCAACTACGTCGTTGGCTTCATCGTCGAGGACCTGGACGGCAACGCCACGGCAACCTACGCCCCTGTGACAGTTCGCTGAGAAGGCGGGTAAAAGCGGCTAACCGACCGCGGACGGCCCGGCCATGCGACCTGCACATGCAAACAGCCCTCCGGCGCAATGCCGGAGGGCTGTTTCATTGGCGAGTCGTAACTACTCAGCCATAGGTGCCGGGCATTGGGATTCTAACCTGAAAATCGCTCGGGCCGGTCTCCGACCGTGCCCGCCGCGCTTTCATTGACGGTTGTGCGCCGACGCGCATGGGCATCTG
>DAOUBX010000009.1:0-5951 GCA_034432445.1 Anaerolineales bacterium
GTCAGGATCGCCGTGCGCACGGCGTTGCGCAGGCCGATCAGGCCGTCGGTCAGGTGGCTGGTGCGGTAGAAGCGCTCGATCTCGGTCTCCAAGTGGTAGAGCTCGCTCAGGGCGCGCTCCAGGCGCTTGGTGGTGCGCGCCAGACCCACGTAGTTCCACATGATGCTCTTGATCGACGCCATGTCCTGGTTGATCAGCGCCGGGTCGGGCTCCTCCAGGTCGTCGTAGCGCCAGGGGGGAATGTCGGCCGGATCGACGGCCAGGCCGGGCGGCAGGTTCTCGGCGATGTAGCGCGCGGCGCGGCTGCCCCACACCAGCCCCTCCAGCAGCGACGTGCTGGCCAGCCGGTTGGCGCCGTGCACGCCCGTGCAAGAGACCTCGCCGATGGCGTAGAGGTGGCGCAGCGTGGTCCGTCCCCACTCGTCCACCCACACGCCGCCGCAGGCGTAGTGCGCGGCCGGCACCACCGGCACCAAGTCCTTGGCGATATCCACGCCGTAGGGCAGCAAGCTCTGGCGGATGGTGGGGAAGTGGTGCAAGATCTCCTCTTGGGGGATGTACGAGCGCAGGTCCAGGTAGACATGGGTCAAGTCGTTGGCCAGCATCTCCTGGTGGATGCTGCGCGCCACGATGTCACGGGGCGCCAGGTCCTTCCACTCCGGCTGATAGCGCTGCATAAAGGGCTCGCCGTCGGCGTTGACCAGCCGTGCGCCCGCGCCGCGCACCGCCTCGGAGATCAGCAGGTTGGGCGCGTTGACGTGGTAGAACGTCGTGGGGTGGAACTGCACGAACTCCAGGTTGATGACGCGCGCCTGAGCGCGCTGGGCCATGGCTACGCCGTCGCCGCGCGCGCCGGGCGGGTTGGTGGTGCGCAGGAAGATCTGGCCCAACCCGCCGGTGGCCAGGATCGTCTCCCGCGCCAGGCAGCGCCGCACCTGGCCGCCGGCCTGGTCGAACAGGTAGGCGCCGACGCAGGAGCGGTGCTCGTAGACCGCCAACCGGTTGAGCGAGTGGTGCGAGGGGGTCAACAGGTCCACGGCCGTGTGGCCGGTGAGCAGCGTGATGTTGGGATGCGCCTGCATGGCCTTGATCAGCGCCAGCTCGATGGCCTTGCCGGTGTAGTCGGCCACGTGCAGGATGCGCGGCATGGAGTGGCCGCCCTCCAGCGCCAGCGACAACTCGCCGCTCTCCGTGCGGTCGAAGTCCACCGGCGCGCGCGCCAGCAGGATGCGTTGCAGCGTCGGCGGCCCCTCCTCGGCCAGGATCTGCGCGGCCTTGGGGTAGCTGTGACCGGCGCCGGCGCGCAGGATGTCCTGCGCCAGCGCGTCGGGCGAGTCGTGCTCGCCGCGGTAGATGATGCCGCCCTGCGCCCAGAGGGTGTTGCTGTCCTCCGGCTCGGTGGCGCGCGTCGCTACCACCACCGCAATGCCGCGGTCGGCCAGCTCCAGCGCGGCCGTCGCGCCGGCGATGCCGCTGCCCAGGATGAGTACGTCGGTTTCGAGGTATTCGGTCACGGGTTGCCTCAAGGTTTACTTGATCTCCAGGGCGTCCCCGCCCGGCTCTTGCCGACGATTCGCGCCTAACCCGGCGAGACGCCTGGCGATCAGTCCAATAGTGTGATGACCCGGATTATAGCACCCCTCAGCAGCAGCACGAAACCAGTGCATGGGTTGGACAAAGCAGCAGAAACGTGCTACCATCCCGCTTGTGCAGCGGTTCACTGGATGCAGTGGGCCGTCCTTCTTTTTGCCAGCGGTGTCAGCACAGATGCCGGGCACTTGCCGCGAACCGTGCAGATCGAAGCGCCCGGCATCTGCTGTCGAAAGGACCACACCATGCCCGAACATGTCATCGAGACCAAGGGGTTGACGGTCTACTACGGCCGCCAGCGCGGCATCGTGGACGTGGACTTGCGCGTGCGCGAGGGCGAGATCTTCGGCTTTCTCGGCCCCAACGGCGCGGGCAAGACCACGACCCAGCGCGTTTTGCTGGACATCATCCGCCCCACGGCCGGCGAGGCGCGGCTGTTCGGCCTGGACTGCCGCAAGCAAGGCGTGGAGGCGCGGCGTCGGGTGGGCTATCTGCCCGGCGAGCTGGCATTGTATGGCTCCATGCGCGCCAGCCAGTACTTCGAGATGATCGCATCGCTGCTGGACAGCGCCGCCGCCCACGCCAACTGGAAGAGGCTGGCCGAGCGGCTGGACCTGGACGCCAGCCGGCGCATCCGCCAGCTCTCGCGCGGCAACCGGCAGAAGGTGGGCGTCGTGGCGGCCTTCATGCACCAGCCTGACCTGCTGATCCTGGACGAGCCGACCACCGGCCTGGACCCGCTCATGCAGCAGACGGTGATGGAGCTGGTGCGCGAGGCCAAGGCGGCCGGCGCCACTGTCTTCTTCTCATCGCACATCTTGCCCGAGGTGCAGGCCGTCTGCGACCGGGTGGGCATCATCCGCGAGGGCGCGCTGGTGGCCACGGAGCGGGTCGAGACTCTGATGCACCAGCAGTTCAAGCGGCTGCAGATGACCTTTGCCGCCCCGCCGCCGGCCGGCGCCTTCGACCTGGCAGGGGTGGAGGTGACCGGCCAGGACGAGCGCACGATCACGCTCAAGGTGCAGCAGAACCTGGATCAGGTGCTGGCGGCCGCGGCCAGCCTGGGCATCGTCGACATCGAGACCATCCCCGTGACGCTGGAGGAGATCTTCCTGGCCTTCTACGGCAAGGGCAACGGAGGCAACCATGCGTAGGCTGTTCCTGCAAGAGCTGCGCTTTCGCCGCAACGGCATCATCGGCTGGGGGCTGGGGCTGTGCTTCTTCCCGGTGGTCTACGTGGGCCTGTTCCCCTCCTTTGCCGACCAGTTGGCCAACTTCCAAGAGGTTTTGGACACGCCCTTTTATCAGGCCCTGGGCGTCAGCATGGCGACCTTCGAGGGCTATGTCGCGTCGACGGTGACCAACCTGGTGCCGGTCATTCTGGCCATCTACGCGGTAATCAGCGGCACAGGCACGCTGGCGGGCGAGGAGGACGACGGCCGGCTGGAGACCATCGTCGCCCTGCCCATCCCTCGCTGGCAGATCGTCGCGGTCAAGGCGCTGGCGCTGGCCATTGCCCTGGCACTGATCCTGGCCATCACATCGGCCGGCGCGGGGCTGACCCTGGCTGCCATCTCCGGTCAAGTCACCACCACCGTGACCCCGGCTGGCATGTTCTGGAGCCTGATGGCCGCCTGGCCGCTGGTGCTGGCCTTCGCCATGATCAGCCTTTTCCTGGGCGCGTTCTGCCCCAGCCGGCGCACAGCCGCTGCCCTGGCCACGATCATCATCGTCGCCAGCTTCCTGGGCAACAACCTGGCCGGCATGATCTCCTCCCTGGAGCGCATCAAGGGCTTGTTCCTTTTCAACTACTTCGAGGCCTCGGCCGAGGCGCTGATCAACGGCCAGCAGCCGGCCGACCTGCTGGCGCTGCTCCTCTTCGCGCTGGCCGCCTTCGCCTTGGCCGTCCTCTTCTTCCAGCGCCGCGACATCACGGTGGGCGCGTGGCCGTGGCAGCGGGGCAGGGCGCCGGCGGCGGAAGCCAGAGGAACTGGGGGGGCTTGAGGAACTTAACAGCGCCAATGACAAGGGCGTCCCCGCCACACGAGGCAGGAACGCCCTTGTTCCTTGTCTACTTGTCTACTTGTCTACTTGTCTACTTGTCTACCCAATAGCTATCATCCGCTCTACCGCCCGCGCGGCGCGCACGCGGATGTCTTCGGGGACGTCAATCTCGTACTGCATGTAGAGGAGCGAGTCGCGCGTCATCTGCAGGCTGATCTGGTTCATGTGGGGGCAGCGCACCATGCACAGGCGCAGCATCTCTTTGTCGGGGTTGGCCGCGGCCACGTTCTCGCCCATGGCGCACTCGGTCAGCAGCAGGTAGCGCGGGGCCTTGGTCTGCTCCACGTAGCGGATCATGGCGTTGGTGCTGCCGGAGAAATCGGCGGCCGCCACCACTTCTGGGCTGCACTCGGGGTGGGCCAGGATCACCACGTCGGGGAACTGGCTGCGCACCATCTCGATGTCGCCCACGGTGAACTGCTCGTGCACCTCGCAGCGGCCGTTCCAGCCCACCATCTGGAAGTCCACCGTCGTGTCGAAGTGGATGTTGCCGTTGGGCAGGCGGGTGGGCGTGATGATGTGCTTACCGGTCTCGCGCGCCACGTTCTTGGCCAGGTACTCGTCGGGCAGGAAGATCACGGTGTCCGTGCCCAGCGACTCGACCACCGCGGCCGCGTTGCTGCTGGTGCAGCAGATGTCGCTCTCGGCCTTGACGTCGGCGTAGGTGTTGACGTAGGTCACCACCGGCACGCCGGGGAAGCGCGCCTTGAGCGCGCGCACGTCGGCGGCGGTGATGCTGGCGGCCAGCGAGCAGCCGGCCTTGAGCGAGGGCAGCAGCACCGTGCGGCTGGGGTTGAGGATCTTGGCGGTCTCGGCCATGAATTTGACGCCGCAGAAGACGATCACGTCCTTGTCGGTGCGCGCGGCCTTGCGGCTCAGGTCCAGCGAGTCGCCCACGAAGTCGGGCACCGAGTGAAACAGCGCCGGCTCCATGTAGTTGTGGCCCAGGATGACCGCGTTGCGCTGCACCTTGAGCTGGTTGACCTCGTAGGCCAGCTCAGCCTGCACGCGCAGCTCCGGCTCCGGCGTGTACTCGCCAATCCTCGCCTTCAGCTCCGCGAAAATCTCCTCGGCGGACATCTGGGTACGGTCGGTAACGGTCAGGGTGGTTGACATGGGATGCTCCGTGAAAGGTAACCCGTAACGAGTAATGCGTAACCCGGAGACTCTGCTCATGCGCACGACTCTCCGGATTACGCATTACGTGTTACGCATTACTGGTTATGTCCAAGCTAATGTCCAGAGCGCGCACCGAATGCGTCAGCGCGCCGGACGAGATGTAATCGACGCCGGTGGCGGCGATGGCGGCCACGGTGTCCAGGTTGACGTTGCCCGAAGCCTCCAGCGGGATGCGGCCGGCGGCGATCTGCACGGCCTCGCGCATCTGCGCCAGGCTCATGTTGTCCAGCAGGATGCGGTCGATGGGCTGGGCCAGCGCCTCACGCAGTTGCTCCAGCGTGGTCACCTCGACCTCGATGGGCCGGCCGCGGGGGTCGCCTGCGCGCACACGGCGCACGGCCTCGGCGATGCCGCCCACGGCCGCGATGTGGTTGTCCTTGATCATGGCCATGTCGTAGAGGCCGAAGCGATGGTTCTGCCCGCCGCCCAGCCGCACGGCCCATTTGTCCAGCACGCGCAGGCCGGGCGCGGTCTTGCGCGTGTCCAGGATCACGGCCCGCGTGCCGGCCACCGCGTCCACGTAGCGCCGCGTCAACGTGGCAATGCCCGACATGCGCTGCAGAAAGTTCAGCGCCACCCTCTCGCCGGTCAGCAGCGCGCGGCCCGGCCCGCTGACTGTGCCGAACACCTGGCGCGGCTCGACCCGGTCGCCGTCGGCCACGGTAAATGTGAGCTCGACCGTCGCGTCAAGCTGTCGAAAGACGCGACGCACCACCTCCAAGCCGGCCACCACACCGGCCTCCTTGGCCAGGAACACGCCGTGCAGCGTCATGTCGGCCGGGATCGTGTTGAGCGTGGTCACATCGCCGTCGCCGATGTCCTCGGCCAGCGCGGCGCGGATGATCCGGTCGATCAATGCGGGATCAGGGGCCGCGGCCGCGGCGCCCGGCAGCGTAACCGGATCCGCAACAAAAGGTGTCTCCGACATAGCTTAGCGCTCCTGTCCAGGGGTTGGTGCAGACTGGGAGCCTAGTATAACATGGATCGTTTGCGATCTCAAATGACAACGCGGCAGAGGGTGTATCTCAGAGACTGTTTGAAAAGCCCAACATCACCGCAATCAGAGGTTGAAACCATCTGGCTGAAAGTACGAAGCGGCCTCAGCCGCTGGAATCCAG
>DAOUBX010000010.1:0-14909 GCA_034432445.1 Anaerolineales bacterium
GCCGGGCATTTGGATTCCGGTTTGCAAACGTGTCTGCGAAGCCAACCTAGGTCGCAAATCGCCTACAAATGCCCGGCACCTGAGCAGTTACTGTTTGCGGCGACTTGCGGTAGACACAACGGCTGCGTTGGCATCGACCTATGGTCTGCCGCGAAAACCCGCAAGGTCTGGCCGTCCACCACCTTACCAACCTACCAATCTACCAATCTACCAACCTACCAACCTACCACCCTACCAGTCTACCAACCTACCACCCTACCACCCTACAAAAACAACCGCTCCTTCGCCCGCATTGCCTCGTACTGCCGCCGCGCCTCCTGCACCGCGAGCAAGGTGCTGACCTCCGGCACGGGCACGTCCCACCAGCTTTCGTAGCCCGGCACACCGTGCAGGCGGTCGTTCTTGATCACCACCACGGTGGTGCGGTCGGCGGCCTTGGCGGCCTTCAGCGCCTCCACGTACTCGTCGCGCGTGACACACTCGATGACGTTGGCGCCCAGGCTGCGCGCGTTCATGGCAAAGTCGATTTGCAGCGGCTCTACGGCGTCGCCGGCCGAGTCGCCCACCAGCACGCCGTCCACCGGCTTGATGAAGCGGGTGCCGAAGCCATCCAGCCCCAGCGAGCGGCTGAGCGAGCCGATGCTCTTGAAACCGCTGTTGTCCCAGATCAGGACAATCAGCTTGACGCCGAGCTGCACGGCCGTCACCAGCTCCGAGGACAGCATCAACCAGGCGCCGTCGCCGACGATCACGAAGACATCGCGCTCCGGCGCAGCCAGCTTGGCGCCCAGCCCGCCGGCGATCTCATAGCCCATGCAGGAGTTGCCGTACTCCAGGTGGAAGTTCTTGGGGTGGGTGGCTCGCCACAGCTTGTGCAGGTCGCCGGGCATGGAGCCGGCCGCGTTGAGCATGATGGCGTCAGGGCCGGAGACCTCGTTGAGCACGCCGATCAGCTCGCCCTGGCTTGGCAAGGGGCTGAGGCGGATGTCGTAGATGCGCTGCACTTCGGCGTCCCATGCGTCGTGCAGCCGCTGCGCCTCCGCGCGGTAGGCGGGGTCGACGGCGTAGCCGGTCAGCAGTTCCCCTAGTTCCGCCAGCGCCTCTCTGGCATCCCCTACCACGGCCAGCCCGTTGTGCTTACCGGCGTCGAACTCGGCCACGTTGATGTTGACGAAACGCACGTCAGGGTGCTGCCAGGCGGTCTTGGAGGCGGTGGTGAAGTCGCTGTAGCGGGTGCCGATGCCGATCACCAGGTCGGCGTCGCGCGCGATGCGGTTGGCGGCCAAGGTGCCGGTGACGCCGACCGCGCCCAGGTTGAGCGGGTGATCCCAGCGCAGGCTGCCTTTGCCGGCCATGGTCTCGCCCACAGGGATGCCGGTGGCGTCCACGAAAGCCCGCAGCGCCTCGGCCGCGTCGGCATAGATCACGCCGCCGCCGGCCACGATCATGGGCCGTCGGCTGGCGCGGATCAGCTCGGCCGCGGTCTGCAAAGCCGCCCGGTCGGGCCGGTTGCGCATGATGTGCCAGACACGGCGGCGGAAGAACTCGACCGGGTAGTCGTAGGCCTCGGCCTGCACGTCCTGGGGCAGGGCCAGGGTCACAGCGCCGGTCTCGCTGGGGCTGGTGAGCACGCGCATGGCCTCGGGCAAGCTGGTCAGCAGTTGGTCAGGCCGGTTGATGCGGTCCCAGTAGCGGCTGACCGGTCTGAAGCAGTCGTTGACCGAGAGGTCCTGGCTGTAGGGCATTTCGAGCTGTTGCAGCACCGGGGCCACGTTGCGCCGGGCGAAGATATCGCCTGGCAAGAGCAGCACCGGCAGGCGGTTGATGGTGGCCGTGGCCGCGCCGGTGATCATGTTGGTGGCGCCGGGGCCGATAGAGGTGAGGCAGGCCCAGGTCTGCAGGCGGTTCTTGACCTTGGCATAGGCCGTAGCGGCGTGCACCGCGCCCTGCTCGTTGCGCACCTGGTAGTAGGGGAAGTCGGGGTTGGCCAGCAGCGCCTCACCCACGCCCGCCACACAGCCGTGGCCGAAGATGCCAAAGACGCCGGCAAAGAAGGGGTTCTCCACGCCGTCGCGCTCGACGACTTGGTTCTTGAGGAACTGGATCAGCGCCTGGCCCATGGTCAGGCGAACCGTGGATGTGTTAGTCATGGTCTGTGTTTCCTTGAGGGGCTCCAGCGAGTGAGCAATTCGTGACCCGTAGTCCGTATGCGGTGAACGGTAAACGGTAAACGGTGGTCTCTACCCTGATCACCGTTCACCGTTCACCGTTCACCGTTCACCGATCACCGTTCACCGTTCACTGATCACCGATCACCGACCACCGTTCACCACCCACCCCGCGCAGCCACAAAGGCCTCGACCTCGGCCAGGGTGGGCGTGAAGTTAGCGCAGCCGTGTTTGGTGACGACGATGGCGCCGCAGGCGTTGGCCAAACGCACGGTGCGGTACCAGTCCCAGCCCCGCACATAGCCGTAGATGGCGCCGGCGGCAAAGGCGTCGCCCGCACCCAAGATGGTGAAGACCTCGACCGGGAAACCGGGCACATCGATGCGCTCGGCGCCGTCCGGCCGCACCAGGTGCACCCACGCGCCGGCCTTGCCGCGCTTCTGCAACAGCACCTGCGGGCCCAGCGCCAGCAGCGCCGCGATGGCTGCGTCCACGTCGCCGGCCACGCGCGCATCCGAAACCTGCGAATCGGTCAGGCTGATCTGACCCGCCTC
The DNA here is from genome assembly GCA_034432445.1 of Anaerolineales bacterium. Taxonomy (GTDB): domain Bacteria; phylum Chloroflexota; class Anaerolineae; order JAAEKA01; family JAAEKA01; genus JANWYQ01. The sequence goes on from DAOUBX010000010.1 coordinate 2,723, forward strand.
GCTGAGCATGGCGGCGTTGATCTCGTCCTCGGTGCCCAGGGCGATGTCCACCAGGCGCAGGGCCGAGCGCACGTTGACAGCATAGGCCCGCGGGTCAGCCCACTGGTCGGGCCGAAAGTCCAGGTCGAGCACCACCGTCCCGCCGGCCGCCCGGGTCACCTCGGCTGCATACAAGGTGGCGCTGCGGCTGGGCTCGTGGCTGAGGCCGGTGCCGCTGATCAGCAGTACACGGCAATCGCCGGCCGGGGCAGCGCGCACGTCGTCGATGGTCAGCTCGTTGTCGGCGCAGTTGTCGCGGTAGTAGGTGAGCGGAAAGCGGTCGGAGCCTTCGATGCCCAGCAGCACGGCGCTGGTACGGTGGCCCGGCTTGCGAGGGATGAAGCGGGTCTCGACGCCCTCGCGGCGCAAGAAGTGCAGAATGAAGTCACCCACCCGGTCCTCGCCCACGGCCGTCAACAAGGCCGTGCGCAGCCCCAGGCGTTGCGCGCCCACAGCGATGTTGGTCGGGCAGCCGCCGACGTAAGCCGCGAAGCTCTTGATCTCCACGAACGGCACGCCGATGTCATTGGCGTACAAGTCGATGGACGAGCGGCCCATGCTGAGCAGGTCGAAGGTCTTGGTCATGGCTGCGCTCTGGGGCGGTGAGCGGTGAGCGGTGGTCGGTGATCGGTGGTCGGTGGTCGGTGATCGGTGAACCGAAACCGTTTACCGTTCACCGTTTACCGATTACGGGTCACCGGCCACGGGTTACGTCATAGATCGGCACGCGCGGGTCCACGCTGCGATAGCTGTCTTTGATCCAAGCATACTGCGGGTCGTCCTGCGCGGCCAGGCTTTGCGCGCTGCCGGCCAGGACGTTGAGGTAGTAGGTGGTATAGCCGACGGGGCTGGACACGGGGTGATAGCCTTCGGGGATCAGCACCACGTCGTCGTTGCGGGCGATCACCGCGGCGTCGATGGGCAAGCCGGCGCGGTGCAGCGGCGAGTCGGCGTCAGTGTAGATGCGCTGCAGAGCGTAACCCTCCGGCCGGTCGATCCTGTAGTAGTAGGTCTCGTCCAGGTCGGCCTGCAGCAGGTTGCCGGCGGCGTCCACCGTGTGCACGTCGTGCTTGTGTGGGGGATAGCTGGACCAATTGCCAGCCGGGGTGTAGACCTCGACTACCACCAGCCGCTGGCAGGGGAAGCCGGGCGGCAGCATCTTGTTGATCTGGCGGGTGGCGTGGTCGCCGCCGCGGATCTCGACCTCCACATCGGCCGGAGTAACCAGCCGGGGCGGATAGTCGCCATCAGCCGCCACCCAGGCCACGGCGAACTCGCAGTCGGTGGCGGCAGTCACGGTCAGATCCGTGTGCGGCGGCAGGTAGAGCGCGTGGGGCAGGCCGGCAAAGACGTTGGCCCGGCCGCCAACGCCCTGCCAGCGGCCGCGGCTGCTGACTACATCGGCCACGCCGCCCAACATCACCAGCGCCAGCTCGTGGCCGCCGGTCTGGAAGGACCAAGCCCGGCCGGCCGCCAGCCGCCGCGCTTGGAAGTGGATCGTGTCCCAACCGGCCAGCGCCGGCGTCACCTCGACGATGACGTCCGGATCGGCCGAGTTACCGGGGTGAAGGACCAAGTTGTCAGCGGTGTATTGGCGCATGGGGAAGCCTCGCAAGTGGCGAGTGATGCGTGGTCAGACGCGCTCCTCACGGGTTGTGGGTTACGCATCACGCGTCACGCATTACGCTATGTCGGGATTCGGCAGCATGAACTCGCGCACCACACCCATCAGATCATGCGCGGCCTGGATGAAAGCGCGCAGGGTGCGCACGGTAGCGCCGTAGGTGTCGAACTCGTCCACCGTCATGCCGTCAGGGTCGTAGGCGCGGCGAAAGTCGGGGATGTGCTCGTAGAGGGTTGCGACGATCTGCGGATCGACTGGGTTGTGAATGCGCTCGACCACGGGGATGTCGGAGGCGTTGATCTTGAGCTGCCACTCGTAGGGGATGGTGAGGACGATGTCGCCGCCGATCAGCTCCGACCAATGGCCCAGGTGACGGTAGGCCGCGGCCAGCAAGCGCACACGGTAGCCCCGCTCTTGCCAGAGGCGATAAGCGTTCTTGAAGACGGCAATGCCCGCCCAGTCCAGGTAGGCCGGATCGAAGTCGTAGCCGTTGCGCTTGGCCAGCACCTTCATCCAGTCGTCCGTGCGGCCGATCATGATGGTACACACCGGCGCCATGTGGCTGATGTCTTTGCCCTCGGCCGCGCGGCGGTCTAGACCGCGCTCCACCGCCTCCGCTACGGCAATGGCCTGCGGCACGGTGAAGCTGACGGTGGCGTTGACGTTCACGCCGTGATAGGTGCTCTCCTCGATGGCCCGCACGCCGGCCTTGGTCACCGGCATCTTGACTTGCATGTTGGGGGCCAAGCTGTCGAAGTGACGCGCCTGAGCGACGATGGCCTGCCAGTCGCGGTAGAACATGGGGTTGGTCTGGATGGAGAGGCGGCCCTTGCGGCCATCATAGCGCTCCCAGATCGGGTAGAGCATCTCGGCCCCGCGCGCAGCCATCTCCTCGATCAGCTTCCAGGCCACGTCGCTTTCGGACCATGTGGGGTGCTCGGCGATGATCTGGCGGATGCGGTCGCGCCAGAGGTGCATCTCCTGGTTGAGCACGTTGAGCACGATGTTGGGGTTGGTGGTGGCGCCGACCGCGCCGCGCGCGATGGCGTAGGCAAGCTCCTCTACAGAGCAGGAGTCGTTCCAGTAGTCGGTAGGAGTAGTCGAGACGGTTTCGGCCAGCGGGCTAGGAATGAGCATACAAGCCTCCTGAAGGAACAGTCAGGCCGGCGATGGATGGAAGAAACGGGCATACGCACACGTGTGCAACCAATGACCGTAGAAAACCGCACCGAGGTGCGGTATGTTGACCATGTTTGCACACGTGTGCAGATCATAACACGAATTGCAACATCTGTCAAGACTTGCAGTGGAATGTGAACCGACTCTTAAGGTTGGACAAACGAAAGTGCGAGCTTCAGCGCACACTTGGCGGGGCCCCAGGAACCGGCCCGGTGCTTGCGCGCACCACCAGCTCGGTGGACAACACCTGGTTGTGGACCGGCTTTCCCTCCACCAGGTCCAACAGCATGTGCATGGCCAACTCCCCCAGGCGCAGCTTGGGCTGGTGCATGGTGGTCAGTGGCGGGGTGACGTACTGGGCCAGCTCCACGTCGTCGAAGCCCATGACGCTCAACTGCTTTGGCACGGCAATGCCCAGCTCGCGGCAGGCCAGGAGCGCGCCCACTGCGAGGGTGTCGTTGTAGCAGAACACAGCGGTGACCCCGGCAGGCAGCAGCGCCTTGAGCAAGGCCTGGCCATCGGCCACGTCGTCGGCGTAATAACGGCTTTCCGGCGAAGCCACTTGGATCCACGCCTCACTGCCGGCAATGCCGGCCACCCGCAGCGCGTCGCGATAGGCCGCCAGCCGCATCCAGTTGGAGCGCGGCCGATTACCTGCGCCAAGATAGCCGATCGCCCGATGGCCCAACGACAGCAAGTATTCTACGGCCCGCCGCGCGCTGGCGTAGTCGTCCACCTGCACCGAACGCACTAGCGCCGCCTCGCTCGGCGCGGCTTGGTTGATCACCACAGTAGGAATGCGCATTTTCAGCAGACGTTTCATGTGTTGGTCGCTGATCAGCGCAGTCGAACTGATCACGCCATCGACCCGACGGCGGTGAAAGGCGTCGATCAGCGCCATCTCTCGGTCCCCGTCGTTGTTGGAAATGCTGAGCAGCACCTGAATGCCCGCCTCCTGGGCCACCTCCTCGATGCCGCGCACCACCCGCGCCAGGAAGGGATCGGAGATGGAAGTGATCACCACGCCCACGGTGTTGGTGCGGCGCTCCTTGAGGCTCTGCGCCACCTGGTTGGGGGTGTAGCCCAACTCCTGCGCCATCTGCTGAATGCGCAGGCGCACCTCCAGGCTGATCAGCGGGCTGTCGTGCAAGGCGCGCGAGACCGTGGAGTGGGAGACGCCGGCCGCTTTGGCGATGTCTTGGATGGAAACGGGGCGATCGCTCATGGGTAGGCCTTAGTCAGGGATGGTCTCGAGCGCTCAACTACTGGTTGCCGGACTTTAGTCCATGCATACGTGTGCAGTTTACTGGTTATCATGCTCTTGTCAAAATCCGATACAGTTGATGATTTCAGGTGCCGGGGCACTTGTGACCGGCTTGCAGCGTAAGCCGGCTCTGCGGGCACCATTGCAAACGCAGACTCACATGCCCGGCACCTATGGCGTTGCCGTGCCGAGATGCCTGCGCTGGAGGAGTTCTACCGCGCGCATCGCTCAGAGGGGTTCGTCCTGTTGGCGATAAACGCCGGGGAGTCGGTTGAACAGGTGCGGAGTTTCATCGACGCCATGGGCTTCACTTTTCCCGTGTTGCTCGACACCCGAGGCGAGGTGCTATACAGCTTGGGGATCCGCAGCTTTCCGACCTCCGTTCTCGTCGGTCGTGACGGTAAAGTCAAGAAGATCCACGTCGAGACGCTGACGAAGGCTCAACTCCAGCGCGAGATCGCGCCGGCGCTGTCGCGCAACTGTAGTCTGACGGACGGATGGTCCCTCAGAAAGCCAGGACGCCCACCTGAGCCGTTGCTGCCATGGCCTTCGCGGGATGAGGTTTGGTGCGCGTCAGTCCATATCGCCTTCTTGCCCAAAGCCAGGAGGCGTTTTTGTTGACACGCTCGGTCGTCCTCCTTTCCTGCGCAGCGCCATGCCCAGTCCGCGTCAGACGAAAGGAGCAACATGTCCGAGCCCTTGGTTTCCCCCACCTCATCCCCCGTCGTCCCTTCGGCGGTCAGTATCCCAATTGCGCACAGCACGGCCGCGCACCGAGCCGATCCACCGCCACGCAACGGTCATTCCACTGCGGCCCTGCTGCAGATTGCCGTGCCTATTGGCGACGCTGCGCCTGATTTCGCCAGCATTTATGCCCTAGCAGTCACCGGCGCGAGCCTCGACCAAGAAACCATCGTTGTTTGTCTGACCGACGAGACATTAGCTGGCTGGCGCAGCCGGCTGCAGGAACGCTCCCACGCGCCAGATGGACTGACGGTGGTGGATGGCCGATTCGGCTGGTCGGTCCACTGGCGCGCGCTCTTCTGGCAGAAGACTTACGACATCACGGTCATGCACGGGCTTCGTGAGGCTTTGCAACAAGAGAGCCTCCCCGTTTCCTACGCCAAACGACTGCTGGATGCCGTGCCTCGCGGGCTGATAGTTCTGGCGTGAAGGCAATCGTCTCCACGCCGGGACGTGTATGCCGCTGCGCCGCCGACTGACGATGAGCGACTTTACAAACCGGGCCGTAGCACGACCACCGCGTCCTTGCGCAGCGACACCTGCACGCGCTGGCCGGCAGCCAGAGACAAGGACGCGTAGGCGTGGTCGGGAGCATGCGCCTCCACCTCGCAGCCGTTGGCCAGCAGGATGCGCCAGCGGCGCAGGCCGGCCCTAGCCTGCTGCTCGAGAACCACGCCGGCCACCTGGTTGCGCTGCACCACGCCCAGCAGCGGCCGGTCGGGATAGAGGAACTTGACGTCTTCCGGGCGGATGTAGGCCGTCACCTCGGCGCCGACTTCTAGGGCCTGCGGCGGCGCCTCGATGGCGACGCCGGCCCAGTCCAGCAGCAGGTGATCGGGCGTGGCCGCCAGCACGCGCGCCTGGAACAGGTTGCGCAGCCCCATGATCTGGGCCACGCGGCCGTTGGCCGGCCGGCTGAAGACCTCGTCGATCAGCCCGGCTTGCTGCACCTTTCCCTCGGCCAGCACAGCCAGGCGATGGCCCAGGACAAAGGCGTCCTCCAGCCGGTGGGTGACGTAGATCACGGCCAACCCCTGCTCAGCCTGCACCGCGCGCAGGTCCTGCTGCAAGCGCTCGCGCACGCCGGCGTCCAGTGCGTTGAAGGGCTCGTCCAGCAACAGCACCTGTGGATCGGCCGCCAACGCGCGGGCGATGGCCACCCGTTGCTGTTGCCCGCCTGACAGCTCGTGGGGGAAGCGGGCGGCCAGGTGCGCCATGTGCATGCGCTCGAGCAGCGCCTGCGCCCGCTCAGCGGCGCGCAGCCGGCCCAGCCGGCCGGCGCGCAAGGGATAGGCCACGTTGTCCAGCGCCGTCAGATGGGGAAAGAGCGCGTAGTGCTGGAAGACGTAGCCGATGCGGCGGCGGCGAGCCGGCACGTCGACGGCTGTGCCGGGCCGGTTCTTGCGCAGCAGCGTCTGGCCGTCCAGCACGATCTCGCCGGCATCTGCGGCCAGCAGGCCGGCAATCAAATTGAGGGTGGTGGTCTTGCCTGCGCCGGACGGCCCGAAGAGCACCAGGGTTTCACTGCCGACAGCCAGTTGCACGCGCAGGTCTAGCCCCGGCAGGCGCTTCTCTACGTCCACGGTCAAGCGCGGGGCAGCCGGCGCCAGCCGGTCATTCCGAGCGTCCATGGACTGTCTCCGCGCGTCGGGCCGGGCCGCCACGCTCCAGCTGCCGCACCGCCCATAGGGTCAGAAAGGCAACGGCGGTCATCACCAGCACCATGGCGTTGGCCGCGGCGTAGTTGCGGTTCTGCACCGCGTCGTAGATGGCCAAGGGCAGGGTCTGGGTGCGGCCGGGGATGTTGCCCGCTACCATCAGCGTGGCGCCGAACTCGCCCAGGGCGCGCGCCGCGGCCAGCGCCAGCCCGGCCAACACGCCGCGGCGGGCCAGCGGCAGCGTCACCCGCCAGAACACCTCCAGCTCGGACGAGCCCAGGGTGCGGGCAGCGTTTTCCAGCGAGCGGTCGACGCCGGCAAAGGCCGCGCGAGCCGCCTGCACCAGCAACGGCAAGCCCACGATGGCCGAGGCCAGCGCGGCCGCGCCCCAGGTGAAGAGCAGCTGCACGTCCAGCCAGCGCACCAGCGGCCCGTTACGGCCCAAGAACAGCAGCAAGTAGTAGCCCACCACCGTCGGTGGCAGCACCAGGGGTAGAAGGATGAGCGTCTCCAACAAGGTCTGGCCGCGGAAGCGCCGCCGGGCTAGCAACAAGGCCAGCGGCAGGCCGGCGGCAACGATCAACACGGTAGCGGTCGCCGTCACCAAGATCGACAGGCGCAGGGCATCCCAGTTCACGGCGCAACCTCCTCCCCCGGCAGGAAGAAGCCGTAGTGGCGCATGATCGGCCGGCCGGTGGGGCTGTTGATGAAGTCGGCGAAGGCGCGGGCCGCGTCCTGGTTGGAACTGTCTGCCACCACAGCCAGCGCCTGATCGATGGGCGTGTGTAGCTCTTCGGGCACCAGCGTCCAGCGCCCTTCCTCTTGCAGGCTGAGCGACAGGGCTGCAATGGCCACGTCCACGTCGCCGGCCGCGGCGTATTGCAGCGTCTGGCGCACGTTTTCGCCCAGGACCAGCCTGGGCTGCACCGTGTCCCAGATCCCGGCGCTTTGCAGCGCCTCGCGCGCGGCGATGCCGTAGGGCGCGTGGTCGGGGTTGGCGATGGCGATGCGCTGCACGGCCGGCTGGGCCAGGTCCTCGATGCGTTCGATGCGCAGGGGACTGTCGCTGCGGGTCCAGAGGGTGATGCGGCCGCGGCCATAGAGCGCCACGCTGTCTGGCAGCACGTGCCCTTGCCGGGCCAGGTCTTCGACGAAGCTGACGTTGGCGGCCGCGAACAGGTCCACCGGCGCGCCCTGCTCGATCTGCTGGGCCAGTTGGCCGGTGGAGCCGAAGTTAAAGACTACCGGGATGCCCGTCTGTTGCTCGAAGGCCTGCCCCAGGTCGGTGAAGGCGTAGACCAGGTCGGCGGCGGCCGAGACGGTCAAGGGCGGTGGTTGGGTGGGTTGCGCTGTAGTGCCCTGGCAGGCCGCGGCGAGGATGATCGAGAGCAGCCCTACAGCCGAGCAAACGAGGTGTCTCAAGGTATCTGAACTCCGTTCGGCAAAGCGGTAAAGAAAGCCGATTTTCGGCCGAACGGATTATACGGCCTTGGTCCTTCTCGTGCGAAATTGCTCTCTTGGAGGCGCGGTCTGACGTGCCGGCATAACCATTGCTGGAGCGCAAGTTAGAGCTGCTGGCGCCCTTGCAGCTCAGCACGCGAGCCCGCGGAGGATAGTCAGCGTGCAATCGATGTGCTAGGTTGAGGTTTCCGAGCTCACTCAGTGCGTTAGCTACGTGCTCATCGCTTCACCACAATCGGCAGATACAACAGCCGTTGCTTGATCGCGTAGAATCCGAAGCGGGTATTGCTCCAGACGGTGTACCCGGCCAGCGCGGACTTGGTCTGCGTGAAGAGATAGCCTGCGAAGTATTGGTCGTCGCTGGAGTCAGCCGTGTCGTTGAGGTCGATGTACAGTGCGATCTTGTGGTCGGGGCCCCAGTCGCTGGGCAAGGGATACGTGGCTGTGCGCACGTAGCCGCGGACGGCGTGGCTCCGGCCGTCGCTGCCGCGATACGTGCCTGTCAGATTGGGAGCAGGATAGTTGTCAGCCACGGCGCGCAGTTCGAGGGTGCCCGGCCACCCGTCGTGCACCATGCGATAGCGGCCTGCGAAATCGGTCTTGCTGAATACAGCCGGTGCGGCGGCTGCGGGTGCCACCGGTTCCCCGGCCAGCTCCATCTCCAGACCCCCGGCCTTGGTAGCGTAGAAGCCAAAGGGAATGTTGTTCCACCAGGTGAGGCCAGCCATAGCGTCGCGCGTCTGGGTGAACAGGTAGCCTTCGAAACGTTGGTCGTCGTCCGGCGTCGCGGTATCGGGGAAGTTCACGTAAAAGCGCATCATGTGGTCGGGCCAGTTAGCTTCGGGGAGGGGATAGGACCAGGTGCGCACGTAGCCGCGCACGCTGTGCGGCCGGCCATCGCTTCCTGTGTAACGGCCGCCCACGTTGGGCAGTTGCTCGATGTAGTCGTCGGCCAGCGCCCACAGCTCTAGGCGTCCCTGCCAACCGTCGTGGTTTTGGCGGTACAGCCCCACGAAATCCGCCTTCTGGACGCGCGAAACGCCGTTGATGCGCAGTGAGGGGTCGCCGAAGAGGTGGTACTTCCACGGCTGATGCATCCTGGCGACGATCGTCCAGTCGGGCGAGGTGATCGTAGCCGGTGGTGGGTTGGCGACGTAGTACTGGCGCACAGCGTAGTTCCACATGTCGCCCAGCGTCGTGGCGCCGGCCGTGAGCGCCCGGAAGAAGAAACGATCCAGGTCCGTGGCGAAGGGCTGGGCGCCGGTGGCGCAGCCGATGTAGCCCACGGCGCCGACGGCGTGCTCCACCAAAATCTGCTCGCCGAAGCAGCCGGGGTTGTCGGTAACCTGCAGCGCCGCGGGCTGCGGCGGCACGTTGGTGAACACCTCACCGGCACTGGTGCCGCGGTGGTGCACGCCGCTGTTATCGGTGTAAGGGTCGTAGGGTGGCTGAGTGGCATAGCGCGTTGTGTCGCAAGCAGCGGCAAAGGCGATAGTCAGCCGGTCCTGGTTGCTCAGGCCGGTGAAGTCGGAGGCGGTGTAGTAGTCGCCCGGTATCTGCCAGCCGTCGGCATAGCCGTGCCCGACGTAGTTGGTGAAGCGTACGCCGGCGTTGAGCCGGGCGTTGATGTTGGCCGAGGTGGGCGGCGAGGTCGTCGCGCACGAGTTGCCGGCCTGGTAAAGCCGGTGCAGGGTGTAGCCGGTCAGGGCGTTGCTGGCGACCCACTCTTTGGTCTGGCAGGCGTCTGCGACCCAGTCGGTGGTAGCCACCATCAGCGCCTGCTGCAGCCAGGGCGCCTTGTAGGCGTTGAATTCGTGGTTGATAACCTTGTTCACGTAGGTGGTCACCTCGGCAGCGGTCGACGCCGGCGCCCGGCCAACGGCAACGTCGGGATTGAGATCCACCTGATCCACGTTCAACACGCCGGTAAGCGTCTCACCGTGCAGCTCACCGTAGTAAGCGTTGTTGTTGGCGTCCCACGTCTCAAACGTGGAGCCATCGCTCTCGTAGAGGTCGGCATAGTAGAGGTCGGTGGCGTAGAAAGCGCGGTTGTAGGCGGCTGCAGTGGCCCGGTCGATCATCGTGTAACGCACGGGAAAGCGGTTGGTGTCGCCCACCAGCAGGACATAGCTGATGTGAGAGAAGAGCTTGTAGGCGGCGATGCCGCGCTTGACCCGTTCGGCCTCGTCGCGGCCCTGGGCAAACAGGCTGTGGTTCAAGCTCTGCCAGCTCTGCACATAGGCGGGCATGCCGGTGTAGTCCTTGTGCTCCTTGAGCGGGGCCAGGGCCGGCAAGAAACTCTCATCGGCCAGGATCAACAGGCTGAGGTCCTTGCGCACTAGGCGGACTGGCAGCAGGTTGGCAAAATCGCCGCCAAAGCCGGGCGGGTCCTCCACCGTGAAGGCCGGGTTCACTGAAGAAGTGCGCACGCCCAGGCGAACCATGTTGCCGGGGGCCGCGCTGATCTCATCGAGGCTGATGGCCAGCTCCCAGAAACGGTGGCCGGCGCGAGCACTGGGAGTGGCTCCATAGCCGGCGGCCAACCGCGAGTGGGTGTCTCCACAGCCCGACCACCTGTGGGACCCTAGGTAGAACGCACGACAGAGCGTGTAGCCGGGAAGAATGGTGGCGTAGTTGACGTCGATATTCGGCGTGATAACCCCGTCGCGATTCACGTCGAATGTCAGCCAGAAGTAGTCGTAGGTTGGCCCGGTCCCCGGATTGTCAGCCTGCGTGTCGGCGGTGACGTCAATCAGAAGGTAGAGGTTGATGGCGTCGTTGGCCACGTACAGAGTGCCTCGCGACAGCGCGATGCGGCTAGAGCCGGCCCACTCGTCGGCCGAAGCACTGCCGTCGATGACCGGCGGTGCAGAAGGAAAGACGCTGATGCTCGTGGCGGTGTCATTTACATGAGGATCTGGCTCTTGTGCGGCGAGGCGCGGGCCGGGCCACGAGAACAGCATCGTCAGGGCGAGAACAACTGCTGGTACCGTGAACTTGCGCATTCTGCACCTCCTTTGGGCAGATACAGTCCAATGACGGCCTTTGTTACCGCCGAACACATGCCCTGGTTATGTGGGCTATCGCTTAGATAGCGCCCTAACTCTTACTATACTCTCCCTTAGAATGGTTGTCAACGGGTTGCAGACTTCGTGGATCTCAGGGGACTGAGCATGAAATGACCCTAGCACATGGACCGCCCCCCTATCTGACGGCTCGATGGGGATGTCCTGCCCCTTCGCTTCGCTCAGGGTGACAAGTCAACTGCGTACCCCCTATTGCCACCTTTCACCGGTGGCGACGGCAAGCGCGCTGGTGCGTATCCTTTCCCTGTGCCTAAACCAAAGTCGTGACTATTCAGGTGCCGGGCACTTGCGACCGGTTTACAGCTTGAGCCGGCTCTGCAGACGCCCTGGCCAGCGCAGCCCTAAGTGCCCGGCACCTAGGGCTGAATAGTTGCCAAAAGTCCAGCATCGTTTGATGCTGGACTTGAAAAACAGTGCCCCCAAGGGGATTCGAACCCCTGTCGCAGGCTTGAAAGGCCTGTGTCCTAGTCCACTAGACGATGGGGGCGGACAACCGCTATTCTAGCATCGTTGCCCACCCCCGTCAAGTTATTTGCCGCCTTCGGTCTGGGTAGCCAGGTAGTTGGCCACGCCCATCTGCTCAATGCGCGCCAATTGGGTCTCGGCCCAATCGACGTGGCCTTCCTCCATGTGCAGGATCTTCAACAGCAGGTCGGCTGTGGCCTGATCTGCCACCTGACGGGCCAGCTCGATGCCGGCGTTGTAAGCGCGTACAGCGCCCAGCTCGTCCTGCATGTCGTTGTTGATGATGTCGACCACTGTGTGGCCGATGCGCATTGGGTTCAGGCGGTCGACAATCGGCACCCCTTCCAGGAAAAGGATGCGCTCGATGAGCCACTCGGCATGGTGCATCTCGTCGCGCGACTGGCCTTCGATAGCGTGGTACAGCTTCTCGAGACCCCAGTTCTCGCACAGCTTGGCGTGCACCATGTACTGGCTGATGGCAGTCAACTCATCGGCCAGCAGCTGGTTCAGCACCGCAATCAGTTGATCGTTGCCTTTCATAGATTGCTCCTTTCGGCAGTGTAAATTAGACGCTCAGTAACTGCTCAGGTGCCGGGCATTTGTAGGCGATTTGCGACCTAGGTTGGCTTCGCAGACACGTTTGCAAACCAGATGCCCATGCGCTGGG
>DAOUBX010000011.1:0-15945 GCA_034432445.1 Anaerolineales bacterium
CCCAGCGCATGGGCATCTGGTTTGCAAACGTGTCTGCGAAGCCAACCTAGGTCGCAAATCGCCTACAAATGCCCGGCACCTGAGCAGTTACGAATATAACACAGCATGGCCGGCAGCGTCAATTGACCGTTGGCGGCCGACCCTTTCCCTCTCTTGCAGCACTGTACCGCGTCAACGCCTGTCGTTGATTGGTCTGTGCTGCGGCTTCTCACCTCCCTTGCATCGACACTCCCGGCAGGCACGGCCAAGTTGACACCCGGCCTGCAGCAAGTGTGCGTTGGGATCGGCCTAAGCCAGACGATCGCACGGCCGAAGGCTGCCGAAGAACGTTCTGGCCGAACATGGCGGTGTTGCCACCCCCAGTAGGAGAATCAGCGTATGAACGTCGTCGCTATGGTTATGGCCGGTGGAGCAGGCACTCGTTTGACGGTGCTCTCCGAAAGGCGCGCCAAACCCTCCGTGCCCTTCGCCGGCAAGTATCGCATCATCGACTTCACTCTTTCCAACTGCGTCAACTCCAACATCTTCAACGTGGCCGTATTGACGCAGTATCGTCCACACTCCTTGAACGAGCACATCGGCATTGGCCGCCCCTGGGACTTGGACCGCGCAACTGGCGGCGTGCGTCTTTTGCAGCCTTATCAAAGCGGCGGCGGCACGCAGGTGTGGTATCGCGGCACAGCGGACGCGGTTCTGCAAAACCTCGATTACGTGCACGAGTTGCGCGCCGACCGCGTGTTGGTGTTGGGCGGCGACCATATCTACAAAATGGACTACTCCAAGATGTTGCGCTTCCACAACGAGCGCCGCGCCGACTTGACCGTGGCCGTCATGGAGGTGCCGCTGGAGGAGACAGACCGCTTCGGCATCATGTCGGTCGATGAAACTGGCCGTATTACGGCCTTTCATGAGAAGCCCAAGGAACGCGACAAAGGCACGCTGGCCTCCATGGGCATTTACGTCTTCAACGCCGATGTGTTGGAGCAGCGCCTGCGGTCGGGCACCGAGCAGTTTCCTGATCTGGACTTCGGCAAGCATGTCATTCCGGGCATGATCGCCGATTCTTCCGTCTATGCCTATCGCTTTGAAGGCTACTGGGTGGATGTGGGCACCATCGAAAGCTATTGGCAGACCAGCATGGAACTGTTGGACCCTAACTCGCCGTTGCAGCTCTACGACAGCTCCTGGCCGGTGTTGACCCGCAGCCAGGAGCGTCCTCCGGCCAAGTTCGGCCCTCAGGGCCGTGTGGTGCGCAGCATGATCTCTAACGGCTGCGTGGTGCGCGGGCTGGTCGAAGACTCGGTGCTCTCGCCGGGCGTGTACGTTTCTCCCGGCGCCGTGGTGCGCAAGTCTGTTGTCATGAACGATACGTGGATCGGCCCCGGCGCTGTGCTCGATCGGATGGTAGTCGACAAGGAAGTGGTCATTGGCTCTGGCGCATTGGTGGGTTTTGGCGACGACATGACCATCGCCAACGTCAAGCAGCCGGACAAGCTCTATGCCGGTATCAGCGTGATCGGCAAGGGCGCGCATTTGCCACCCAATCTGCGTCTGGGCCGCAATGTGCTGGTCAACGCCGGCGTCGACGAGTCTGATTTCGCCCCCTATGGCGATCATGTACCCAGTGGGGAAACGGTGTAAGGAGTCTGCACATGCGTGTCTTAGCCATGATCTTGGCCGGCGGCGCAAGCCCCGCCCTGAGTGTGTTGACGGCCGAGCGAGCTGAGCCGGCCATCCCTTTCGGCGGCAAGTATCGGATCGTTGATTTCAGCCTGTCGAACTGCGTCAACTCCGGCATCTACAACGTCGGCGTGCTCACGCAATACAAGCCCCGCTCGCTCAACGACCACATTCGCGTCGGCAAGCCATGGGACCTCGACCGCGCGGTGGGCGGTGTGAGCCTGCTGCAGCCTTACATCAGCGCCCAAGGCGAGAGCGGCGCCTGGCAGCGTGGCACCGCCGATGCCCTGCGTTTCAATCTGGATTTCATCGCCGAGCAGCGCGTGGACACGGTGCTGATCCTGGCCGGTGATCACATCTACAAGATGGACTACCGGCCCTTGCTGCGCTTCCATGAGGAGCGCGACGCCGATTGCACGATCGCCGTGCGCGCCGTCAGCCCCCACGAGACCTATCGCTTTGGCATGGTGGGCGCGGACAGCACCGGCCGTGTGACGCGCTTCGAGGAGAAGCCGCGACGCACCTTGAGCCGCCTGGCGTCCATGGGCATCTACGTGTTCAAGTATCAGGTGCTGGTGGACTGGCTGACCGGCCCCGGTGCTTCGGCGGCAGATTTCGGCCGCGATGTGCTGCCGGCCATGCTGGCGGCGGGCCGTTCTCTGTATGCCTACACCTTCGAGGGCTACTGGATGGACGCAGGCACGGTTCAGGCCTACTGGGAGGCCAACATGGCGCTGCTGGCCGAAACCCCCGCGCTGGACCTGTATGATCCTGAGTGGGTCATTCACACCAAGAGCGAGCAGTTGCCACCCGCGTTTACCGGCTCCGAAGCCCACGTCGATGGCAGCTTGCTTTGCGACGGTTGCCAGGTGTTCGGCAAGGTGGAACGGTCGATTATTGGCCCGGGCGCTGTGATCGAGGCGGGCGCTACGGTGAGCGACTCGATCATCATGAACGGTACGGTTATCGGCAGCAACGCAATCGTCGACCGCGCCATTTTGGACAAGCGCGTGGTTGTCGGCGAGGGCGCCTGGGTCGGTTGGGGCGATGATCTCACGCCCAACCGCGCCATGCCCAACAACTTGAACACGGGCATCACCTTGGTGGGCAAGCGGGCGCGCATTCCAGCCGGCGTGCGCATCGGCCGCAATGTGGTGATCCGCCCCAACGTCAGCGCCAGCGCCTTGTCTGCGGGTGATGTCAAGAGCGGCGAAACGATCTAACCGGCAAGCCGTCGAGCGGCCAAGCGCTTGGGCGCTCTCTGCATAGCATCCCGGAGTGGGCCGGCCGAGCCCGCGGTGCTTTCGTTGACGGTTGTGCGCCCCGCGCATGGGCATCTGATTTGACAACATTTCGGATTGCGGTACAATGCCGCACGACTTTGAGCGGCCTGTCCGCCGCCTGCTTGTTACCGACAACTCTTTCGATGATGGCCAACAGCGTAACTTTCGCCAAGATCAGCAAGTCCAAGAAGCCTTCCCCGGCCTGGGAAGGTTTGTTGTGCTTGCGCTGAAAGCAACGCTCGCTAAGCACAAACGCCCTGCCAGGCCCCAATCGCCCGGCAGGGCTTTTTGTTTGACAACCCAGCGGCAGCGTGGCCCTTTCTCGCCCCAACAGGCGGGCAAGGGCTTTTCTATTCCACCCCATGTTCTGGCCGGTCTGTGCGCAGCACCCCAGAGTGGGCCTGACCGAGCCAGTATCACGCCTGACCGAGCCAACGGAGGTGCTCACCCATGAACTACCAAACCACTTGTCCCGAATGCGACGCCCCCTTGACCCTGACCGATCCCCTGCAGGGCGAGATCGTGCCCTGCCCCGACTGCGGCGTTGACCTGGAGGTGATCTCCCTCAGCCCGCTGACCCTCGACCTGGCGCCGGAAGAAGAGGAGGACTGGGGCGAATGACGCGCGTCGCCGTCCTTGTCTCGCGCATTCGCGTCGAGGAGAAGCTGCTGCTGGCCAGCCTGGAGGCCGCCGGCGCCCAGGTGCAGGTGGTCAACGACGGCGACCTGATCTTCCGGCTGGGCGACAGCGCCACCCGGCTGGAGGCCGATGTGGTGCTGGAACGCTCGGTGAGCACGGCGCGCGGGCTCTATGCCCTGCGCCTGCTGGAGGCCGCCGGCATGTGCACGGTCAACACCTACGCCGTGGCCTCCACCTGTGCCGACAAGCTGCTGACCACCGCCGCGCTGGATGAAGCCGGCCTGCCCCAGCCGCGGGCGCGCATCGCCTTCACGCCGGAGGCCGCGCTGCAGGCCATCGAAGCCCTGGGCTACCCGGTAGTCCTCAAGCCGGTGGTGGGGTCGTGGGGCCGGCTGCTGGCGCGCATCAACGACCGCGACGCGGCCGAGGCGGTGCTGGAGCACAAGGAGGTGCTGGGCTCCTACCAGCACAGCATCGTCTACGTGCAGGAGTACATCGCCAAGCCGGGCCGCGACATCCGCGCCTTCGTCGTCGGCGACGAGACCGTGGCCGCCATCTACCGCCGCTCCGACCACTGGATCACCAACACGGCCCGCGGCGGCCAGGCCAGCAACTGCCCCGTGACGCCGGAGATCGACGACCTGTGCCGCCGCGCCGCGGCCACCGTGGGCGCCGGCGCCACAGGCGCGGTGTTGGCCATCGACCTGCTGGAAGACCCCGACCGCGGGCTGCTGGTCAACGAGGTCAACCACACCATGGAGTTCCGCAACAGCATCGAGCCGACCGGCGTGGACATTCCCGGCCTAGTGGCGGCATATGTGCTGGCGCGAGCCCAAGCCTGAGAAATGGTTAATGGGGAATGGGTAAGTGTTAATGGGTAATAGATGGAAGTCGCATAAGAGCAGGTCTCTGCGCATTAACCATTACCCATTAACCGTTCACCATTACCCATTCTCCCGGAGTACCTATGACATCACCCATTCGTGTCTCCATCGTCGGCGCATCCGGCTACGGCGGCGGGGAGCTGCTGCGGCTGTTGCTGGGCCATCCTCACGTCGAGATCGCTCAGGTGACCTCGGAGGCCAACGCCGGCAGTTATGTGCACAGCGTTCATCCCAACTTGCGGCCAGGTCTCGCTACGCTGCGCTACTCGACCTACGCGCAACAGCCGCTGCGCTTCACCAGCATCGCCGAGCTGCAGCCCGGCGCAGCCGACGTGCTGTTCCTGGCCTTGCCGCACGGCGAGGCGCAGCGTCGCATCGATCATCTCGCCGGCTTGGCCCCGCGCATCATCGACCTCTCGGCCGACTTCCGGCTGCGCGATCCGGCCGTCTACCGGCAGCGCTACGGCGAAGCTCACGCCGCGCCGGATTGGTTGCAACGTTTCGTCTACGGCTTGCCGGAGCTGAACCGGGAGGCGATCCGCTCCGGCCGCTACTGCAGCGGCGTCGGCTGCAACGCCACGGCCTCGATCCTGGCTTTGCTGCCGCTACAGCGGGCCGGCCTGCTGCGCCCCGATCGGCCGATTGTGGTGGACGTCAAAGCCGGCTCCTCGGAAGGCGGCGCGTCGCCCAGCCTGGCCTCGCACCACCCGGAGCGCAGCGGCGCGGTGCGTTCCTTTGCGCCCACCGGTCACCGCCACGAGGCCGAAGTCATCCAGGCCCTG
This sequence comes from Anaerolineales bacterium, assembly GCA_034432445.1. Lineage (GTDB taxonomy): Bacteria > Chloroflexota > Anaerolineae > JAAEKA01 > JAAEKA01 > JANWYQ01. The sequence continues at coordinate 5,269 of DAOUBX010000011.1, forward strand.
GGCCGCGAGGACATCCACCTCTCCGTCACCTCCATCGAGCTGGTGCGCGGGGTGCTGGCTACGGCGCACTGTTGGGTGGAGCCGGGGCTGAGCGACAAGGACCTGTGGCGCGCCTACCGGGCCGCCTATGGCCAGGAGCCCTTCGTGCGCATCGTCCACGAGCGCAGCGGCGTCTATCGTCACCCGGAGCCCAAGCTGCTGGCCGGGACGAACCTGGCCGACGTGGGCTGGGACCTGGACCCGCAGACCGGCCGGCTGGTGGCCCTGACCGCCATCGATAACCTGGGCAAGGGCGCGGCCGGCAGCGCCGTGCAGTGCATGAACCTGATGCTGGGCCTGCCGGAGACCGCCGGGTTGGAGTTTGTTGGATTGCACCCGGTATGATCGGTGAACGGATCACCAACCACCGTTTACTGTTTACCGATCACCGATCATCGTTTTCCGCCATGGAGTACACATGAACCCACTCGTCATCAAAGCCGGCGGCGGCGCAGGCGTGGATGTGGCGGCGATCTGCCGGGACGTGGCGGCGCTGGCGGCCGGCGGGCAGCCGGTGGTGCTGGTGCACGGCACATCGGCCGCGGCGGACGCGCTGGCGCAACGGGCGGGCGTGCCGGTGCGCACGCTGACCTCGCCCTCCGGCCACGTCAGCCGCTACACCGACCCCGAGACGCTGGAGATCTACGTAGCCGCGGCCGCCGGCCAGGTCAACAAGGGCATCGTGGCCATCCTGCAAGGGCTGGGCTGCAACGCGGTCGGCCTGTCCGGCGTCGATGGCCGCCTGCTGCTGGCCGAGCGCAAGGAGGCCGTGCGCGCGGTCGAGGCCGGCCGCCAGCGCATCGTGCGCGACGACTACACCGGCCGGCTGGTGGCGGTCAACGCCGACCTGCTGCGGCTGTTGCTGGCTGCGGGCTACACGCCGGTGATCGCACCCCTGGCCCTGGGCACACGCGGCGAGCGGCTCAACGTGGACGGCGACCGCGCCGCCGCGTTGGTGGCCGTGGGCCTGGCCGCGGCGCGGCTGGTCATCCTCACCAACGTGCCCGGGCTGCTGGCCAATTTTCCCGACGAGGCCACCCTGGTGCGCCACGTGCCGGCCGAGCAGCTCGACTGGGCTGAGAGCCTGGCGCAGGGGCGCATGAAGAAAAAGGTGCTGGCCGCGCGCGAGGCGCTGGCCGGCGGCGTCTCCACCGTCATCCTGGCCGACTCGCGCCTGCCGCAGCCGGTGCAGAGTGCGCTGGCGGGTGGGGGGACGTGGATAGGGGCGCTGGACCACGAAGTTACGAAGGGCAGCGAAGACAGCGAAACACGAAGGCGCGAAGTCTGAGCGCCCCCGGCATCGTTGCAGCCATCGGCGCGCCCCGGCCCACCACTCTACCACGTCATGTAACTACTCAGCCCAGTGAATGGAATTCACCGCCTGACAGCACTAAGCGGCCACAGCCGCTGGGAATACCCTCCTTCAGGCCCTGAGGGGCCTTCGTGCTGTCAGCCAGGAATTTCCAATTCCTGGAAAACGGGCATGCCTTAGCAACTTTACCAATCTACCAATGAATCAATCTACCATCCTTTCCCTCGAAACCGCCCACACCTCCGGCGTCTACCCCAAGCGCCCCCTGGCCATTGTGCGCGGGCAGGGCGCGCGGCTGTGGGACGCAGAGGGCAACGCCTACATCGACTGCGTGGGCGGCCAGGGCGCGGCCAACCTGGGCCACGCCCACCCGGCCATCGTCGCGGCCATCAGCCTGCAGGCCGCGCAGCTCATCGCCTGCCCGGAGATCTTCTACAACGACCGGCGGGCCGAGCTGCTGGCGGCCCTGGCGGAGGTCGCGCCGGCCGGGCTGGAGCGGGCCTTTCTGTGCAACTCCGGCGCCGAGGCGGTGGAGGCGGCCCTCAAGTTCGCCCGGCTGAGCACCGGCCGGCCGCAGATCGTGGCCTGCAAACGCGGCTTTCACGGTCGCACGCTGGGCGCGCTGTCGGCCACGTGGGAGCCCAAGTACCGCGAGCCCTTCGAGCCGCTGCTGCCCGGCTTCGTCCACGTGCCGTACAACGACCTCCCCGCGCTGGAGCAGGCCGTGGGCGACGAGACCGCGGCCGTGCTGCTGGAGGTGGTGCAGGGCGAGGGGGGCGTGCGGCCCGGCACAGCCGAGTTCCTGCTGGGCGCGCAGCGGTTGTGCCGGGAGCGGGGCGCGCTGTTGATCGTCGACGAGGTGCAGACCGGCTATGGCCGCACGGGCCGGCTGTTTGCCTGCCAGCACTACGACCTGCAGCCCGACCTGATGCCCATCGCCAAGTCTATGGCCGGAGGCTTGCCCATGGGCGCGTGTTTGATCGGCCCACGCGTTGGCGAGCTGGCCCGGCTGAGCCACGGCAGCACCTTCGGCGGCAACCCGCTGGCGTGCGCGGCCGCCCTGGCCACGCTGCACGTCCTGGCCGACGAGGACTTGCCGGCTCGCGCCGCCCGCCTGGGCGCGCGTTTTCTGGAGCGCCTGCGCGCCATCCGTTCGCCTCTGATCCGCGAGGTGCGCGGCCTGGGCCTGCTGATCGGGGTTGAGTTGAAGGTCAAGGTCACGCCTGTGCTGCAAGGCCTGCAAAGCCGCGGCGTCCTGGGCCTGCCCGCCGGCGCCAGCGTTCTCCGCCTCCTGCCGCCTCTGGTGATCGAGGAAGAAGATTTGGAGCACGTGGCGCGTGCGATTGAGGCCGAGTTGGCGGCGCAAACGGCGTGATGCGCGAAGCTTGCACCCAAAGCCTCTTCACCTCACGTATCACGCTTTACGTCATTACTGCGATTTTTGGAGCACCCTCATGTCCCTAGAGCACTACCACATCATCGAGTCCACCCTCCGTGAAGGCGAACAGTTCATCGGCGCACAGTTCACGCGCGAGCAGAAGGTGCGCATTGCCCAGGCGCTGGACGGCCTGGGCGTCGAGTATCTGGAGCTGACCTCGCCCTTGGCCTCGCCCGGCAGCTTGGAGGATATCAAGGCCATTGTCGGCCTGGGCCTGCACGCCCGCATTCTGACCCACATCCGCTGCCACAAGGAGGACGCTAAGGTGGCGCTGGACACCGGCGTGGACGGCATTGACGTGGTGATCGGCACGTCGTCGCAGTTGCGGCAGTTCAGCCACGGCAAGAGCATCGACGAGATCGTCGACCTGGCGGCCGAGGTGCTGACCTATATTCGTGGCCAGGCGCCGGGCATCGAGCTGCGCTTCAGCACCGAGGACTCCTTCCGCAGCGAGGAGAAAGACCTGCTGCGGGTCTACCTGGCCGTGGATCGCTTAGGCGTGGTCAACCGCTTGGGCATCGCCGACACCGTGGGCATCGCTACGCCGTCGCAGGTGCTGCGGCTGGTGAGCACACTGCGGCGGCTGACCACGGCTGACATCGAGTTCCACGGCCACAACGACTCGGGCTGCGCGGTGGCCAACGCCTTTGCCGCGCTGGAGGGCGGCGCCACCCACGTGGATACCAGCGTGCTGGGCATCGGCGAGCGCAACGGCATCACCCCGCTGGGCGCGTTCATTGCCCGCATGTACACCTACGACCGGGCAACGGCGCGGCGCAAGTATCGCCTGGCCCGCCTGCGCCCCATCGAGCTGATGGTGGCCGAGATGGTGGGCGTGGACATCCCCTTCAACAACTGCATCACCGGCTACACCGCCTTCACCCACAAGGCCGGCATCCACGCCAAGGCCATCCTCAACGCGCCGGAGACCTACGAGGCCCTGGACCCGACCGACTTCGGCCTGACCCGCTACATCTCGATCGCCCACCGCCTGACCGGCTGGAACGCGGTCAAGGCGCGCGCCGAGCAGCTCGGCCTGGCCCTCAGCGACGACCAGATCAAGTCCCTGACCCAGCACATCAAAGCCCTGGCCGACGAGAAGCCGTTGGGGCTGGACGATGTGGACGAGCTGTTGCACACGTGGGCGAATGGGGTGAGCGGCAATTGAGGGAACTCGGAGGAACTCGGAGGAACTCGCAGGAACTCGGAGGAACTCAGAGGAACTCAGAGGAACTCGGAGAGGCTGAAAGAACCCCCGCGCTACCAGAACTGGCGAGAACCTGGCCACAGAACGAAAGTTCCCCCAGTTCCTCCAGTTCCCCTAGTTCCCGCACTTTCCCTGTTTTCCCTCGCTCCCTTCATCACCCACGGAGGTACGCTATGCCTTACACCTTCGTCGAAAAAGCCCTGGCCCGCGCGGCCGGGCTGAGCAGCGCCGTCGCCGGGCAGATTGTGGACGTGACGCCGGACGTGGCGCTGAGCCATGACAACTCGGCGGCCATTGCCCGCATTTTTCGCTCGCTGGAGGTGCAGCGGGTCAAGCATCCCGACCGCCTGGCCATTACGCTGGACCACGCCGTGCCTGCGCCTACCACCCTGCACGCGACCAACCACGCCGAGGTGCGCCGCTTCGTGGCCGAGCAGGGCATCCAGCACTTCTACGAGGCCGGCCGCGGCATCTGCCACCAGGTGCTGAGCGAGGAGGCGCTGGTGCTGCCCGGCCAGACCATCTTGGGCGCGGACAGCCACACGACTCATTTCGGCTGGCTGGGCGCGTTCGGCGCGGGCGTGGGCCGCAGCGAGCTGGCCGCCATCTGGGCCACCGGCCAGCTTTGGCTACGGGTGCCGGAGACCATCCGCATCGACCTGCTGGGGGCGCTGCCGCCCGGCGTTACGGCCAAGGACCTCAGCCTGTGGGTGCTCAAGCTGCTGGGCGAGGAGGCCGGCATCTACCGCGCCATCGAGTTCGGCGGGCCGGGCCTGGCTACGCTGAGCCTGGAGAGCCGCATGGTCATCCCCAACATGATGGCCGAGGGCGGGGCCAAGAGCGCCTATCTGCCGCCGGACGAGGCGGTGTTCACGTGGTTGGCGGAGCGAATTGTCCGGAGGGAAAGAAGGGAAACGAGGGAAAGGTGGGAAAGGAGGGGGGCGAGGGAACTGGAGGAACTGGGGGAACTAGAGGAACTGGGGGAACTGGAGGAGGTGGTGGAGCGGCTGGCGGGGATGGCGTTGTATCCTGACGAGGATGCGGATTACCTGGCGCGCTATCAGATCGATTTGAGTGCGCTGGAGCCGGTGGTGGCATGTCCCCATCACCCGGCCAACGTGGCGCCGCTGTCGCAGGTGGCAGGCACGCGGGTGGATCAGGCTTTTCTGGGCACCTGCACCAACGGGCGGCTGGAAGACCTGGCCGAGGCCGCGGCGGTGCTGCGCGGGCCGGACGGCGCGGTGCGGCGGGCCGCGCCGGGCACGCGGCTGCTGGTGATCCCGGCCTCCAGCGAGGTGCTGCAGGCCGCCCTGGCCGCCGGCTACATCGACACCTTCATCCAGGCCGGCGCGATGATCGGCACCCCCGGCTGCGGCCCCTGCATGGGCAACCACATGGGCATCCCTGCGCCGGGCGAGGTGACGATCAGCAGCGCCAACCGCAACTTCCGCGGCCGCATGGGCACCGCCGAGAGCGAGGTCTACCTGGCCAGCCCGGCCGTGGTGGCGGCGTCGGCGGTCTTGGGCCGGATTGCGGATCCGCGGGAGGTCATTGGGGACGGTGGAAGGAAGGAAAGGAGGGAAACGAGGGAAAAAGGGTGGTGGCGGGTTGTGCATGCGATCTCTCAGGTGGCCGCAGTCCCGAACACTGTAGTCGCCGGGGAGCAAGCGGCAGACAGGCGGCAGGCGGCAAACGGTCAGGGGCCGGCCGACGGTTGGGCCACGACCGGCGCTCAACCCCACCAACCTACCAATTTACCAGTCTACCAATCCACCGCCCGCCCCTCCGCCTTCTCCGGCCGCGCCTGGAAGTACGGCGACAACGTCAACACCGACGTCATCTTCCCCGGCAAGTACACCTACACCCTGCGCGAGCCGGCCGAGTGGGCGCAGCACGCGCTGGAGGACCTGGACCCAACCTTTGCTGCTAACGTCCGTCCCGGCGACATCATCGTGGCCGGCCGCAACTGGGGCTGTGGCTCCAGCCGCGAGCAGGCGGTGGGCGCGCTCAAGGCCGCCGGCGTGCGGGCCATCGTCGCCGCCAGCTTCGCCCGCATCTACTTCCGCAACGCGGTCAACAACGGCATTCTACCGGTGGTCTGTCCGGCGGCCGCAGCCGTCATCCAGCCCGGCGAGACCGTCATCGTCGACCCGGAGCGCTGCATCGTGCGCTGCGCCGCCGGCGACTTCCCCTTCCCGCCGCTGTCCGACTCCCTGCGCGCCATCGTGGCAGCGGGCGGGTTGGTGGAGATGTTGAAGAGAGCAAACGGAGGGAGCTAAAGGAGCTGTAGGAACTAGAGGAATTCAAGGAGCTCGGAAAGCTGGCGGAGGCAAAACCCCCTGTTTTCCCTGTTTCCCCCATTTCCCTCAGTTCCCTCCAGTTCCCCCAGTTCCCCCTCAGGAGATCCTATGCCCACCATCTGTCTCATCCCCGGCGACGGCGTTGGCCAGGAAGTGATCCCGGCTGCAGCGCAGGTGTTGGCGGCCGTGGCGCCGGACCTGACCTTTGTCGAGGCCGAGGCCGGCTGGAATTGCTTCCAGCGCCGCGGCACGGCCCTGCCCGACGAAACGCTGGCGGCCGTGGGTGCCGCCGACGCCACCCTCTTCGGCGCCACCCAGTCGCCCAGCACGCCGGTGGAGGGCTACCGAAGCCCGATCCTGGCCCTGCGCAAGCATTTCGACCTCTACGCCAACCTGCGGCCGGTGGAGTCCCAGTTCCCCGGCACTTGGCGCGAGGCAAAGAGCGAGTCGCCTGCCGCAGAGTTAGGCCATCGAACTGACCAAGTGCCGGGGAACTCTAAGCCGGTCAACCTGCTTATCGTGCGCGAGAACACTGAGTGCCTCTACGTCGGCCGCGAGCGCATGGACGGCGACGCGGCCATCGCCGAGCGCGTCATCACCCGCCGCGCCAGCCAGCGCATCGCCCACGTCGCCTTCCAGCAGGCACGGTTGCGTGCGGAGGGTCGCACGTTGCAGGTTGCGGGCGGCAAACTATCCGCGCAGATGACCAATCTACCAATCTACCAATCTACCAGTTCCCCAATCCACCACCCCACCGTCACCATCGTCCACAAAGCCAACGTCCTCAAGCTGACCGACGGCCTCTTTCGTGAGACGTGCCTGGAGGTGGCGCGCGACTACCCAGACGTGCAGGTCAACGAGATGCTGGTGGACGCGGCGGCCATGTGGCTGGTGAAGGACCCCGGTCGCTTCGACGTCATCGTCACCACCAACCTGTTCGGCGACATCCTCTCCGACCTGGCGGCTGGGCTGGTGGGCGGGCTGGGCGTGGCGCCCTCGGCCAACGTAGGCGCGGGCCGCGTCGCCGTCTTCGAGCCGGTGCACGGCAGCGCACCCGACATCGCCGGCCGGGGCATCGCCAACCCCGTGGGCGCGATCCTCAGCGCGGCCATGCTGCTCGACCACATCGGCCGGCCCGAGGCCGCCATTCGCGTGCGCCAGGCTGTAGCCGACACGCTGGCCTGTGGTACAATGACCTCTGACCTGGGCGGCGCGGCCTCCACCGACCAGGTGACCGCGGCGGTCAACGAGAGGATCATTTCTTCTGGGGATCAGCAGGCCAGGCAGCGCAGTGCGCTTTCGATACTACATCGGCGCAGGACGTCTGTCAACCGAAGCCGGCAGCAATTGACCAACAAGTGAGCCTGTGCTACAATCTAGACAGACTAGACAGGAGGTGTTTTGTGGCTCAGAATATCTGGCAATTGCAAGAAGCTAAGAACAAATTCAGCGAAGTAGTCAATGAAGCCCTTACCAGCGGACCTCAAGTGATCACACGTCACGGTGTGAAAACAGTGGTGGTTATCTCCTACGACGAGTTCCGTAAACGTCAAGTCGCCAGGCAGAGACTGTCCCATTTCTTCCGCGAGTCACCTCTGGCGGGCATCGACCTTGACCTCGAGCGGGACAAGAGCTTGCCGCGGGATGACATCGAACTATGAAGTTTCTTCTCGACACCAATGTCATCTCCGAGCTAATCGCCCAGCAGCCCAATCCCAAGGTGGTTGACTGGATCGACAGCCTAGACCCCGACGACGTTTATCTGAGCGTGATTACAATCGGTGAGATTGGCCGCGGTGTCGCCAAGCTCCCGGAGTCAAGACGCAGAGAAAGCATCGAACGCTGGCTTCAGGAAGACCTTTTTATCGACTTCTATGCGCGCATACTGCCTCTGGATGTGGATGTGATGCTGGAATGGGGACGTTTGACGGGAACACTGGCTGCGCGCGGCATCAACTTGCCGTTCGTCGACAGTTTGATTGGCGCTACGGCGCTGCATCATGGTTGCACGCTGGTAACCCGCAACGAGGATGACTTTCGTTTTGTTGGGGTAGCGCTGATCAATCCATGGAAGTTACCACAGTGACGACCCCGCAGGATATTGGCTTCCTTCGCTCCTTGCTGGAGATCCCCTCCCGCTCCGGCCAGGAAGCGGCTGCCGTGGCCTACTTGGTGGACTGGATGGCCGCACGGGGCATGCACGCCTTCGTCGACGCGGCCGGCAACGCCGTGGGCATCCTAGACGGCGGGCCGGCCACCGATGGCTCGCCCACGCAGGAGATCGTGCTGCTGGGCCACATCGACACCGTGGGCGGCGACGTGCCGGTGCGGGTCGAGGATGGCAAGCTCTACGGCCGCGGGGCAGTGGACGCCAAGGGGCCGTTAGCGGCCTTCGCCGCAGCCGCAGCGCAGGTGGGCCCGCAGCCGGGCTGGCGCATCGTGGTGATCGGCGCGGTGGAAGAGGAGGCTGCCACATCCAAAGGCGCACGCTACGCCGCCACGCAGTATCGGCCTGCTTTCTGCGTCATCGGTGAGCCCAGCGGCTGGAACCGGGTCACCCTGGGCTACAAGGGCCGGCTGCTGGCCCACGTCACGGTGCGCCGGCCCATGGCCCACACCGCCGGCCCGGCGCCCTCGGCCTGCGAGCTGGCGGTGGACCTGTGGAACCGGGTGCGCAGCCGCGTGGCCGAGCTCAACGCCAACCGCGACAAGCCCTGGGAGCAGGTGCTGGCCTCGCTGCGCAGCTTCAGCTCTGACAGCGATGGGCTGAGCGAGACGGCGCGCATGATGCTCGGCTTTCGCCTGCCTTTGGACGTCGGGCCGGAAGCGTGGCAGGCCGAGCTGCTGACGCTGGCCGGCCCGGCCGAGCTAGCCTTCGAGGGCGCCGAGGCCGCCTTTCGCGGCGACAAAAACAACGCCCTGGTGCGCGCCTTGCTGGCTGCCATCCGATCGCAAGGCGGGCAGCCCGGCTTTGTGCTCAAGACCGGCACCTCCGACATGAACGTGGTCGGGCCGATCTGGCAGTGTCCCATCGTGGCCTACGGCCCAGGCGACAGTAGCTTGGACCACACCCCGGACGAACACGTGGACATCGCCGAGTGGCAGCGCGGCGTGGCGGTGATGTGCGATGCGCTGACACAGCTCGTCCGTGCGGCTTGACAGTCCTGTGAGTTGGGTCTACACTGAAGCGGACGCCGCATTACCTGGCCGCCTCTTCTCTCACCGTCTCGGCTCAGGGGCCTGGCGCCTCTCATCGCGGAGAACAACCCATGAAAAGAGCAACGTGGCTGACCTCGTTCATTTTGCTGCCGATCCTGCTTTTGATCATGGCCGGCTGCGGCAGCCAGTCTGTTGAAGAAGCAACTCAGGACTTCTGCCAGAGCCTCGTAGCCTATAGCGAGGCCCTGACCGCGTTCGAGAACATCTCTGCCAGGTCGACCGTGAAGGAGCTCAACGACGCGCGCAAGGGCGAGCTGCGCGCGCGGGACACCGTGCGGGCTGCAGCACGCAACCTGCGCGAGGCCAAGCTCGATGCCATCGACCAGGCGTGGAAGGACTTGGACAAGATCGCTCGTCAGATCAGCAATCAAGATACCCTGGCCCAAGCGGCGGTCGAGCTCAAGCTAGGCCTGGCGAATGTTAGGGCGGCTTATGGCCAACTGGGATTGGACAATTGCCCCGACCTCTTCCCGGCGGCCGCTGCAGGTCCTGCCGCGCCGGCGCCTGCTCAGCCCATTACCCCCACGCAGCCGATCACCGCTACCCAGCCAGTTACCACGACGCAGCCGATCACCGCTACCCAGCCGGTTACCATCACACAGCCGATCACGGGCACACAGCCCATCACTGCGACTCCGGCCGCCATGCTTCCGGTGACCGCGACCGTTACATCGACCACGACCACGGCAATGCCTGCTGGGCCGGCGCCGGTGGGTACGCCCAGCCTGACCGGTGTTGTCTGGCAACTGCAAGCGATACAGCTGACCAGCGGAGCGACCTTGACGCCCTCCGACCCGGCGCTCTACAGCCTGACTCTGCAACCTGACGGCACGGCCAGCGTGGTAGCAGATTGCTTCACCGGCGCAGGCACATACACCGTGAGCGGCGACAAGATCAGTTTTACCCTGCGCTACACCGGCACAATGTGTCCACCGCCATCGCTTGCCAGCCAATACGCGACCTATCTCGACTATACCACACAATATGCGCTGGCAGACGGGACGCTGACACTCACCTACAGCGGCACAGGAAAGATCACCTTCACACCGACATCCCCATAGCTAGCTGGCCCGTAACTGCTCAGGTGCCGGGCATTTGTAGGCGATTTGCGACCTAGGTTGGCTTCGCAGACACGTTTGCAAACCAGATGCCCATGCGCGTC
>DAOUBX010000012.1:0-7275 GCA_034432445.1 Anaerolineales bacterium
CCCAGCGCATGGGCATCTGGTTTGCAAACGTGTCTGCGAAGCCAACCTAGGTCGCAAATCGCCTACAAATGCCCGGCACCTGAGCAGTTACCTTTTTTTTGTGTTTTGAGGAGGCACCGCTATGACGGATGACTTGAAAAGCCTGCGAGAAGCCGCGCTAGGTCAGTTAGCTGCCGCGGCCGATGCCGCAGCTTTGGAGGCCTGGCGCGTTCACTACCTGGGACGCAAAGGCTTGGTGCAGGGCCTGACGCGCAACATCGCCGACCTGCCGCCGGCCGAACGTCCTGCCTACGGCCAGGCGGTGAATGTGCTGAAACAGGAGCTGACCACGGCTTTCGAGGAGCGGCAGCAGGCCGTGGCCCAGGCGACCTTGGCCGGCGAGCTGGCCGCCGAGGCCGTGGATATCACCTTGCCGGGTCGCCGACCGCAGGTGGGGCGGCTGCATCCCAGCAACCAGACCTTGCGCGAGATCTATGCCATTTTCGGCACCATGGGGTTCCAGGTGTTCACCAGCCGCGATGTCGAGACCGACGCTTACAACTTCGAGCTGTTGAACATGCCCCCCGGCCATCCGGCGCGCGACATGTGGGACACGTTCTACACCACCACGCCCGGCGTGATCATGCGCACCCATACCAGCCCTGGTCAGATCCACGCCATGCGCACGCTGGGCCCGAACAAGCCGATCCGCGTGATCTTGCCCGGCATGTGCTATCGCTACGAACAGGTGACCGCGCGCTCGGAGATGATGTTCCATCAGGTCGAGGGCCTAGCCATCGGCCGCAACATCACGATGGCCGACCTGAAGGGTGTGATCGTCGAGTTTGCCAACCAGATCTACGGCGCCGGCCGGCGGCTGCGCTTCCGCTGCTCCCACTTCCCCTTCACCGAGCCCAGCGTGGAGGCCGACGTGGACTGCATCTTGTGCGGCGGCAAGGGCTGCGCAGTCTGCAAGTACACCGGCTGGCTGGAGATCATGGGCGCGGGCATGGTGCATCCGGTCGTGCTGCGCAACGGCGGCTACGACCCGGCCGAATGGTCCGGCTTTGCCTTTGGCATGGGCCCCGAGCGCATCACCATGCTCAAGCACGGCATCACCGACATTCGCTACTTCTTCGGGAACGATCTACGCTTCCTGGAGCAGTTTGCGTAGGAGCGGAGAGGAATTCAGAGGAACTCGGTCGAGCTGGATAGTACGCTTCGCAGAAGTTCCCCCAGTTCCTCCAGTTCCCCTTCCGCCCATTGGCAGAATGACTCACGAGGCACACCATGACCGTCATACGCGTCCCCTTATCCTGGTTGAACGATTTCGTCGATATCCGTGATCTCGATCCGGTGGAGCTGGCCGAGCGGCTGACGCTGGCCGGCCTGGAGGTCGAGCACATCCGCTGGGTCGGGCTAAACCCCTCACCGCGCTACCACGTGCCGCCGGAGCGCATGGACGAGGCGGATGGCCTGCCCTGGGAGCGGGACAAGATCTTCGTAGGCGAGATCATTCGCACGCAGAAGCACCCCGACGCCGACCGGTTGCTGCTAGCGACCGTGGAATACGGCGGCGACAAGCCCATGACCATTATCACCGGCGCGCCCAACCTGCGGCCCGGCGACAGCATGCTCAAAATCGCCTTTGCCACGATCGGCGCTCGGCTGGTGGACCCCTATGCCGAGGGGTACAAGACCATGGTGCTCAAGGCTGGCAAGATTCGCGGCATCCAGTCGGAGGGCATGGCTTGCTCCGAAAAGGAGCTGGGCATCAGCGAGGAGCATGAAGGCATCATCATCTTGCCACCCAACGCGCCTGTGGGGATGCCACTGGCCGACTACATGGGCGATGCGGTGCTCGAGATGGACCTGACGCCCAACCTGGCCCGCAACCTGAGCATTATCGGCGTGGCGCGCGAGGTAGCTGCGCTGTACGGCCGGCCGCTCAAGCGCCAACAGCCGGAGCTGGCTGCGCTGGCCGGCATCGTCCGGCCGGAGGACATGCCGCGGCCGCAAGCGCCGGCCGAGCCTTTCGCCAACGTCGTCATCGAAGACCCTGAGCTATGCCCGCGCTACACGGCCACGCTGATCCGTGATGTGGCCGTGGGGCCTTCGCCGGGTTGGGTCAAAGATCGGCTGCGCAAGGCAGGAGTGCGTCCCATCAACAACATCGTTGACGCCACGAACTACGTCATGTTGGAGTGGGGTCAGCCGACGCACGCCTTCGATTTCGACCTGCTGGTTGCGCGAGCGCGTCGAGCCACTTCTAGCGCCGGCCGGTCCCTGCAGGAGGGTGCCCAATCCCCGACCGAGCCAGTCCTCCCCACCATCATCATGCGTCGCGCGCGGCCGGGCGAGAAAATGACCACGCTGGACGGCGTAGAGCGCGAGCTGACGACCGACATGCTCATGATCACGGACACGCTGGGGCCCATCGCGATCGGCGGTGTCATGGGCGGCCAGGAGACCGAGGTCAGCGAACGCACCCGCAATGTCTTGCTGGAGGCCGCCGCTTTTGATTTCATCAACAACCGACGTACCTCGCAGGCGCTGCGTCTGCCCAGCGAAGCCACGGCGCGCTTCAGCAAAGGCATCTCGCCCGAGATGCCCGTGCCCGCGGCTCGGCGCTGCGCGCGCATGATGGTCGAGCTGGCCGGCGGAGAGGTGGTCGAGGGCGTGGTGGACTGCTATCCGGCGCCTCAACACGCTGTTCAGGTGGAGATCGCGGCGACAGAGGTGCAGCGTTTGCTCGGCATGCCGGTGTCGGCGGCGCAAATGGTGGAGATCTTGCAGCGTCTAGACTTCGCTGTGGAGCCGGTCGCTGCTGCCGACGTCGCGGGGGAGGCCGCACAGACCTTGCGCGTGACTGCGCCGTGGTATCGCCTAGATGTCGGCATCCCGGCTGATCTGATCGAGGAGATCGCCCGCGTCATTGGGTACGACCGCATCCCGGTCAGCCTGATGAGCGACGCGCTGCCGCCCCAATGGCGCAACTGGGCGCTGGAGGGCAAGGAACGCGTGCGCGATCTGCTGGTGGCCGCCGGCTTGCAGGACACCATCAGCTATGCTTTGATCGGACCGGAGATGAACCGCAAGCTGTTGGCCGCCCAAGACGAGCCGCTCTATGACGTCTACAACGGCCAGCCCGTGGAGCAACTGCCCCTGCCGTTGATCCTGGCGCCCGACGCGCTGGTGCGGCTGGAAAATCCTCTGTCGCCGGCCGCCGACCGACTGCGCTCGACGTTGCTGGGCAGCATGCTGACCGGTATCGCTGCCAACCAGCGCGTGCGCGAGCGCGTAGCGTTGTTCGAGATCGGCCGCGTCTATTGGCCGACCGCCGGCCAGCTGCTGCCGGCCGAGCCTGAGCACCTCGCCATCGGCCTCAGCGGCCCGCGCGACGCTGGCGCCTGGCTCAATCGGGTGGCTGAGCCGCTGGATTTCTTCGACCTGAAGGGGATCGTCGAAGAGCTGTTGGAGCGGCTGGGGCTGCTGGCTGCCGCGCGCTTCTCGGCGACCACCCATCCGCTGTTCGGCCCGCGCGCGGCACGCGTCAGCCTCAACGGGCAGGAGCTGGGCATCTTGGGCGAGGTGCACCCGGCTGTGCGCCGCGCCTTCGATCTGGCCCCCTCGGCGCCGCGCGTCGCCCTGGCCGAGCTGCGGTTGCGACCGTTGGCCGCAGCCGTCGAGAACAAGGCCAAGATGCGCCCCATCTCCAGCTTCCCCGCGGTCAAGGAGGACTTGGCCGTAGTTGTTGACGAAACGGTAACAGCCGAACAGGTGCGAGAGGCCATCATACAGGCCGGCGGCAGCCTGCTGCAGGACGTTCAGCTCTTTGATGTCTACCGCGGCAAGCAGATCGCGGCCGGCAAGAAGAGCCTGGCTTACAGCCTGACTTTTCAGGCCATGGACAAGACGCTCAAAGACGCTGACGTGGAGAAGGTGCGACGGCGCATCCTGGCCCGCTTGAGCCAGTTTCTGGGTGCTGAGCTGCGCGCGTGAAAGACCTCATGCGACGACTGATTGCGGCCGGTTTGTTCTGCTTGGCAACGGCTTTGGCGCTGGTCGGCATGGCGAGGGCCGAGCCGGCCGAGCTGCGCGCCGCCCAGGGCGCGGCGCGCAGCTTGGCCGCGGTCGGTGTTGTAGCTGGCGTCCACGGCGACCTGCGCGCCGCGACGCCTGCTGTCGGACGCCGAGTGGCAGAGGCGCCGGCCGCGCCTTCCCTGGCCGCGCCCGATCCTGTGGTTCAGGTGATGATGAGCCAAGTGATCAGCGCGACCCTGCGCCAATATGTCGGCAACCTGAGCGGCGAGTGGCCTGTGTTGGTTGGCGGTGCGCCCTACACGATCACAACGCGGGTGACCGACAGCGGAGAACCGATTGCCAAAGCCGTGCAGTGGACCAGCGAGCATCTGGCCGACCTGGGCATGGCCGTCACCCAGCAGGTGTGGCAGGCCGGCCGGCCGCCCAATGTCATCGGGGAGCTCACCGGTTCTACAGCACCTGGTGATATCTTGATCCTGTCGGCGCATCTCGATTCGATCAGCGGCGGAGCAACTGCGCCCGGCGCCGATGATAACGCCAGTGGCGCAGCAGGCGTGCTGGCTGCGGCCGACGTTCTGAGCGCCTACCGCGATGCCTGGCGTTGCACGCTGCGCTTTGCTCTGTGGACGGGAGAGGAGCAGGGGCTGCTGGGCAGCCGGGAGTACGCACGCCGCGCGGCAGAGGCGCAGGAAGCCATCCGCGGCGTGCTCAACCTCGACATGATCGCCTGGAACACGCCGGGCAGCAGCCCTGACATCGACCTGCATGCTACAGCCTCCCTGCCGGCCAGCGTGGTCATGGCCCAGTTATTCGCCGATGTTGTGGCGGTCTACAATCTTGACCTGGTTCCGCAGGTGGTCACGGCAGGGATACGCGGCAGCGACCACGCCTCTTTCTGGGACAACGGCTATCCGGCCATCATGGCCATCGAGGACTATTATCCGCAGAAGCCTGATTTCAACCCCTACTACCACACAGCGGCCGATCGCCTGGACAAGTTCGACATGGCCTACTACACCGCCATGGCGCAGGCTGCGCTGGCTACCTTCGTGCACTTCAGCGACTGTCTGGCGACCGGCGTGTTGCAAGGGCACGTGACCTGGAGCGGCAGCGGTGACCCCGTCGTGGACGCGGCCGTGGCTGCTGTCAACGCAGCAGGGCACACGTTCAGCGCCCGCGTCGACGCGGGCGGCTTCTATAGCTTGACGCCGCCGGCAGGGACATACACTGTCACTGCGTCCGCACCCGGTGTGTCACCCGTCGTCAGCACAGGCGTTTTTGTCGGTGCGGATGCGGCGACGACGCAAGACTTCGTGCTCGGTTGCGCCGGATCGGGCAGCATTGGCCGGCTTGTGTGGCTGGACGACGGCGACGGCCAACCGGGTCCCGGCGAGCCGCATCTGCAGGGGGTCCTCCTGCGCTTGACCGAGGCCGGGCCTGACGCGCTGCTCGGCACGCCCGACGACGCAGACCTCGGCGCGACAATGACCGACCTCAGCGGCGTCTACACCTTCACCTGTCTCCCCCCTGGCTTCTACCGCGTGACCATCGACCCGGCCAGCCCCAGCCTGGCGGGTTTGTTGTTGGTCTATCCTGACAGCAGTGGACACATCGACGTGACACTGGCAGCCGGCGAGGCATACACGACCGCCAACTTCGGCTATCGCAGCACCACAGCTGCTCAAGTCCTGAGTTTCCAGGCCAGGTCGCAGCCAGAGGGGATCAAGCTGCAGTGGCATGTGCTGCTGGCTGGGGCGGGCGAGCTGCGCTTTCAGGTGTTGGCTGCAGCGCCAGGGGGCGCCGGCTGGCAGCCGGTGACCACGCACTGGGTGTCGCCGATCCGTCAAGATGGACAGGTGGCGCGCTACGAGGTCGTGGTCCAGACGCGGGCCGTGCAGTACCTCCTGCGCGATGAAGCGGGCACGCTCTATGGGCCGTGGTCAGTCTCGGCCGATGGCGGTCGAGTGTTCTTGCCGTTGGTTGTGTCCAGGTAAACAGCAGGGCGCGGGGGAGGTGGCAAGCAAGAGATGCCCGCCAAGTCAGGGCAGCCGGCGTTGTTAGCGCGCCACGCGGCGGTACACTTCTAGCGTTTGGCGCGCTGTTTGCTCCCACGTCAAGGTTGCGACGCAAGCGAGGCCGGCCTGTCGCAAGCGGCTGTGCAGGGCTCGGTCAGCCAAGACCCGGCCAAGCGCGGCGGCAATGGCATCTGCGTCGTGCGGATCGACCAGCAGCACTGCGTCGCCTACGAGCTCGACCGCCGCCGGGATGGCTGCGCTGGCCACGACGGGCGCGCCGCTAGCCATAGCCTCTAGCACCGGCAAGCCAAAGCCCTCGTGCGTGGAAGGGAAGAGGAACACATCAGCCTGGCGATAGAGCTGGGCCAATTCGGTGGGTGCGACGTGCTGCATGCGGTGCAGCCGTTGCAGATCCAGGCCGGGATAGCGGCTGAGCAATTGCGTGTCCGGTGTGCGATCTGCTCCCACCATGACCAGGTGATGCGGCAGTGTTGTGGCCTGGCAGAGCCGCGCAAAAGCGGCCAGGGCCGCCGGCCGGTTTTTGTTGACGTAATCGCCGCCCACGAACAAGATGTAGGGCTGGGCGTCGGTGGGTGGGCGAAAGGTGGTAAGGTCCAAAGCCGGCCTGGGTGTTGCGTCCGGATAGAAGACTTGCCGATCCACGCCTTCATGGACGACCACACAGCGTTCTGGCGGCGCAGCCATGAAGCGCCGGGCGTCTTGCCGCGTTGTCTCGCTCACGCAGATCAGCGCGTCGGCCCGGCCGGCGACGCGTCGCTGCCAGGCATACCAAGCGCGATTGAGCGGTTTATGCAGCGAAAGCTCCGGCAGATACAGGGGGGTGAAGTCGTGCAACGTGACCACCAGCGGCAGGGGGCAGCGCCACGGCACGCCGGGCACGCTGAAGGCCGCCACGAAACCGGGCGAGTGGAAGACGTCGGCCTGCTGGCGAGCCAACAGCCGCGGCAGCAGCACCTGGTGCGTGACAAAGCCGGTCAGCCGCCCCCAGGCCGGCCGCGGCAGGGGAATGACGTGGGCATTGGCTGGCAGTTGGCCGAGATCCAGCGGGCCAGGGTGGGCAATCAGCCCATAGGCGTTGTCCTGGTCGATGGCCAGCAGGCTGCGCAGGAGTTGGCGCGTGTACGTGCCGACGCCGCGCTGGCGATGGCCGGTTTGCAGGGGAGTGGCGTCGATTAGGATGCGCATGGGCCACAGAGCTCGGGGCTTGTCGGACGAT
>DAOUBX010000013.1:0-3605 GCA_034432445.1 Anaerolineales bacterium
CCAGCGCATGGGCATCTGGTTTGCAAACGTGTCTGCGAAGCCAACCTAGGTCGCAAATCGCCTACAAATGCCCGGCACCTGAGCAGTTACACCACGACAAAAAAAGAATTGACAGATTGCCTCACTTTTTGGTATAGTGTCTGCAAAAGCAAGTTTGTGGCGGCAATCACTGACGATCGTTCCAGCATCTACGGCAGGTTCTATCTTTGTATCAGCGCCTGGGACAGGCACCATTCACCATCCCCACCCATTTTCACTGAAGGAGAGGACGGCAAGACCCATGGACAACAAGCCCTGGATCAAGAACTACGACAAAGGCGTGCCAGCTACGCTGCAACCCTACCCCAAGAAGACGCTGATCGATGTCATGCGCGAGACGGCCACGCAGCGTCCCAAGCATCCAGCCCTGCTTTTCAAGGGCAAGACGATCACCTACAGCGAATTGGACCGCCTTAGCGATGCCCTGGCCAATGCCCTGGTCAGCATGGGCGTCAAGAAAGGCGATCGGGTAGCCATCGTCATGCCCAACATTCCCCAGTTCGTGATCGCCGAGTTTGCGATTTGGAAGGCCGGCGCCGTCGCAGCTTGCATCAACCCCCTCTACACAGGCTTCGAGCTGGAGCACGCTCTGCGCGAGTGCGGCGCCGAGACCGCCATTGTCATGACCCTGTTCTACAACACGGTCAAAGAAGTGCAGGGCAAGACCGGTGTGAAGCGCGTTATCGCCACCAGCGTCAAGGAGTATCTGCCGTTCATCACGCGACTGCTGTTCACGCTGGTCAAGGAGAAGAAAGAAGGCCATCGCATCACCCTCAAGCAGGGCGACTATTGGTTCCAAAACCTGGTGAAGCAGGGCGCCAAGGCTGGACGCCCCAATGTGGTGGTCGATCCCGACGACAACGCCATCATTCTGTTCACGGGCGGCACCACGGGCCTGTCCAAAGCGGCTGTAGGCTCGCATCAGGGCCTGGTCATGTCCGGCATGCAGATCTACGCCTGGTTCCAGAACACGCTGCGCGACTATCAGGACGTCTTCCTGACGGCGCTGCCGCTGTTCCACGTGTTCGCTAACGCCGGCGTGCAAACAGCGGCCTTCGCCTGCCGCGGCACCATGGCGCTGGTGCCGAACGCGCGCGACATCCCGGATGTGATGAAGACCATCGAGAAGACCAAGGCCACCTTCTTCCCCTCGGTGCCGACTATGTTCAACGCCATGCTCAACCACGAGCTGGTGAAGAGCGGCAAGGTGAACCTGAAGTCGATCAAGCTCTGCATCTCTGGCGCTTCAGCCCTGCTCAAGGAGACCAAAGACCGCTTCGAGGAGCTGACCGGCAGCCGCATCGTGGAAGGGTACGCGCTCACCGAGTCGATGATGGCCATCTGCTGCACGCCGGTAGAGGGCAAGTACAAGGTGGGCTCCATCGGCATGCCGGCCCCAGACGTTTCGGTGCGCATCGCCGATGTCAGCGATCCCTCGAAGACCCTGCCGCCCGGCCCAGAAAACGTCGGCGAGCTGGTGATGAGCGCGCCACAGCTCATGAAAGGTTACTGGCAACGGCCAGAGGCCACGGCGGAAATGCTGCGCGATGGCGAGCTGTTCACCGGCGACCTGGGCTACATGGACGAGGACGGCTACCTCTACATCGTAGACCGCAAGAAAGACGTGGTCAAGGTCAGCGGCTTCCAGGTCTGGCCGCGCGAGGTGGAGGAGGTTCTGGCGATGCACCCGGCCGTCATGGAGTGCAGTGTGGCCGGCATTCCGGACCCGCGCACCACCGAAGCTGTCAAGGCCTGGATTGTGCTGCGCGAGGGTCAGAAGGCCACTGCCGAGGAAATCCAGGCCTTCTGCCGCGAGAAGCTCACCGGCTACAAGGTGCCGCGCTTCATCGAGTTCCGCTCCACCCTGCCCAAGAGCACCGTCGGCAAGGTCCTGCGCCGCGAGCTAGTGCGCGAGGAGCTGGAAAAGCAGAAGGCGCAGTAAGCTCGGCGGCGCGCGGCGGGGCCGAGCGATGCCCTGGTAGGCCGCGCGTCTGATCACCCACACAAGGCGTCACGTGCAACGCGTGGCGCCAAAACAACTGGTCCAGTAGCAGCAAGAAGCGTGATCTGTCAGCAGTCACGGATCACGCTTTTTGGTTGTCCACTCATCTATGGCGAACCCGCGTCTCAAAGCTTTCATGCGTTGGTTGCTGGTCGTGGACCGGCCTATTCCCCAGCGCACAGCGCTGGAGATCAGCGCCGAGGTCGAACACAACTACCGTTGGAACTTCGCCGTCAACCTCATGGACGGCGCTACGTTCTGGCTGGGCCTCAGCTTCATGTCCAGCGCCACCATCATGCCGCTGTTTGTGAGCAAGCTAACCACCAGCCAGCTGGCCATCGGCTTGATCGGCGTCATCGCCAACAGCGGTTGGTTCTTGCCACAGCTTTTTACAGCAAACTTTGTGCAGCGGCTGCCGCGCATGAAGCCGATGGTGGTCAACCTAGGCTTCTTCACCGAGCGCCTCCCGGTGTGGCTATTACCGCTGGCGGCGTTGCTGGCCGTGGAGGCGCCGAAGCTCGCCCTGGCGCTCTTGTTCCTGGGCTATGCCGGCCATGCGCTGGGCGCCGGGTTGGTGGCCACGGCTTGGCAAGACCTGCTGGCGCGCGTCTTCCCCGTCACGCGTCGGGGGCGCTTTTTTGGCCTCGCCACGTTTGTCGGCAACAGCGCGGGCGCGCTCGGCGCCACGTTTAGCGCCTGGCTATTGACGATGCTCGCCTTTCCGGGCAATTTCGTGGCTGCCTTCAGCATTGCCGCCTTCTTCATCACGCTCAGTTGGGCCTTCCTCGCCTTAACACGTGAGCCGGAACAGGCGATTGCAGCGCCCCGGCAAAACTCCCAGCAGTTCTGGTCCGGTCTGCGCGCCATCCTGCGCCAGGACGCCAACTTCCGCCGCTTCGTGATCGCCCGGCTGTTAGTGGTCTTGGGCGGCATGGGCGGCGGCTTCGTTACCGTGGCGGCAGTGCGCCGCTGGGGCGTGCCGGATGGCGTCGTCGGATTGTACACCCTGGCCTACATGGTCGGCCAGGCAGTGGGCACCCTGGCCTCCGGTTTCCTAGCGGACCGGCTGGGACATAAGCTGCCTTTTACCCTGGGCGTGGTGGCGGGGGTCGCCGGCTACGCTTTGGCCTGGTTGGCGCCGGCGCCCGCCTGGTATTACGTCGTCTTCCTGCTGCTGGGCACGGCTTTGGGCGCAGCCGTGGTCTCAGGAACGATGATTGCGCTGGAGTTCTCGGCCCCGCACCTCCGTCCCACCTATGTCGGCTTGGTTAACACGGCCATGGGGGTGATGGGCATCCTCAGCCCCCTGCTCGGAGCGTGGCTGGCCAGTCGCAGCTACGACTTGCTCTTCGCCATCAGCACTGCGTTTACCTTGGCCGGCCTGGTCGCCCTGGTGTGGGGTGTGCGCGAACCCCGGCGTTTGCAGGCACAAACGGTCTCTCCTACACCGTGAGGTGACACAGCTTCCTTATGAGCAACTATTCAGCCCTAGGTGCCGGGCACTTAAGGCTGCGCTGGCCAGGGCGTCTGCAGAGCCGGCTCAAGCTGTAAACCGGTCGCAAGT
>DAOUBX010000014.1:0-58987 GCA_034432445.1 Anaerolineales bacterium
CCCGGGAACGTATTCACCGCAGTATGGCTGACCTGCGGTTACTAGCAACTCCGACTTCATGCAGGCGGGTTGCAGCCTGCAATCCGAACTGAGACCGGCTTTGATGGGATTGGCTCCGCCTCGCGGCTTAGCGACCCATTGTACCGGCCATTGTAGCGTGTGTGTAGCCCTGGACATAAAGGCCATGCTGACTTGACGTCATCCCCACCTTCCTCCGGTTTGACTCCGGCAGTCCCGCTAGACACATGTAACTAGCGGCAAGGGTTGCGCTCGTTGCGGGACTTTACCCAACATCTCACGACACGAGCTGACGACAGCCATGCAGCACCTGTGGCCGCTGCCCGAAGGCTCGTTCCCCTTTCGGTTCACTACTACGGCCATGTCAAGCCCAGGTAAGGTTCTTCGCGTTGCATCGAATTAAACCACACGCTCCGCTGCTTGTGCGGGTCCCCGTCAATTCCTTTGAGTTTTAGCCTTGCGGCCGTAGTCCCCAGGCGGCAAACTTATCGCGTTAGCTTCGGCACTGATGGGGTCAATACCACCAACACCTAGTTTGCATCGTTTACAGCGTGGACTACCGGGGTATCTAATCCCGTTCGCTACCCACGCTTTCGCACCTGAGCGTCAGGTGTGGGCCAGGAAGCCGCTTTCGCCACTGGTGTTCCTCCCGATATCTACGCATTCCACCACTACACCGGGAATTCCGCTTCCCTCTCCCAACCTCAAGTCACGCAGTATCGAACGGCCCCTCCCAGTTGAGCCGAGAGATTTCACGTCCGACTTACGCGACCGCCTGCGTGCGCTTTACGCCCAGTAAATCCGGATAACGCTAGCCTCCTACGTTTTACCGCGGCTGCTGGCACGTAGTTAGCCGAGACTTATTCCTGGGATACCGTCCTTGTCTCTTCTCCCAGAAAAGAGGTTTACAACCCGAAGGCCTTCATCCCTCACGCGGCGTTGCTGGTTCAGGCTTTCGCCCATTGACCAATATTCCTCACTGCTGCCTCCCGTAGGAGTCTGGCCCGTGTGTCAGTGCCAGTGTGGCTGATCGTCCTCTCAGACCAGCTACCGATCATCGCCTTGGTAGGCCATTACCCTACCAACAAGCTAATCGGACGCAGGCCCCTCCCGAAGCGTCTTGCGACTTTACTCAACCAACCGAATGGCCGAGCATATGCGGTATTAGCCTCTCTTTCGAGAAGTTATCCCCCACTTCGGGGCAGGTCACCTACGTATTACTCACCCGTGCGCCACTAGCCCTCTTCCGAAGAACAGAGCTCGTCCGACTTGCATGTGTTAGGCACGCCGCCAGCGTTCATCCTGAGCCAGGATCAAACTCTCCGCAAAATTTGGATTGACTTGACCATTTTGGTCAGAGACCCAAGCGCTGGTTCTTTCTGTCACTCTTTAGTTGTTAACGTGCTGTCTGTCACACACGAGAGGTGATATTACCACACTTCTCTCGGCTTGTCAAGACCCAATTTGGAGTTTTTTCAACCTTTTTTGACGAGGTTTTCGCAAGATAGCTCCGCAAGAGCTGTCAATCGCGAGACCCGGCAAAAAAGACCGCCATCCTGGGATCGCGGTCCATCTCGGCGTCTTGACTTTGTGCTTTCAGTTGTTCGACTGCCAACGCAGCTATGCTGATACGCAGCAACTGCACTTGATCTTGGCTAAATTCTACCACAGCGTCGCATAGATGTCAAGAGCCCAAGCAGGCTCGCGCGCTACACAGCGCACAGAACAGCATATAAGACCCACAATGTATCGCTACATATAGTGTATTGTTACCAAAAAGCCTCTACATATAGAGCAAGCCTCGTCTAACGACAAGGCATTTCGCCTAGATGCCGGCCGCTCGTCAATGTTTCGCCGAATGCTACGGCAACCCCATGTATGTAGTCTATTCCCACGCACTATACACAAGATGTAGCCCTGTAACACCTGGCGCACAACCTTCCAGTCTTCACATGCACTCTTTCAGCAACGGCACTTGTCCTTCGGCCTACATCTCATGTCGGCCACTGAGGGCACGACTAAGGGTTACCTCATCGGCATATTCCAGATCACCGCCTACCGGCAGTCCATGCGCCAGCCGGGTTACGCGTATGCCCAAGGGCCTGATTAGCCGCGCTAGATACATCGCCGTCGCCTCGCCTTCCAAGTTGGGGTTTGTGGCCAGCAAGACCTCTCGCGCGGGAACGGCTTGCAATCGAGCCAGTAATTCAGCCGTCTTTAGCTGTGCAGGACCAATGCCATCCACCGGGGAAATGGCGCCATGCAACACATGATACACCCCTTTGTACTCGCGCGTCCGTTCGACGGCCAGCACATCAGAAGGCTCCTCCACCACGCAAATTAGGCCTTGATCACGCTCCTCACTGCTGCAGATGGCACAGGGACTGGTCTCAGCGATGTTGCAACAACGCTCGCAGTAGACGACACGTGTTTTGAGCTCACGCAACGCATCGGCGAGGGCAAATACTTCGGCATCAGGAACCCGCAACAGGTAGAATGCCAAGCGAGAGGCGGTCTTTGGCCCTATGCCTGGCAGCTTGGACAGCGCGTCGATTACATTGGCTACAGGCGCGGCAATGGTTAACATCTAGAAAAGTCCAGGCAAATTGAGCCCACCCGTGAGAGAGTCCATCCGTTCCCGTGCCAACTGCTGGGAACGATCAATTGCTTCGTTGACAGCAGCTAGGATCAAGTCCTGCAACATCTCTACGTCGTCAGGATTCAAGATGTCAGGCGCAATGGTCACAGCCTGCAGCCGCTGGTGTCCCGTCATGACCATCCTGACGACGCCGCCACCCACGGAAACCTCAACGCTCTCAGTCTCGAGAGCCTCCTGCGCTTTGGCCATCTCTTCTTGGAGTTGCTGGATTTGACGCATCATGTTGCTGCCGCCTGCGCCAACGGCAGGTCGTGCAGCTCCACTGCTGGGGAAGGAACGTTTTCCTTTTTGTTTTGCCATCGACTGACCTCCTGGGTTACTTGCTGTTAACGACCGGTACTGAGGGCGCTCTTGACTGCTCCCAAGTTCTCTAATGCATGTGTCACTACGGGGTCTTCAGCAATCGATTCGCTTGTCCAATCTGACCGAGGTGCCTGCGTATCCGTTGTGCTTGGTCGGGCCGTGTCAGCACCACCAGGTGCACTACCCACCTGGCAATGCAAACGAATGGCGCGCCCTAGCAGATGCCCTATCAGATTTTCCAACGCAGTTTTGTTAGCTGAACGGTCAACCGTCGACCGCGCAAAGTCATTAGCAAAAGAGAAATAGATGTCGTCGCCATGCGCAACCACGCTGCGCAACGTGCGCAGCGCGCCCCGCAATGAGCCCCCGCGCGCTGCTTCTGCTGCTTGCAACAGGGCAGTCCAATGGCTCCGCAAGACCTGAGCCACTTCATCGTCTGGGACAGGCGCTGCCGGCCGCGGCAGCGCCGCCACGGCCCCAGCAGTGCTGGGACCTGCAGATGACGCCAGACCCTCGACAGCCGGCTCGATCACTTTTCCTGGCTGCGAGGCCGACGATGACGCGAAGGCAGGGGACGGCGCTGCAGCGACGTCGAATGTTCCCGAGACCGGTGCTGTCGGCTGAGTTACCGACCGCAAGGAAGGACCAGCCTCTGCAGCAGACGCCGCCACCCGCAAAACTTCGAGCCAGGCAAGCTCAAGCGTCAGTTGCGGGTTAGACGCGTCGCGCATCTCAAGCGCAGCTTGGTTCCAAACCCGAATGGACTGCGACAGAGTCGAGGCGCTAAATCGTTCAGCTTGCTGTTGAACTGCTGCCAATTGTTCGGCCGAAAGGTCAGCCAGCATGCTGGCAACTTGTTGCTTGCCCACACATGCCAGCAGGACTGATCTTAAATGCGCCACCAACTGGAGAGCAAGCTGACGCAGATCAACACCCTCAGCGGCCAGGCGGTTTAGGAGCACCAATCCTTGCGAAGCATCTCCGGCTGACATGTGGTCGACCAACTGGTTGATAACCTGACTCGCTATCATGCCGCGCACAGCCTGGACCTGCGCCTCAGTAATCACATCTCCGCCATAGGACAAGAGCTGGTCGGTCAGGCTGATGGCATCCCGCATGCACCCCTCGGCGCTGCGTGCAATCATCTCCAAGGCGGCTGGCTCAGCTGTTCGCCCCTCCGCTTGCAAAATGTGTTTGAGGCGGTCAACGATCTCATAGGTGGGTATGCGACGAAAATCAAAACGCTGACAGCGCGACAACACCGTCTCGGGAATCTTGTGAGGTTCTGTGGTTGCCAACACGAAGATCGCATGTGGCGGCGGTTCCTCCAACGTCTTAAGCAAAGCGTTGAAGGCTTCCGGCGTCAACATGTGGGCTTCGTCGATGACATAGACCTTGTAGCGGCCCTGGCTTGGCGCAAAGTGCACTTTCTCCCGCAAATCACGGATCTCATCGATGCCACGATTCGAGGCTGCATCGATCTCGATCAAATCCAGAAAGGCGCCGGCTGTGATGGCTTGGCAAATTGCACAAGTGTTGTCAGGGCGCGCCTGCGCGTTCTCGTGCAGGCAGTTCACTGCTTTGGCCAGCAAGCGGGCGGTGCTAGTCTTGCCAGTGCCGCGCGGACCGCTAAACAGATACGCATGAGCAATCCGTCCATCGCGCAACGCGTTACGCAACGTGCGCGTCACATGCTCCTGACCGATTACTTCCTCGAAGGTTTGTGAACGCCACTTACGATATAGAGCTTGAGCAGCCATTCGTGTGCTCCCGAGCACCGTCACGACTTACGGATCGACTCTACCGGGCGAGTAGTGTAGCAGAAAGGCAGCCAACTGGCAAATGACCCACGCAAAGCGCTGTAACGATTCGAGAACCATCTCCGCCTATGTTATAATCATCCTATGAGCGACCAAAGCCCAAAGATCATCACGTCCTTCCAAAGCCGTTTGGAAATCAACTCGGCTCTGCGCGCCCTGGGCGACACCACCACCGAATTTGCGCTGCGCCGCCAGGCTAAGGAGATCGTAGACAAGTACGGCGACCAGGCTATCGCACCGTTGCTGGCTCTCTTGGATACGACCAACCCACAATTGCGCGGTGGGCTGGGCCATGTCGCCAGCCTACTCGATCGAGCAAAGATCGTGCCGGCGTTGCGCAACGCTGCTGTCAACCGTAGCTTGCCCGACCAGGCGCGCATTTCCGCCATCACAATTCTGGAGCGTTTCCTTGACATCGAGCCAGAACCTGCCATGTATGCAGGGATGGCCTCGCCTGAGGAGCTAGGTCTGCAATCGCTGCGGGAGGTTTTGGCTGAAGCGCGTGTTAATCGTCTCGTTTTGGTGGAATACCTAGAGCAGCTTGCGCAAGAACCCCCCGACGTGCTGCTTACCATGGTGCGCAGCGCTAAACGCTTGGAGGGCGCAGAAGGCGTAGAGATGTTGCGGCTGTTTGCACAAGACCCTTACCCACCTGCCGCCGAGGAGGCTCTGCAAGCATTGGGCAGCCGCCCAGAACCGGCAGCAGCAACAGCCCTGTGGACTCTCCTGCCAACCCTGCCGCCAGCTTTGCGTTCTCAAGCCGAGCGCTCACTCCAGAAGCTGAAGCTGCGGGGCGTCCTTGCGCCGATCCTTGAACCCTCAGGGGCGGCGATGCGCTGTCTGGCCAGCCCACCCGATGCACAGGGTAATCAAGCCTTCTGGTTCATCGAACCCAATGCCGATCTAGTCACCAGCCAAGTGTTGTATCTGCTGCTTGCAAGCGACGAAGGTCTAGTGCAGGCGATTGGCAATCTGGCAGCGGCCAATTCGACATTGCCGCCGGCTGGAGCGCAAGGGTATGTGCACACTGGCGGAGAACTGGAGGATGGCCAACGGAGCATATTGTTGCTGGAAGCGCCGGTCGATTATGGTCGTAGCCGGGTAGCCGCAGCGCTGGAGCGAAACTGGGCCACCGGCCGGCCCACTCCATTGACTTACCGCTTGCTCAACCCTCTGCTTTGGCGGTGGGCAGCGCCCCAACCCGCCGCTGCCGCAATTACGCAACCTACAGACACATCCGGCGACTACACAGACCTGCTTAGGCAGCCGGCGCTGGCAACTTGGGCCGTGATTACCAGAAGAGTCTATCAAGCAGCGGAACTCTTTCTTGGCGGGCCACAAGAAATCACACCCCAAGAAGTCGACGCCATCGTGCTCGACTTGATCGAAAGCCTGGCAAGCGACGCAGACCTCTTGGTCAAGCTTCGAACCAGTCTGCTGGCGTTAGCGGAATGGCTATCGCTGGCTGGCGAGAAGCGTGCGGCAGAGCAGGCTGCCGTCGTTGCCGAGGTGATCATTGAAAACCCGCGCAGCCAACCTCTCCTGGCCCAGATCGGCTTACAGGGATTGCGCTTGGCTATGCTGGGGATTGCCAGGGGCATGCGGTGGGAACAAATGGCGCCCGTTTAGCCCCCAAGGGGAGTTGAGTTATCCCCACTTACCACAGGGTGATAGAAAGACATAGCCTGACCCGTGATAGGTCAGGCTATGTTGTTTGACCCGGGTAGATCAGGGAGTTCTCGTGTTTTCAACCGAGCTCTTGTGAGAACGGTTGCCTATCTAGAAGATACCTAGCTCTTCCTTGGCCCAATCGCTCATCATCTCTGGCGACCAGAACGGTGTCCACACAATGTTAACGCCAACCGACTCGAGTTCAGGGAAATGACGCCGCACGGTTTGCTTGACGTCATAGATGATCTGCGGGCCAGCCGGGCAGCCAGGGCTGGTTAACGTCATATCGATCTCGACCTTGTTGTCCTCGACCTCTATGCCGTAAATCAAGCCGATATCGACGATGTTCAGACCGATCTCCGGATCGACCACGTTCTGGCGAATGCGTTCGCGCACGTCATCAGCAGTCACTGCCATCGTATTATGTCCTCCAAAACTCATCTACCAGTCGACAGCCAACAGGATATCGTCCCCGCGCACAACGACATCAAAGGTCTGCACAGGCTCGAAAGCAGGCATGGATAGGGCCGCTCCTGTCCGTATGTCGAAGCGGGCGCCATGCCTTGGACATTGGATCTCGTAGGTGTTCACCATGTCTCCTTCTGCTAACGGCCCTCCATCGTGGGTGCAGATATCTTCGACGGCGTAGTACTGCGCATTGTCCACATTGAACAAAGCCACCAGCGTGCCATCCAACTCAACAACTTTCTTGCCGCCTGGCTGGACGTCGCCTATTGAAGCGACTCTCACTAGTCTAGCCATGGTTTTGCTTACTCCTGGTTCTTTGCTTTTGTGTTACTCTTCATGGGGCCAGTCATCTAAGCCCCACACACCAGCCTTGAGGGCCTTTAAGGGCAGCAGAGCGCACTTAAGTCGCACCGGACCAATTTCAATACCCAACATATCCAGAATGTCGTCCTTTGACCAATGGCGAAGCTCCTCCAGCGGCTTGCCAATGATTTCCTCGGTCATCATCGACGCCGAGGCTTGGCTAATGGCGCAACCGCGACCATCGAACGCGGCTTCCGTCACCACCCCATCCACGATCTTGAGCTCGAGGGTGATCTCGTCTCCACAGAAAGGGTTGTGATCGTGATAGACGACGTCGGGATGGTCAAGATGGCCCTTGTGACGAGGATAGCGATAGTGATCAAGAATATTATCGCGGTAAAGAGAGTCCATGGTTAGTAACCGCTTAGCTGCAGCCGCTGGTCGATCGCTCACTCTGGCGAAACCGGTGATCTGCCTATGCGCCAGCGTTGCGGCTGACTACAATGACGCGCAGTCTTCCGGTTCACAGCATGTCCTTCACAAAGTAAAAACCCGTTGCACCTTTTCGAGCGCGGTCACCAGGCGATCGATCTCGGCATAGGTATTGTAGAAATAAAAGCTGGCCCGCGCTGACGCAACAATGCCAAAGAAATCGTGAATGGGCTGGGCGCAGTGATGGCCGGCCCGGACAGCAATGCCCTCGCTGTCCAGCAAAGCCGCAATATCGTGCGGATGAATTCCGTCCAACGTAAATGCCACTACACCACCGCGTGCGTCGCTGGCCGGCCCCAGGATGTGCAATCCCTCTATCTGGCCCAGACGCTCCATGGCATAAGCCACTAAAGCGCGCTCATGCTGCTGCACCCACTCCATGCCGAGCTCAGACAAGTAGTCCACAGCTGCGCCCAGACCGATGGCTTCGGCAATGGCCGGCGTGCCGGCCTCGAACTTCCACGGCAACGTGTTCCAGCGCGAGCGGTCGAGCCGAACCTCTCGAATCATGTCGCCGCCACCCATGAAAGGAGGCATGCTTTCCAGCAGATCACGCCGGCCGTACAACACGCCGATGCCGGTCGGGCCACACATCTTGTGGCCGGAGAAGGCCAGAAAGTCACAACCCAACGCTTGCACATCCACCGGCAAATGCGGCACGCTTTGTGCACCGTCCACCAGCGCTAGCGCTCCCACTTCGTGGGCCGCTGCCACGAGCTCAGCCACGGGGTTGATTATACCAAGCACATTGGACATTGCGACAAAAGCAAACAACCGCGTGTGTTCTGTGAGCAGATCGCTGAGCAAGTCCAGGCGCAGGTAGCCTGTGGTATCGATGGGGACATAGCGCAAAGTGGCACCTGTGCGTGCACAAATCAATTGCCATGGCACGATGTTGGAATGGTGCTCCATCTGCGTGATCAGCACCTCATCGCCTGGCTTTAAGTTGGCAAGCCCCCAACTATATGCCACAAGGTTGATCGCCTCGGTCGCGTTACGCGTGTAGACGATCTCTTTGCTGCTCGCCGCATTGATGAAGCGAGCGATACGCATGCGCGCGTCTTCATACAACGCAGTCGCATCCTCGCTCAACGTGTGCACGCCCCGGTGCACATTGGCGTTGGTCTCTCGGTAATAGCGGTCCATCGTCTCTAGCACTGCCAGAGGCTTTTGCGAGCTGGCCGCGTTGTCCAGGTAGACCAGCGGTTGACCATGGACCAGGCGTTGCAGAATAGGAAAGTCAGCGCGAATCTGATCGCTGTTCTTCAAGCTCGTTGCTCACTTCTAATCGAACTTGCAGGCTCAACCCGATCAGCCGCAACCGACTGACCGGCTAACTGACGGCTTGCGCTCTTTAACGTATTGAAGGCTAACAGGGCGCAGCGATCGCGCGCCACAGCAATATCAGGACCCAAGAGCGCAAGAAGCGGCTCCGGCGTGGCCTCGATGATCTGCCTCAACGTCCAGCCTTGCATCATCTCCATGACCATGGATGCCGCGGCTTGGCTAATTGTGCATCCTTCGCCCTCGAAAGCCAGGGTTACACGCCGACCAGAGTCATGGTCTGTCAAGTAGACAGTCACTGAGTCGCCACAGCCTGGGTTTGTGTTCGACGAGGCTACGTCGAATACGGGCGGCCTACCCTTGTAACGTGGCTTCTCAAAGTGATCGAGGATGAAGTCAATTCGCTCTTGACGATCCATAGCCAACTCGTCGCTTGCCCTTACCCGCTGGTGCGCAGATTATCGCGCCGCAGGCACAGCCAGGCAAATCACGCCGGCTACTTCTCGATCGGCACACCTACGAGGTTGCCCCACTCGGTCCAACTGCCGTCGTAGTTGCGAACGTTGGGGTATCCCAACAAGTAGGTCAACACAAACCACGTATGGCTGGAGCGCTCTCCAATACGGCAGTATGCCACGATGTTGTCTTCAGGCCGTAGGCCGTTAGCCTGTTCATACAGGGCGCGCAGCTCATCTGCCGACTTGAAAGTGCCATCCGGATTGACGGCCAACGCCCACGGGATATTCTTGGCGCCGGGGATATGGCCGCCACGCAGCGCGCCTTCCTGCGGATAGTTCGGCATGTGCAGCAGCTCACCGCTGTATTCGGCGGGGGACCGCACGTCAACCAGCGGCTGGTTGGCGTTCACGTGGGCCAACACTTGGTCGCGAAAAGCACGAATCTTGTAGTCGGCGCGCGCTTGAGCCTTGTATTGGGTGGACGGATAACTAGGCACCACCTTGGTCAAGGGACGTCTTTCGGCCTCCCACTTGGCGCGGCCGCCGTCCATCACTCTTGCATTGGTATGGCCAAAAAGCTGAAACACCCAGAAGGCGTAGCAGGCCCACCAGTTGTTCTTGTCGCCGTAGAAAACAACCGTTGTGTCATTGGCAATGCCGTTGGCCGACATCAACGCCTCAAACCGCTCGCGCGTCAGATAGTCGCGGCGCACCTGATCGTTGAGGTCTTTCATCCAATCGATCTGCACTGCGCCGGGAATGTGCCCCAGATCGTAGAGCAAGATATCCTCATTGGACTCCACGAGACGAACTTGAGGATCGTCAAGGTGGTCAGCAACCCATTGTGTAGTTACCAGTACTTCAGGATGAACATAACCTTTCATACTATCCCTATCCTCCAGAGAGAAGAGCAAGCGCCGGCTGGCCGGCGCTTGCAATGGCAGGAATTGGCCCAAGTCTACCGTCCACGCCGTCTTAGCGTACAACGCTGCGGTTTGGCGCAAGTCCTGATCATGTCATGGGCGGTTCTTGCTGTAATCTACTACCCACCGATGACCTTGCGGGCGATCACGTGCTCCAGTTTGCGCCGGACGCCTTCCACGGGCACGCGGTTGAGCACTTCCTCAAAGAAACCGGTGACGATCAGCTGCTCGGCCTGATACTGAGTCAGCGAGCGCGCCATGAGATAGAACAGATACTCTGGCTCGATCTTGCTGACGGTGGCGCCGTGGGTGCAGCGCACATCATCGGCTTCGATCTCCAGCCCAGGAATACTGTCTGCCCGGGCTCGTTTATCGAGCACCAGGTTGTCGTTCTTTTGGTAAGCATCCGTCTTTTGCGCATGAGGATGCACCTTGATGCTGCCGGAGTAGATCGAGCGCGAGCGGCCGCGCAAGGCACCCTTGAACAACAGGTCGCTGGTGCAGTGGTCGCCGATGTGGTTCTGCAAGGTGTGGTGATCGATGTGCTGGCGGCCGGTCGGGAAGTACATGCCAAGCAGTTCGCCGTGGCCACCCCGCTCCAGCAGCTGCATCTCCAGGTTGATCTTGCTCAACCGGCTGCCCCACGAACTCAGAATCCATGTGAGCTGCGCATCACGCTTCATCTGAGCCTGCTGCGTGCTGAAATGCCAGGTGTTCACGTTCCAATCCTGGTAGTGCAGGTAGCGCACTACGGCGCCGGGCTGCGCAAAGATCTCGACGACGCCGCTGTGAAAGGCCGCCTCGCCATCGCTGCTGATCAGGTCGTCCACATAGGTGACCTGTGTATTTTCCTCGGCGATCACCAACGTGTGGCTGAAATCGGCCAGACCACCGCGCACAGCAGTCACGCCGTGCAGCGGCAGCTCGATCTGCACATTGCGGGGCACGTAGAGGACGGTGCCTCCTGTGACCAACGCTGCGTGCAGCGCCGTGAACTTGTTGGCGTCCACGGCTACGTTGTCGGTCATGAAGTAGCGCTGAATCAGCTCCGGATGCTGGCGAATAGCTGTGTCGAGATCGGTGAAGATCACGCCCTTGGCGGCCAACTCGCTGCTGAGCAGGTGATGTCGGACTACACCGTCTTCCGTCACCAACGCGCCGGCCGACTCGATGGTGCCAAGCTCCTCGCGCAAGTAATCAGGTAAACTCGCTCGGTCCGTCATGCGCTGTGCAGAAGAAGCTACAGACAGATCAGGAAGCTGAAAGTCGGCAAGATCGAGGCCGGTCAGACGTGTGCGACGCCACTCCTCTTCGTTGCCTGTAGGCCAAGGCAGCTCCTCGTAGAACCGCCAGGCGCGGCGTCGGAGATCGTAGAACCAGGTTGGTTCCTGTTTCTGTGCGGAAATCGCCTCCACACCGTCTTGGTTGAGGCGCGCTGTGGTTAAAGTCATTGTCTGCATTGCAGTCCCTATCTCCAGGAAGAGCAAACAGGTGAACGGGGTTGACTAACAAGCACGTTTACGGACACTCGGTCTAGTCTCCCGCTCAACGTGTCTACTTTACCCAATGGTCCCTTCCATTTGCAACTGGATCAGGCGGTTCATCTCCACAGCGTACTCCATGGGCAATTCCTTGACCATCGGCTCGATGAAGCCGCTGACGATCATGGTTGCCGCTTCTTCCTCGCTCAGGCCACGGCTCATCAAGTAGAAAACCTGTTCCTCGTTGACCTTGCTCACGCTAGCCTCGTGTCCTACCTGCACATCCTGCTCATCGATCTCGATGTAGGGATAGGTGTCGGAGCGGCTGCGATCGTCCAGCAGCAGCGCATCGCAAACCACTGTGGACTTGGAGCCAGACGCGCCCTTGGCCACCTTCAGAAGGCCGCGGTATGACGCCCGACCGCCGTTCTTGCTGATCGACTTGGAGATGATCTTGGACGAGGTGTTCGGCGCACCGTGCACCACTTTGCCGCCGGCGTCCAGCGTCTGCCCATGACCGGCGAAAGCAATGGACAAGATCTCGCCGTGGGCCTTGGGTCCCATCATGTAGACCGCCGGATACTTCATCGTCACTTTGGAGCCCAAGTTGGCGTCGATCCACTCCATCGTCGCGTTCTCATACGCGATGGCGCGCTTGGTGACCAGGTTGTAGACATCGCTGGACCAGTTTTGAATGGTCGAGTAGCGGCAGCGGCCACCCTTCTTGACGATGATCTCAACCACGGCGCTGTGCAGCGAGTCGCTGGCATAGATCGGCGCAGTGCAACCCTCGACGTAATGGACATTGGCGCCTTCCTCGACAATGATCAAGGTGCGCTCGAACTGTCCCATATTCTGAGCGTTGATGCGGAAATAGGCTTGTAGGGGGATGTCTACCGTTACGCCTTTGGGCACGTAGACAAAGCTGCCACCCGACCAGACCGCCGAGTTCAGCGCAGCGAACTTGTTGTCCGAGGGCGGAATGACGGTGCCAAAGTACTCTTTAAAAATGTCCTCATGCTCCCGTAAACCGGTGTCGGTGTCCAGGAAGATGACGCCCAGCTTCTGCCACTGCTCTTGCAGCGAGTGATAAACCACCTCGGAATCGTTCTGCGCGCCGACGCCGGCCAGGAACTTGCGCTCAGCTTCCGGAATGCCCAGCCGATCAAAGGTGGTCTTGATGCTGTCGGGGATGTCGTCCCAGCTCTTGCCCTGCTTTTCCGTCGGCTTGATGTAATAGTAGATGTCATCGAAGTCGATTCCGCTGAGGTCCGCGCCCCAGGTGGGCAAGGGCTTAGCCAAGAAGATGTCGAGCGAACGGTGGCGGAACTCGCGCATCCATGCCGGCTCGCGCTTCATGTCGCAGATCTGGTCGATGATCTCATGATCGAGGCCTTTGCGTGTCTTGAAGACGTACTCTTCAGGCATGCTGAAGCCGTATTGATACTCTTCCTTTACACCAGCTAAGGCTTCGCGGTCGCTTGCTGTTGCCATAATATCCTCCTAGTGCTGTGTACAGTTCAGAGTCACACCTTTTCACGCGTAGTTGACCAAGCCTAGGTTCGTAAGCTCCGCCAATCGATGATGTGTCAGGTGTTGCGAATCACCCATTACGCAGTCACGAGCTCCTGCTCGCCAAACTGCTGCTTCACCCACTGATAGCCCTTTTCCTCCAGCGTGTGCGCTACCTCGGGCCCGCCGCTCATCACGACGCGGCCGTTGTAGAACACGTGCACGAAGTGAGGCTTCACATAGTTCAAGATGCGCTGATAGTGGGTGATCAGCAGGATGCCCAGATTGGGACCAGCCAGCTTGTTGACGCCATCCGCCACCACGCGCAGCGCGTCGATATCGAGGCCGCTGTCGGTTTCGTCCATAATGGCGATCTTCGGCTGGAGCATGGCCATCTGCAGAATTTCCACGCGCTTCTTCTCGCCGCCGCTGAAGCCTTCGTTCAGGTAGCGCTTGGCGAAAGAGCGGTCGACATGGAACTCGTCCATCTTCTCCAGCAGTTCCTTGCGAAACTCCCGCATCGGCATCAAGTTGGACCCAATCACACCGGGCCGGCCATCGCCGCTGGCTGCTGGCTGATCGGTGTAGCCGCGCATGTTGCTGACCGCAGTGCGCAGGAAGTTCGACATGCTCACGCCGGGCACGGCTACCGGATACTGGAAAGCCAGGAACAGGCCCTTGCGCGCGCGTTCGTTCGGCTCCAGGTCTAAAATGCTCTCACCGTCCAGCAGGATGTCGCCGCCGGTGACTTCGTAGTGAGGGTGGCCCATGATGGCATAAGACAGCGTGCTCTTGCCAGATCCGTTCGGCCCCATCAGGGCATGGATCTCGCCTTGGCGCACGGTCAAATTGACGCCTTTGAGGACTTCTAGATCCGCGTCGACAACCTTGACATGCAGGTCTTTGATTACAAGCTCGCTAGCCATGTTTGATTTGTAGCTCCTTCGGTGGTTTTTGTTTGAGTGATCTGAGTGATCAGTGAACGGTGATCAGTAAGCGATGGCTGCAGCAGGTAGTTTCTGGCAGCGCCGGCACACGACGGTCTGTTTGCTGCTCACCGTTGATCGCATACAGTTGGCAATTAGCACTAGTCAGTTGACAATGGTCTCGACTTGCTTGCTTGTCCCTCGGTTGCTCACCAGGAACTGACAGCTGTGGTGACCATCCTGGATACAATTTCCTAGCACCACCTCTGCGCCGAGAGCTTGGGCGAAGGCGTCGCGCTCCATTTCGCAAACATCTCGGTGCACAGAAGCCAGGTCGTGATAAGGACAGTTGTACTCGTGCAAAATGATCACATCACCGTTATGCACGAAATCGGCGCGGATACCGCGGCGATCAAGCAAAGCCGACAACTCACGCACGCGATCACCGACGGCCTCGCTGCGCAATTGACGGCCATACTGGACGGCCAGCTTGTTGCCGACGCGGCTCAACAAGTAGCGCAACTTATCGGTGCCCTCGGTCTCCAACACCTCGCCGATCAGCGACAGCGCCAATTCGTCGCAGTAGCACGCAAATAAACTGTGGGAACGCTCGGTCAGCTTATACACGTTGCGCGGACGCCCTACACCGCGTCGCTCTTGCACCGAAACGATCAGTCCCTCCGCGGTCAGACTGGCCAACTGCTGGCGCACAGCAGTAGCCGTCACCGCCAGCGCCTGTTCCAGGTCCTTGATGCTCGAAGGGCCGTTGCGCAATAGGTATTCGAGTATTTGGCCAGCGGTGCTGGGGCTGTTCGGTGTGTTCAGGCCTGTCATCATTTTTGCCCAGGTAACGTATACAACACGATGCGTCTAGAGACGGGAAAAAGTGTAACACGTCGTTATGATTTTGTCAAAAAAACATGCGAAAATTACCGAAACCAAGCTCAGCATAGCTACACTGGGGCATGTGGTCAGTAACCTACCTGCCAATGCCGACGCGCTGCCACAATGCCGTTACCTGAGACCACGATTTGCACTAGGTGCCGAGTACAGTTAGAATCCGCACGGTGTTTCAATCGCACGAGACAAACTTGCCATTGCACCAGTGAGCACCAAGATGAAAAAAAGGCGACAAGAAGAAGCAGGATCGTGCGCTGAAGAAGCGCACCAAGCGCCAGCAGTTCAAACGCAGCGCAAAAGCCAAGGCTCCGCCCAGCGTGAAACAGATCATCTACCAGGCTCGGAACTACCCCATCGACAGTTGTTGGGTGTTGAAAGACTGGCGAGAGCAAGGAATTTCGCCTGCTGTGGTTGTGCGCCGCCAGCCCAACGGCAACATTGTCTTCGGCACTTTTCTGGTGGACTTCTGGTGCCTGGGCGTTAAGGATGCCTTCTGCAACGCCGACATTCCCCCTAGCGAATTCCACCACGAGTACTTGTCCAAGATGTTCTCTGACCGGCCGATGCAGATCTCGCCGGCCCTGGCCCATGAAATGATCTATGGCAGCATCGACTTCGCTGCTCGCTATGGCTTCAGAGCCCACCGCGATTTTAAGCTGACATCCTACGTCCTCGATCCGCCGGAGGTCCACCCGCGTACGGGTGCGGTCGAGTTCGGGAAGGATGGCGAGCCGTTCTACGTCGCCGGACCTTGTGCTGACGTAGAAGCCGTCATGCGCAAGTTAATGGCCGCCGGTGGTGGACGCATGCCCCAGCACCTGATTCCCATCGATCCCGACGCAGAAGAATGGTTTGATGATGAAGCGGAGTACGAGGTGGAAGAGGCTGAAGACAACGAAGGTGATGAGGAGCAACAAGACGCGGGTGAGCGGTCAGGCAGTGATGCAGGCTTCTTCTCTCGACTCAGAGCATTCGGCAAAAGAAGGAGTTACTCGTAATGACGGAGCGCATCGGCTTCATCGGCCTGGGGATCATGGGACGCGGCATGGCCGCAAACATTCTGCGCGCCGGCTATCCGCTTACGGTCTGGAATCGCACGGCCGAGCGAACAGCAGCCTTAGCCGCAAGCGGCGCCCACGTGGCAGCCAGCCCGGCCGCAGTGGCCGCAGCCAGCGACATTGTCATCACCTGCGTCAGCGACACCCCTGATGTACGCGAGGTCATCCTTGGCTCGCAGGGTGTTATCCACGGCGCTCGCACGGGCAGCCTTGTCATCGACATGAGCACCATCAGCCCGGAAGCGACGCAACAGATCGCAGCGGCGTTGGTGGCGCGGGGAGTGGACATGCTCGATGCGCCGGTCAGCGGCGGTAGCGAAGGCGCGGCCAAAGGCACGCTCAGCATCATGGTCGGCGGCTCGGCCCAAGCGTTCCAGCGGGCGCTGCCGGTCCTAAAGACAATGGGCCAGCGCATTACGCACGTAGGCCCCAACGGCGCAGGCCAGACCGTTAAGCTGGTGAACCAGGTGATCGTCGTGGGCAACTGTCTGGCCATGTGCGAGGGATTGTTGCTGGCGCAGGCGGGTGGGGTAGACCTGCAGAAGGCGCTGGAGGCGATCAGTGCCGGCGCCGCCGGCAGCTGGATGCTCAGTCAGCGCGGGCCGCAGATCCTGGTGCGCGATTGGCGCCCCGGTTTTACGATCACCCTGCAGCAAAAGGACCTACGTCTGGTGCTGGAAGCTGCCGATCAGCTCGGCGTTCCCCTGCCCAGCACCGCGCTGATCTTCCAACTTTATCGCACCCTCGAGAGTAGAGGACTAGGGAGCGATGGCAACCATGCGCTGATGAAAGCGCTGGAGAACCTGGCCGGCTTCGAAGTCACCGCTGCGTCCAGTTGATCACAAGGAAACAACTATGCCCACATCTTCGAACCCAGGACCAGGGCTGCTCGCCCCAGGCCAGCCTGCGCCTGCTTTCAAGCTAACCGCAATCAAGAGCGGACGCCAGGTAAGCCAGAAAGACTGCGCGGGCTACGTGCTGGGGCTGGTCTTCCACGGCCGCGAGACGGCCGATGCCGTCATCGAGATCCAACGGACCGTGCGCACGGCCCACCCGGAGTTGACAGTCACTCTGGCCAGCGTAATCGATCTGAGCAGTATTCCCCGCATCTTGCATCGCATGGTCAGGCCGGTACTTGAACAAATCTACGATCAGGCAGCCAACGAAATCCCCCCCGACCTGAACCCGGCGGACTACATCTTCTTGCTACCCGACTGGGACGGCAAGGTGACCAAGGCCTTTGGCGTCAAACACCCCGACAAGACGGCTGCCGTGGTGGTCATCGATCAAAACGGCATCGTTGTCGGCAGCCATCAAGGGCCAAACCCGGGCAAAGTCACCTTGCAGCTGGTGGAGCAGGCCCTAGCCGCACTCTGATCGTCCTTTCACCACCCCTCGTCTTCGGGAAAGACATTGCTGTATCTGACACTGCTGCGCGGCTCGACCAGCATGTCGGCTACTGCATCGCGCCAGGCGGCATAGTGAGCGGTTTCCTTATGGCGAGCGGGCGCTT
This sequence comes from Anaerolineales bacterium, assembly GCA_034432445.1. Taxonomy (GTDB): domain Bacteria; phylum Chloroflexota; class Anaerolineae; order JAAEKA01; family JAAEKA01; genus JANWYQ01. The sequence continues at coordinate 17,790 of DAOUBX010000014.1, forward strand.
CCGGCGTGCGGTAGACCTCGACCAGCACAAAATGCGTCGGATCATCGAGCTGCTGGATCACGTCGAAGCGCGCGATGCCAGGCTCTTGCACGCTGTTGCGCGCGTTCTCGATGGTCGCCTGGCGAAACGCAGCGACAAACTCCGGTTTGACGTGGACATAAACGTGGACAACTAACATGGCAAAGCTCCTGGGGAACGATAACGTGGGGACTGATACAGCGCTAGATCAGGAGATGTGGTGGTTGATCGGGTGGTGGGCAGCTCGGCGGGGTGGAGGCGGTCAGGTGGAGTCACGCTGCAACGCGTACCTCGATCGCGGGCGCATCCATGGGCACGACCTCGCCGATTACCCAAGCCTGATCCAGGCGACCCAGCACCGTCTGCACACGCTCTGGGGGCACGGCCATCAACAAGCCGCCGCTGGTCTCAGGCGCAAAGCACAGCGTTTGCTGCGCCTCGCTCAACTGGGCGTCAAAGCGCACGCGTGAGCTGAAATAGGCGCGGTTGTTGTGCGCGCCGCCCGGATACACCCAGTCGTCGCCGAACTCAGGCGCGCCTGGCAACCAGGGCAACCGATCGAAGTAGAAACGAAAGCCCACCGCGGCGCTTGACGGCACGGACGCGCCAACGGGCGGCTCCAGCATCTCGGCCGCATGCCCCAGCAGCCCAAAACCGGTGATATCGGTGGCAGCCCGCACCCCGACGGCCACAGCGGCCTCAGAAGCGGCGCGGTTGAGGCGCAACATGCTGGCCGTAGCCGCTGCCATCTGCTGATCGGTCGTGAGATCGCGCTTGAAGGCCGTGGTGATCACGCCGGTGCCTAGCGGCTTGGTCAGAACGAGTTGATCGCCTACCTGCGCACCGCCCTTGGTCAGCAAGCGCCGCGGATCGACCATACCCAACACGACCAGGCCGTATTTGGGCTCCTTGTCCTGAATCGTGTGACCGCCCGCGATGGCTGCGCCGGCCTCGATCACCTTCTCAGCGCCGCCGCGCAGCACAGCGCTGATCATATCGTGTGGCAGGTCGCCAGGGAAGGCGGCGATGTTGAGCGCAAACAGCGGCCGGCCGCCCATCGCGTAGACATCGCTCAGCGAGTTGGCAGCCGCAATCGCGCCGTAGGTGTAGGGGTCGTCAACGATCGGCGTGAAAAAGTCGACGGTGGCGACCAACGCCTGCTCCTCGCTCAGCCGGTAGACGGCCGCGTCGTCGGCGCGACCGAGCCCCACCAACAGATCGGGATAGTCGGCGGCGTGAAACAAACTGGCTAGGGGACGCAGCACGTGCGCCAGGGCCTCAGGGGCCATCTTGGACGCTCAACCGGCGCAGGCGGCGAGCGACGTCAGGCGAATCTGTTCGCGTGTCATAGAGCTATCTTATCCGATCAACACGGCGCGCACGGGCGCGCCTTCGCTGCCGCCAATCTTGAGCGGCAGGCAGATCAAGTGGTATGCACCCGGCTCAACAGCGCTCAGGTCGAGCCCCTCGACGGCGATCACACCCGCGCCGAGCAGAATACGATGGGTAGGCGCGGGGTCATCGAAAGGCGCCACGGAGAGGTAATCCACACCTACCAGCTGAACGCCATGGTCGACCAGCCATTGCGCGCCGTCGGCGGCAATGGCCACAAAGTCCTCGCAAAAGTCCTGCTCTGCCTGCTCCCAGAGACGCGAGTTGCGCGTTTTGAGCAGCAAGCGCGTTGTACCAGCCGGGATCGCTAAGGTCGCAAGAACATCAGCAGTCACGTGCCCAGGTGTGACCACTTCTACCACCCGGCAGGGCCCGATCAACACGTTCAGGTCCAACGTCTCCACGGTGGCGCCTTGAGCGATGAAATGCGCGGGCGCGTCCAAGTGCGTGCCGGTGTGCGCGCTGATGTCCAGTCGCGTGAGGGTGAACTCGTCGCCGCGGTCGAGATGGGCGGGCTGCGTCAAGTGCACCGGCGGATCGCCAGGCCACACGGGCAAAGTCGGTGTAATCGCCAAAGTTATGTCATGAACGATCATGCGCGGTTGTGTTCTAGCGGGACGGGCTCAGGCCGGCAACAAGCAGCAACTCCGCAGCCCAGACCGCATCTTCTGCGTCCAGCGTAAGGCCTCGGACAAACCGAAGAACCTAATGAAGTCAGCTACGGCCGTAGACCGGCAGCGCAGCACCGGTGACGGCGCGTGCGGCGTCTGAGGCCAAGAACAGGAACACGTCGGCGATGGCTGCCGGCGACACCCACTTGCTGAAATCGGCGTTGGGCATGGCCTGGCGGTTGTCGGGCGTGTCGATGGTGCCCGGCAATACGCAGTTGACGGTGATACCGTGGTGTTTGTACTCGGCGGCCATGCTCTCCACCAGCCGCACGACAACGCTTTTGGAGGCGTTGTAGGCGCTGTGGTTGGCGGCGCCGGCCAGCGCTGCCCGCGCCGCCGTGTGGATGATGCGGCCGCTGCCCTGTTGCAGCATCGCCGGCAGCACTGCGCGGCTGATGACGAATGCCGTGCGCGCGTTGAGGTTCAGCATGAAATCCCACGTCTCCAAAGAGGTTTCGTGAGTAGGCACGCCGGCGCGGTAACCGCCGATGGTGTTGGCCAACACATCGATGCGGCCAAAGCGCCGCAGCGCAGCATCCACCCAGTGCTGCACCGACGCGGGGTCGGTAGCGTCCACGGCGCCGCAAAACATGTGCTGCGGCGCCGCAGCCAGCTCTGGCAGCAACCCCGGCAACCGGTCGGCTGCCCGATCCGCCAGCACCAGGCTGGCACCGGCTGTGGCAAAGGCGCGTGCCACGGCTGCGCCCAGATTGCCTGAGGCGCCGGTGACCATCACAACGTGGCCGGAGAAATCAAACATGGCTGCTCCTTCACAGATCAAAGCCGTAACATGCCACTCCTAAGAGGGCCGAATTGGGGTGCAGGATCACGTGCACAGGGATGCGGATGAGCACTGTCGAGAAGCGCCCTTTGTTCAGGAAAGCCTGCATGAACTGCTTGTGTTCCAGCCACGGGAGGATACGGCGCGGGATGCCTCCACCAAGGTAGACTCCCCCTGTGGACATTAGCTTCAGCGCCAGGTTGCCGGCTTCCGCGCCCAAGATGGAGACGAACAGGCTGAGCGTGGCGACGGCCAGTTCGCACGGTTGTTGCTCATGCTGCAGACCGGCCTGCACGATCACCGGCGTGCGATCCGCTGCTGCCTGCAGCTTGGCGGCCAGCCAGGGCGGCTCCGGTGCGTAGCCACTGTCCTTCAGATAGGCATAGAGATTGCCGATGCCCAAGCCCGAACACACCTTCTCATAGCTTACGTGGTCATGGCGATGCAACATGTAGCGCAACAGCCCGATTTCGAGCGCGTTAGTCGGCCCAAAGTCGGCGTGGCCGCCCTCCGAGGCATGCGCGCAGTAATGCGCGCCGTCCCAGGTCAAGTAAGCCTCGCCCAAGCCCGTGCCCGGCGCAATGATGGCAATCGGCCCATGGCGCACTGGATCGCCGTCGTTCAACGTGTGCACGTCTTCCGGCTGCAAAAACGGCACTGCATAGGCAATAGCTTGAAGGTCGTTGAGAAGATCGACGGCTTGCAGGTCCAGCACCTCTTGCAGGCGAGCCGTGCGGATCACCCAAGGCAAGTTCGTAATGGTTGCCTGTCCGCCCACGACCGGCCCGGCTACGCCGAACACCGCCCGGTCAATCGGCAGCTTGACGCGCGTCAGGAATTCCTGGACGATTGTTTCGAGGTTGGGGTAGTGGCTGCTGGGAAAGATCGCGTCGGCCACTGCCTGCCGTGGACCTTGCTCAGGCGCAAAGATCGCCAGGTGGGTCTTGGTACCGCCGATATCGCCTGCTAGCAACATGTTTGCCTCCTTGCCATGTCGTGCCTGCCCGGCTAACTTTGATGTAGTATAATGACCCCCGCGCTGTCACACAAATTCGCCCTGGACAGGCACGTGCCCGCGCAGCCGCCAGCTCGGTTGCTTTGGGACCCTTCCCATGGTACACTTGAGCCAAGTTTACAGACCAAGGGTCATGCTATGAAACGCAAGCTGCGGGGCATTAAGCGCAGCGATCTGCAACTCGACTTCGATCTTTACCGCGTGAGCGTGCCGATGCCAGGCGTCGCCGGCGACGAGCTGAGCGTGATCGACATTTCGCCGATAGGCGTCGAACGCACTTTGGTGTTTGTGCACGGCTTTGCCGGCTGTGCTGAGACGTGGGAACACCAGATCAGCCATTTCGCCAGGGAGTACCGCGTAGTGGCGCCGGATCTGCGCGGCCATGGCCAGAGCGACGCGCCCTACACCCGCTACACCATGCCCGAATTGGTCGCCGACCTGCACGCCATCGTCGAGCACCTGGAGTTGCCGCCTCGCTTCGTGCTGATCGGCCACTCCTTTGGCGGGTCGATCTGTGTTGAGTACGCAGCTGCCCATCCCGAGCGGCTGGAACGGCTGGTGCTGATCGCCACGGCTGGCGAGTATCCGCTGCCCAAAGCGGCCGGGCTGGCTGCTCGTTTGCCCACGGCCCTGCTGCGACCGGTGTGGGACTATCGCCCGGCATGGAACGCCGAGGTGCACGTCCTGAAGCGCATGGCTGTGAACAACATGATGCAGTGGCAGGGGTGGGCGCTCCTGCGTCGCCTGCGCGTGCCCACCCTGGTGATCACGGGCGAGCGCGACACCTACTTTCCGCGCTACGTGTTCGAGGACGTGGGCCGCATGATCACCGGCGCACAGGTGGTCGATGTGGGCGTGTCCAAACACAAGGTGCAACTGGAGCGCCACCAGGCTGTCAACCGCGCGATCGAGCGCTTCATCGAGCAGGATGAACGACGCACGTCCTGGCGCGACCAGTCCAGCTCGGCCAGCCCGCTAGGGCAGCGCCCCTGGCTCAAGGCCTATGGCCGTGACATTCCCACCACCGTGCCGATCCCGCGCCAACCGCTGCACAGCTTTCTGGAGAGCGCGGCTGAGTGGCTGCCCAAGCGTGTGGCCGTCAGCTTCTTTGGCGCACGGCTCACCTACGCCCAACTGAACCGCCAAGCTAACCAGTTTGCCCACGTCTTGCATGGCCTGGGGTTGGATCACGACGACCGGGTAATGATCCTGTTGCCCAACATGCCGGAGCTAGTCATCGCCGCCTACGGCACATTGAAGATGGGCGGCGTGGTGGTGTTGCCCAATCCCGACGCAAGCCCGGTCCAAATCGGTGAGCAGGCCCGCCAGGCCGGCGCTAAGGTCCTGGTTACCCTGCAGGAGTTTGACCGACAGGCGCGCATCATCGCCGAGCGCAGCAACGTCAGAGAACTGATCTTGGCCGATCTGCGCGGCACGGCGCCGGCGGGAGTCGTCGACAGGCTGGCGACAAGCTGGGGCATGTTGCGCTACACAACCGCGGCTGGCGGCGATAGCGGCGGCCCTCTCGGACGGCCTATGGTGGACTCGCTGCGCGACGCGCCGCCCGAGTATCCGGACCAGGCGGTCGATCCGCAGCGGCTGGCTGCCATTCTGTTCACAGGCGGTGCGACCGGCGCGCCGCGGCCGGTCGGCCTCACACACGCCAACCTGGTCGCCAACGCCATCCAGGTGCGACATTGGATCCCCACCCTGCGCTATGGAGAAGAGGTCGTTCTCTCGGTGGTGCCGCTGCTACACAGCTATGGTTTGACCGCGGCCATGAACCTGCCGATCACTATGGGCGCCACGATGGTGCTGTTGCCTGTGTTCGAGCTGAACCAGGTGCTGCATCACATTTGGACGAACAAGCCCACGCTGTTCCCCGGCGTGCCAGCCATGTTTGCTGCGATCAATCAGGCGCCAAACCTGCGCTCCTACGGGTTGGCGAGCATCAAAACCTGCCTCAGCAGCGCAGCGCCGCTGCCGGTCGAGGTGCAAGAGTCCTTCGAGAAGCTAACCCAAAGCCGTCTCATCGAGGGCTATGGCCTGGCCGAGGCCACAGCGCTCACCCACGCCGATCCCTTGCTGGGCCAGCGCAAAGCCGGCTCCATCGGCGTCCCGTTGCCCAACACCGACGCCAAGGTGGTGCATCTGGACACCGGCCAGGACTTGCCGGTCGGTCACGTGGGGGAACTGCTGGTCAAGGGCCCGCAAGTGACGACGAGCGAGTCTGATCCGCCCCTGAATGGGTGGCTGCACACTGGAGACATCGCCGTGATGGACAGCGAGGGCTTCTTTCAGATCATCGGCCGCGCCTGCGAGACGATCACCGTGGGCCAGCACCGCGTCTACCCGCGCGACGTAGAGGAAGTGTTGCACGAGAACAGCAGAGTGTTGGAGGCGGCAGTGGTGGGCGCGCCAGACAGCCACGGTCAGCAGAGGGTTGTGGCATTCGTGGTGCCGCGCCCCGGCGCGGCGCTGACGCCGGACGAATTGTTGGACTTGTGCCGGCGACGGTTGGACGACTACGCTGTGCCGGCCGCCATCGAGATGCGCCCAGCGCTGCCCAAGTCCTTCTTGGGGACGGTCTTGCGACGCGAGTTGATTGCAGCGGCCGTCAAAGCCCGGGGTTGAAACCGTCTGGCTGACAGCCCGTCAACCTATCTCACGCCCATGCGCGCCAGCTCTTCTTCCACCACGCTCTCGTCTAGCTTGGCAAACAGCGCCTGCGGTGGCCGCAGCGCCTGGCCCGGCGTCAGCTTGTCGGCCTGCCAGCGGCCGGCCGCGCCGCTGTGATCATAGCGCAGCACCAGGTGCTGGCCGCGGGCATCGGGGATCATCTCGGTATACTGGCGGCCGAAGAGCTGTGTGTCAAATCCCATGTAGTCGTGAATTTGCTGGCTGCTGAAAGGCAACACGGGGGCGAAGAGGATTTTCAGCCAGTCGATGGCCTGCAAGCAGACGTAGATCGCCGTGCCTGCAGCGGCCGCATCAGTCTTGATAACCTGCCAGGGGGCTTTGTCGTTGACGTAGCGGTTGACCTCCTGGCTTAGCCGCAGCGCAGCGTCCAACGCAGCCTTGAACTTGCGCGCCTCGTAGAGCGCGCCCACGCTCTCGAAGCCCCCGCGCACTGTCGCCAGCAACGCCTCGTCGGCTGCATCAAGCGCAGTCGGCTGTGGCACACGCCCCGCGAAACGCTTGTAGGCAAAGCCCAGCACGCGGTTCACCAGGTTGCCCCAGTTGGCCACCAGCTCGGTGTTGACGCGGCGCACGAACTCCTGCCAGGTGAACTCGCTGTCGTTGGCCTCCGGCGCCATGGCGGTCAGGGCATAGCGCCAGGCGTCCACCTGATAGCGCTCGGCGGCCTCGTTGATGCTGATGACATTGCCGAAGCTGCTGCTGAACTTGAAATCTCCCAGGGTCAGATATTCGTTGGCCGGCACATCGGTGGGCAGCTTCAGCCACGCCGACTGCGGGTCGTTTTCGTCGATCGGCCCATAGCCGTACAACATGGCCGGCCAGATGATGGCGTGGAACTCGATGTTGTCCTTGCCGATGAAGTAGAAGCTCTCGACACCCGGATCACCTTCGCGCCACCACGCGCGCCACGCGTCTGGCTGGCCGGTGATCGTCGCCCACTCCTTGGTGGCCGACAGATAGCCGATCACCGCATCGTACCAGACGTAGATGCGCTTGTCGTCGTAGCCAGGCACGGGGATCGTAATACCCCAGTCCAGGTCGCGCGTGATCGGCCGGCCGCGCAGCTCGCGGCTTTCGGCGCGGGCGCGGGCCGCGTTGAGCACGTTGGGCCGCCAGTCCGCCTTGTCCGGTCGGTTCAGCCACTCGATCAGAAAGTCGGTCGCAGCGTTCAGGTCGAAGAAAAAGTGCTCGGTGGGTCGCGCCTCGATGTTCGTGCTGCCGGTGATGCGGCTGCGGGGGTTCTTCAGCTCCACTGCGTCATAGGTGCGGCCGCAGTTGTCGCATTGGTCTCCTCGCGCGCGGTCAAAGCCACAGATAGGGCACGTGCCCTCGACGTAGCGGTCGGGCAACCACCGCTGCTCGTCCACCGAGTAGAGCTGCAACTGGACGTCCGTGTAGATGAACCGGCGCGCTAGGTGACGCAAGAAGAGATCATGCGTGACATCCCAGTGGTTCTGGGTGTCGGTGTGGGTGTACCAATCGAAGGTCAGGCCAAAGCGCTGGAAGCCCTCGACAAAGCGGCCATGGTAGCGATTGACCACCTCGGCCGGGCTGACGCGCTCCTGGTCGGCGCGCAAGGTGATCGGCGTGCCGTGGGTGTCGGAGCCGGAGACCATCAACACCTCGTTGCCGGCGAGGCGGTGATAGCGGGCGAAGATGTCAGGCGGCAGATACGCGCCGGCCAAGTGGCCGATGTGCCGGTCGCCAGCGGCATAGGGCCAGGCGACACAGACGTGGATTTTCTTGGTCATGACGTGCGATCCTTGGGGTGGCAAGTATAAATAATTGCAGTAACAATGGCGGCAAGGGACAGCTCTGCGCTTCCAAACGCCTGCCGCTTGCCTCCAGCCGCGGCAAGTGTACCACAACGCCTGCAAATCGCCAACCAAACACGTCTTGACTGGATTATCACGAAAGCATCAGGGGCCTCGCGTCATGAAGTCGGGGGGCTTATAATCGCCCATGCTGCTCAATGTCGCCAGCAGCGTCTCAGCGAACTCTCTATCGCTTTTCCACGAAATCTCCACAAAAATGCGCAATACTCAAGACAAGTATCCAGACGCAAGGTTCACTGCGAGGAGCCACTATCTACAAGAACGCACGATCAACTATCGTCCAAAGTCAGAAGTATCCATCGAGCTGAGGGGCGCACGCTTTGTAAGAAGTCACCCGCAGGGGTGCAACAAGGAGAAAGAGCACTCGCCTCCCTAGGCCAGCTCCTAGGATGCCAGAGATCCCTGATTCGTCAAGTAAGGCGGTGGGCTGGCGCCGCCTCTACCACATATCATACGAGGATGAAGTCCTATGTCTGCCAAGAGTTACCGACTGATGATCACGGCACTAGCCGTCGTTGTGATAACTGCCCTGGCTTTGCCCGCTCTGCCGGCTGCGGCTGCGCCGCTGGATGGCCGGGGGCCAGGTGGAAGAAGCAGTAGCCCAGGAAGCGGAACCATTCGCACCCAGCCGCCGCTCTCTTCAGCCGAAATCCAAGCGCTCAATCGCGCTCTGAATGACGAATACCATGCCATAGCCGTCTATCAAGCAGTGATCGACACATTCGGCCCCGTAGCCCCGTTCACAAACATCCTCAAGGCCGAGCAGAAGCACGCGGCAGCCGTCATTCGGCTGATGCAAAAGTACGGCGTGACGGTGCCCCCCAATCCTTGGTTGGGCAACGCACCTACCTTCAGCAGCGTGGCCGAAGCATGCGCTGCCGGTGTTGAAGCTGAATTGCTCAACCGCGACTTGTACGATCAACTCAAGGCTGTCACAACGCGGGCCGACTTGCTCCAAGTTTTCAACGCCCTCGAAGCTGCCTCCGAGTACAACCATCTGCCAGCCTTCCAAAGCTGCGCCGCCAACTAACCTTGAGCATGACCGGGCTCTAGCTGGCGAAACTTCCCCTAAAGCTAATGGCGCCGCGCGTGTCGTGCACACCCGGCGCCTACTTCATTTCGGCATACCCTCCAGCCTTACTCCGGCGGCTGCACGGGCGTCAGCAGGATGTCGTCGGCGTAGCGCGTCGAGAAGGCGTTGGCGGCGTTGTTCCACACCCCCACCGCCGGCCGCAGGTTGCGAGCTGTGACAAGCGCCGCAGCGTCGGTCGGCGTGTGCACGCCAAACAGGGCATCGTTCAAGTAAAAGTGCAACACGCCGATGGCAGGGTCCGCCTCGATCCTAACCTTGTACCACGTGTCGTAGTTGACGAAGGTCGACTTTTGGTATTCGCGCAGGTAGCGGCTGCCTTCTTGCACGGCCACCTCGCAGCCAAAGCGGGCGCGCGCATCCGTGGGACGGCCTCCTACGTAGCACTGCGTGAACCAGCCATGGCCGGCGATATCGCCAGACGAGAGGTACAACTGCACCGATGACCAGTCGCCCGCACGGTCGCTGCTCACTTTGAGCTTGCCTTCGAAATACTGCACCTGCTGCCAGGTGCGCAGCAGCGGTTGCTTCGCCACCAGGTCGGCGCCGCTCGCCGTGGCAGCCGGGCCGTTGGTGAACACCATGACGCCGCCTAGCTGCTGCGCCTGGAAGACATCCTCGGCGCCGGAAAACGACCAGCGAGCCGGATCGTAGGCGCCGTCATAGGCCGTGTCGTTGAAGTCGTCGTAGAGCAACGGGTTGTAGCGCTGGTTGGCCAGGGGGAGATAAGTCCAGTAGACGACGCGAATGAAGCTGGGTCGCCTGGCGGTGGCCGTCGTCACGCCATCGCTCACCGTCAGCGTAACGGTGTAAGCGCCGGCGGCGGTGTAAACGTGGGTGGGATGGGGCAACGTGCTGGTGCTGCCGTCGCCAAAGTCCCATAAGCTGCTGGTGTAGCCGCCGGTGGAGGTGTTGGCAAAGGCCACAGTCAGCGGCGGCCGGCCGATCACCGGGCTGGCCACGAAGTCGGCCACCAGTGCCTGCGGCGCAGCGGTCACCGTCGCCGGCGCTCCTGACTGCGCCTGAACGGCTGCCCACGCTAATACGAGCATGGTCACCGCCAAGAACGGCGTTACAAACATGCGTTTGTCCATCGCTGCCTCCAAGAGAATCGTCTGGTGTTGGGCTAAGAGCCGGGGCTGCTTCTTCATACAGGACGGCAGTTCCCAAGCGCTGGGAGTGCGAGCTTCAGCCGGTCGTGGTGTCAAACCCCGCTGAAGCCTAGACTCCCGACCGTGGGCGGGCCGGGCTAACACCGACCTGTGCGAGTTTCCGTTGCTGCGTCCAACCGCTCGGCGACCTTGGCGTCGAACGGGCAAGCTCGACTTACGGCATCGCCAGATCGCAAACCGGGATGATTGCACCAGGTTCACGACGATGGCCGCGCATCGGCGGTTCCCTGCGATTAGCAGCAGTGACGTTGGCCGCGAACCATGGCTGCACCGACCAGTATACGTCTGAAGCACAAGCCGCGCAATGCCGGCAATCCTCCTACGCTTTCGGCAGATTGTCAACGCTCTGCGCTTCTGGTACAATCCTGCCAGACTTGGCCGGCCCGATCCCACCAGGTGACATGACATGGCAATGAGCAGGCGCAGCCAGGCCGCAACGCCAGCGCCATCACTGCCAATCTACCCGTCACCAATTTACCGGCCCACCCACTTACGCCTCATGACCCGTCTCGGCTTCGTCGTCAAAGTCCTGGGCCAGGCCGGCTTGAAAGAGCACGATAGCCGGCGATGGCAGAACAACCCCCACCTCAGCGTCAGCCTGGCCTACCTGCGCGATATCTTCGAGTACCTGCGCCACCAGCGCATCCGCATGTACCGCATCTCGTCGGACTTGGCGCCCTACCTGACCCATCCCGCCATGCCCCAGTTCCATCGCCAGATCGACGAATGTGCGGCCGAGCTGGCGGCAATGGGCCGGCTGGCGCGGGAGATCGACGTGCGCCTCTCTTTCCACCCCTCGCAGTACGTCATCCTCAATGCACCGGACGAAGACCTGGCCGCCAAGAGCGCGCTAGACCTCAACGCTGCTGCTGAGATTCTGGAACGCATGGGCTTGGGGCCGGAAGCCGTCGTTGTTACCCACGTCGGCGGGGTCTACGAGGGGCACAAGCCAGCGCGGGAGCGCTTCGTGCGCCGCTATGAACGCCTGCCGGAGACCACGCGACGCCGGCTCGTGCTGGAGAACGACGACGAGCGCTTCAGCGTGACCGACGTGCTGTGGATCCACCAACGCACCGGCCTCCGCCTGGTGTTCGACAATCTGCACCACCACAATCACAACCCAGAGCGGCTGCCGCTGCGCGAAGCATTAGCCGCCTGCCTGGCCACGTGGCCGCCGGACGTAATCCCTAAGGTGCACTTCAGCTCCCCGCGCACCGAAATGCGCGTGGTGGAGCGCAAGAGCGCGGAGAGCGGCCGCAAGCAACAGGCCTTGCAAGCGCCGCTCTGGACCAACCACAGCGATTACGTACACCCCTTCGAGTTCATCGCCTTTTTGCGCGAGGCGGCCGGGCTGCGCCCCTTCGACGTGATGTTGGAGGTAAAGGCCAAGGATCTGGCCCTGCTGCGGCTGCGCGCCGACCTGGCCCGCTTTGCGCCTGATCTGGCGGGAGGAATCACGTGAGCACAGAGCCTGAAGAGGCGAGCGATCTGACCGCGCCGGTGCTGGTGGCCGTGTTGAACAGCCCGCGCGACTTTGCCATTGCCCGCGACCTGGGGTGGTATCGCATCCCGGTCAAGCGCGCTCCGCGGCGGGTGGCGGCCGAGTATCTGGCCTTTTACCAAACGCGCGCCTTCGGCGACGAAGGCTGGGCAGTCAACTATCTGGCGCCTGTGCGGCGCTTCCGCATTGCCAGCCGGGCCGAGCTGCTGCCGGACGAGCCGGATCACCCGCGCGCAACCGAGTCGTACTACAAGATCGAGATCGGCCCCCTGCAGCGGCTGGCACAACCGGTTCCCAGCCGCAGCCTGCGCCGCATCACCTTCATCCCGACGACCCTGGGCCGTCTGCTGGCTGCGCAAGAGATCAACGACCTGTGGCTGCGCGATGACCCGCAAGAGCGACTGTGGCTGGCCCTGCGCGAGGCCGGCCTGCGCGTGGAGTATCGCTACCTGGCCGGCGAGCCGCCGCAGGAGCTGCCGGTCGACTTCGCCCTCTTCTGCCAGGAGGGCCGCATCGCTGTGCTGTGCGACGACCCGGCGCATGACATGGCCGACCTACGCGAGGCGCGTCCGGTGGACTACGATCTGGCAACGGCCGACTGGCGCGTCCTGCGCTTCAGCCGGTCCGAGCTGGATCATGCGCTGCCTATCTGTGTCGGCGCTGTGCTGGCGCTGGTGCGACAATTGGGCGGGCAAGGATAGGAGGCAGGGGACAAGCGAAACGATGCTTTGAGTGAACAAATCAGCGACCTTCCGCATGCAACACACGTGATGCGGGGATAGCCAGGCGAGGCTTCTCCAAGCAGGCGACCGCCTGGCTATCCCCAGCCAGCAAGGAAAAGCAAGGATCGGTCCAAGCGAGGAACGCCGTCGCCGGCACAACCAGCGCCGAGATCGACGACTATCGAGCCTCCTGAAGAGCACACTCTCCAGGAGGCTTCTTATTGCAATGCGCATCAACGTCCGCTTGGCTTCCCTCGCGCTTTGACTTACAATAGCGGCAGCGGCATCGCCTCGACTTACCCTGACCGGCTATTGCAATCATCCTTTGTCCATCGCCCGATGACCTACCTAGCCGTTTCTATCGCTGCCCCCGACACCGCCGCGGCGTTGACTGCCCTGCACGACGCCGTCAAAGTAGCCGACCTCGCCGAGCTGCGCCTGGACCTGATGCAGGAGTTCGACCTGCCGCGGCTGCTGGTCGAACGACCGCTGCCCGTGATCATCACCTGCCGGCCGCGGCGAGAGGGCGGCGCCTGGCAAGGAGGCGAGGGACAGCGGCTGGCGGTGCTGGAGCGGGCCGCGGCCCTAGGCGCAGATTACGTGGACGTGGAGTGGGACTGCGCCGTGCAGGCGTCGCAATTTGACCGCAGCCGCACGAAACTCATCCTCTCGCGCCACGATTACCACGCCATGCCTGGTGACCTGGCGGCCCTGGCTGCGAGCCTGTGGGCCGCGGGCGCAGACGTGGTGAAGGTCGTGGGTACGGCGCAGCAGCTGGCCGATGTGGCGCCCCTATTGCAGCTTCTCAAAGCCGCTGTCCGCCCGACGATCGCCATTGCCATGGGGCCCTACGGTTTGATCAGCCGGGTACTCGCCTTTCGCTACCCCCATGCCTTTCTCAGCTTTGCCGCGCCCGATCCACCGCGCGGGCAGGGCAAAGCCTTGTGCGCCACTGCACCCGGCCAGCTCACAGCCAAGACGATGCGCGACCTGTACCGCGTGCGCTGCCTCACGGCGCACACTGACCTGATCGGCTTGCAGGCGCCAGACGCCAACACGCGTGCCGTTGGCCGCCGCGCCAATCGCTGGCTGAAAGCGCAGGGCCTCGACGCCGTGGTGTTGCCCCTGCAACCCGCGGCAGGAGAAGATATCGCCGAGGCCATGGCTGCGCTGGCAAGCGTGACGCCCTGGCGCGGCCACCTGCTGGAGCCCCCCTTCGGGTGCCAAATGCCAGAAGGCCGGGTCGGCAACACGATCCGCACGGCGCGCGGCCAGCAGAGCTGCGCTGCCATCGATTGCCTACCTGAGCGCCTGCGCTGGATTCTGACGGGACAGACGGAGGCTGGCGATGCCTGATCAAGCCACCGAACGTTTCGTGGCGCAACTGCCGCAGCTGCTAGCCGAGCTAGAGCAGCGCGCTGCTGTCTTGTTCGAGGCGACGCTCTCCCCCTCGATGGCCGGCCTGCCGGCGCTGCGTCAGATCGTCGATTTCCTCTGGCAGATGCGCGCGAGCTTCGACGAACGCGACCGCCAGATCAACGTCCTGTTGTTGGGCGCCTACCTGGGCGAAATCGTGCGCAGAGAGCAAGGCGGCCGGTGGCGGGTCGCCGCCGCACACGGATTGCCGGTGGTCGATCTGCCAGATGGACAAGAGTTCAGCCCAATGGTGGTGATGGGGAAATGGTTGAAGGAGGGAGAAGAACCAGAGGCTGAAACCATCCGGTTGAAAGCATGAAAAGTATGAAGCGGCTTCAGCCGTTAGGCACCGGGGCCTGAGGGGGCTTGCCTGCAGCTCTGGCTAGCCGTGGGTGAAGACAGCGAGACAATCCTAATGGGAGCCGCGCTCAGGCCGCCCTCCAAAACAGAAGAGCCAGACAGCAAGCTGCCGGTCTGGCTCTTTGGTCGCTGTCAAGCACGCGATGCTCTCAGGCCGCCACGAGCTCCTTCAGTTTGGCTTCTGACTTGGCCGCCACGTCGGCGTGGATGGACTTGCCGTGGCTGTCCATGGTCACCACGGCCGGGAAACCGTCGACGCGGATCTGCCAGAAGGCCTCGGGCACGCCGAACTCCTTGAGCTTGTGCACATCCTCCACCTCGACCACCCGCTCGGCAATCAACGTGCCGGCGCCGCCCACGGCGTGTAGGTAGACAGCCTTGAACTTCTGGCAGGCGGCCAGCGTGCGCGGCCCCATACCGCCCTTGCCGATCACAGCTTTGACGTTGAAGTGTTCGATCACCAGATCCTGGTAGACCTCCTCGCGGATGCTGGTAGTCGGGCCGGCAGCTACGAAGCGCCAGACGCCGTCCTCTTTAGCCACCACCGGGCCGCAGTGGTAGATCACGCCGCCGTTCAGCTTTGCCTTGAGCAGCTCGTACAGCGCGCGCTCCGACGCCGGTGGATTGCCGCCGGTCTTGACGAATTGCTCAACCATGTACTTGTGGGCCGCGTCGCGGGCGGTGAAGATGACGCCGCTGATCTCCACTTGATCACCCACGTGGAGCGCACTGATAGCCTCGTCCGAGATGGGCACGGTCAACTTGTGGATCATGAGTAAATCACCTCCTCGCCCTTGACCAGCATGCTGCGTCGCCGGTTGGCCCAGCACATGTAGCTGACGGAGACGAAGAAGCTGGCCGGCAAGCGGTGCATAACGTCCATCTGCACGTCCAGCACGGTGGTTTTGCCACCAAAGCCCATAGGGCCGATGCCCAGCGCGTTAGCCTGCTCTTTGATGGTCTCCTCCAACGCAGCCAGCTCTGGGTCAGGGTTGCGCTGACCCAACGGCCGCAACAGCTGCTGCTTGCTGAACACATAGGATGCACCGCGATCGCCGCCGATGGCCACACCCAGGACACCCGGGGCGCAGCCTTGACCCTGGGCCTTGTTCACGGCGTCCAGGACAACGCGGCGCACGCCCTCCAGATCGCGGCCGGCCTTGAGCGGTGCGTAAGGCAGGGAGTACTGCGCGCCCACGTTTTCGCAGCCGCCGCCTTTGAGCATCAAGTCCACCTTAACGGCGTCCTCGTCCCACTCGTGAAAGTGGATGGTGGGGAACTCGACACCGGTGTTGTCGCCGCTGTTCTCACCGCTGATGGCGTCCACGGCATTGGGCCGCAGATAGGACTTCTCGGTGGCAATCACACAGGCGCGGCGAATCTGCTCGGCCAGCTTGCGCGTCGACCACCCCACGGGGTAATACACCTCGAAAATCGGCGTGCCGGTGTCCTGGCAGATGGGTCGCGACTTGGCGCGCGACATCTCGGTGTTGAGCAGCATCGTGTCCAGCGCACCCTGCGCGGCCGAGCCGGGTTCCTCGCGCTCTCTAGCCTCGCGCAGCGCCTGCTCCATATCCGACGGCAGATCGGTGGAAGTGCGACGGATCAGCTCGACAAAAGCTTCAGTTAGATCTCGCATACCAGGTCTCCTATGAGATGTTGGGAGGCGGAAAAGAAGCGAAGGAAATGAGGGAAACAGGGAAAGGGGGGAAGAGGGAAAGGGGAAGGAAATCAGATAGACATGGGAGACAAGAGGGCACAAGAAAAGGTGAAAAAGGCGATGGACGCTCGTTGCGCCCTGCGGGCCTCGCCGCGCCATTCCTTCCTCTCCGTTTCGTCCCTTCTTGCCGTCCTTTCCTTTCTCTCCGTCCTTTCCCTTCTTTCCTCCCCCTCCCTTCGCTCAGATCGTCCGCTCAAACCCGTCCAGCGTGTTCTGCAACAGCATGGCGATGGTCATCGGACCGACGCCGCCCGGCACGGGCGTGATCATGCCAGCAACTTCCTTGGCCTCCTCGAAAGCCACGTCACCCACCAGGCGGTAGCCGCTCTTCTTGGAGGGATCGTCGACGCGGTTGACGCCGACATCGATCACCACCGCGCCCGGCTTGATCCAGTCGGCTTTGACCATTTCGGCGCGGCCCACGGCCGCCACCAGCACGTCGGCCCCACGGCAGATGCCGGGCAGGTCGCGGCTGCGCGAGTGGCAGGTGGTGACGGTGGCGTTGGCGTGCAGCAGCAATGCCGCCACCGGCATGCCTACGATGTTGCTGCGGCCTAGCACCACGGCGTTGGCGCCTTCCAGCTTGACGCCGCTGCGCTCCAACAGCACCATGCAGCCTTTGGGCGTGCAGGGGATGAACAACGGTTTACGCCCCTTCATCACCAGCCGGCCGATGTTGACCGGGTGAAAGCCGTCCACGTCCTTCTCCAGGCTGATAGCGCCCAGGATAGCCTCCTCGTTGAGGTGCTTCGGCAACGGCAGTTGCACCAGGATGCCGTGGACAGCGGGGTTGGCGTTCAGCTCGCGCACCAGCCCTTCGACCTCCTCTTGCGAGGCGGTGGCCGGCAGCTTGTAGCTGAAGCTCTCCATGCCAACTTCCACGCTATTCTTGCCCTTCATGCGGACGTAGGCTTGCGAGGCCGGATCCTCGCCCACCAATACAGTGGCCAGGCCAGGCTTGCGGCCCGTGGCAGCGTAAAGCTCGGCCACGCGGCCTTTGATCTGCTCGCGAATGTCAGCGGCAATGGCAGTGCCGTCGATAATAGTTGCGGTCATGCGGGTCTCCCGTGCGTTGTGTGTAGAAAAAACGGATCACTTGCGATTTCATGCGTAACGAGTGATGCGTAACCCTATCAATGCTCCAACACCGCATGCTTTGCGCATTGTAGCTATTCAGGTGCCAGGTATTGCGAACCACGAGCGGTTTGCAGCTTGAGTCGGCTCTGCGGACATCCTTGCCAGCGCCGACTCAAGTGCCCGGCACCTATGGCTGAATAGTTTCAACGCATGGCGCGTTACGCATTGTTACTACTCACATCCTGGTCCGCAATGGGTCCACCAATGGCTTCGGATGGCGCAACAGATACTCGTAGGCCGCCAGCACGGCCTTGGCGCCGTCGCCAATGGCGATCAGCACTTGCTCGGCGTAGCTGTTGGTCACGTCGCCGGCGGCATACAATCCCGGATGACTAGTGGCGCCGCGGCAGTCCACTATGATGCGGCCATCGCTGTCCAGTTGTACCAGGTCTTTGACGATCTCTGAGTTCGGCAGCAACCCAAGCTCGACAAAGAGACCTTTGACGGCCAAGGTGCTTTGGCTGCCGTCGCCCAAACGGATGTCGATTTCCTCCAGATAGGGCGCGCCTTTCAGCCCGACCACCTGGGCTCCGGGCAAAACGCTCACATTCTCGAAGCTGCGAATCTTGACCGTCCAGGGCGAGTCCTCGGGCAGGGGATCGGCGGCCAGCAGATAAACACGGCTCGCCAGCGTTGCCAGCTCCGTCACGGCACGAAAGGCGAGCTCACCGCTGCCGACTACAGCGGTCTGTTTACCCCAGAACAGCGGTGCATGGCTGATGGCAGAGTAGCTCACGCCAAGGCCGAAAAAGTTGTGTTCATTGGGGATGCCCAGCAACCTGGGCCGTGCGCCCGTGGCCACGACAACAGCCCGACCAACGAACGAGGTGCCGCTTTTGGTGCTGATCTTGAAGTATTCTTCGCCGTCTGCTGCACGCAACGACGTGACGGACTCCACACGGTCCATCAGGCGGGCAAAGTCCAGGTATTCCACTTGGCTCTGGAACTTGCGCACCACCTCCTCGCCGTTGATGGTCTCGTAGCCTTCCAGCCCGCGGATATGCATGCGATAATTGGCCTTTCCGCCCAAATCCTCGGTGATGAGCAGGGTTTCCAGGCGCTTGTGAATGGCATATACGGTGGCAGTCAAGCCCGCCGGGCCGCCGCCGATGATGATCAGATCGTACATGGTGTCCTCCTGAAGGGTAGATTGGTGGTCGGTGGATTGGCAAATTGGTACACCGGTAGGGTGGTCGCGGCGCTACAATCAGCGTACCAGTCTGCCAGTGTACCGGTTCCCAATCTACCGATACTACTCCGGCGCCTCCGGAATAAACCCGCGCTCCATCATCCACTTTGTCAACTCGCGCGAGCGACCGATGATGTCGCTGGCATGGCGATAAAGCTCATCGGCGGTGTGGCTGAGACGGGCGATGCCCTGCTCCTGCGCCTTCATGCCCACCGCTACGGCCTCCTTGGGGAACACATCCCAGTCGTCCATCGTGGGCAGGATGTGCTCGGCATTGATCTCGCCCGCCGCATCGGCCAGAGCATGGGCCGCCGCAATGCACATCTCGTCGGTGATGGTGCTGGCGCGCACGTCGAGCGTGCCGCGGAAGATGCCCGGAAAGCCTAGGGAGTTGTTCACCTGGTTGGGAAAGTCGGAGCGACCGGTGGCAAAAATGCGCACCCCGGCCTCTGCCGCCTCCCAGGGCCACATCTCCGGCACCGGATTGGCGCAGGCGAAGACGATGGAGTCCTCGGCCATCTTCTCCACCCACTCTGGCTTCAGCGTGCCAGGGCCTGGGGTGCTGAGGGCAATGCACACGTCCGTGCCCCCCAGGGCCTCAGCAATGCCGCCCACGCGGCCCTCGGCGTTGGTCGTTTGACACAAACGCCACTTGTCCACAAATTCAGCCTTGCGGCGGGCGATGTCCTCGCGGCCCATGTGCAAGATGCCTTTGCTGTCGACGGCCATGCACTTCTTGGGATCAACGCCGGCGGCGAAGGCCAGCCGCATGCAGGCCACGTTGCTGGCGCCGGAGCCGATGAAGGCGATGCTGACATCGCCGATCTTCTTGCCGACCACCTTGAGCGCGTTGATCAAACCGGCCACGGTGACACACGCCGTGCCCTGCTGGTCATCGTGCCAGATGGGAATTTCCGCTTTCTCGCGCAGGGTGTCGAGAATACGGAAGCACTTCGGCTGGCTGATATCTTCCAGGTTGACGCCACCAAAGCTGGGCTGGAGCAGAAGCACTGTCTCGATAAAGCGATCAGGATCCTTCGTGTCCAGGCAGATGGGCACGGCATCCACGCCGCCCAAGTACTTGAAGAGCAGCGCCTTGCCCTCCATCACCGGCATGGCAGCCTTGGGTCCGATGTCACCCAAGCCCAGCACGCGGGTGCCGTCGCTGATGACGGCGATGGTGTTCCACTTGTTGGTGTATTCGTAGACCAGCTCAGGGTTGGCCTGGATGGCCTTACAGGGCGCAGCCACACCAGGGGTGTACCAGATGGCGAAGTCGTTGAAGTCACGCACTGCGCACTTGAGCACGACCTCAGTTTTGCCCCGATAAAATGGATGCAACTTCATTGCATCGGCTGAGGGTTTCTTTGCCTTGGCGAGGAGCGCCTCGACATCCACGGTTTGAGTTTGTGTTTTTGCCGCCAACATACTTGCCTCCTTGTGTTGGAGACTAACGCCAGCCAGGCAGGTGCTAAACCCACGACAACCGGTGAGCGTTCACCGGTTGCTTCTCATGCGGCCGGCACGACGTTGTGCTTCAGATCGCCCTTTCTTTCCGGCTTAGTTGCCAGAGTCGCCCTAGCTTAGCATAGTTTGCGCATCCTGAATATGACCTAGAACAGTTTTTTGCCGGATCTGCGGCGATTTTGCGACTGTGGCCCGCCAACCCTTGTAACACGATCTTCCAAGATCGTCTGTTCCCGCGTTCGACCGGCCGTCGATCTTGGAAGATCGACTGACGCGCCCCATGATGGTAGGTGTGGAGATTCCCCCTCAGCCCAGCGCTTACCGGACTGCTGCGCCGTCGAAGAAGATAGTCAACATCAGCTGCACCACCTCTTGCGATGTATTCACTGTCGCAGCATGGGCGGAGTAAAAAAAGGGGTACATCATGCCCAACAACAACCAGGTGGCCAGGGCAGGGTCCATGGGCCGCAGCTCGCCGCGTGCGACGCCGTCGGCCAACATGGCCTGCACCTGGCCGATGAACTTGTCGTGGTACAACCGGGTGAACTCGGCCATGCCCTCGGGGCTCAGGTGGTCCATCTCTTGGCTGGCCAGACGAATGATGGCGCGCTGTTCCGGCGCCCACTGAAAAATCCCCAAGATGAACTGCTCTACCTGCTCACGCACAGTGGCTGCCTGGCGGGCTTGCTGAATGGTCTGCTCCAGCCGTTCCATGTTGTTGGTCAAAATGGCCAAAAACAGGTCCTCTTTGTCCTTGAAGTGGTAATACAGACCAGCCTTGGAGACGCCGACAGCCTCGGCGATCTCGCGCATGGACAGCCCGTGATAGCCGCGGTCGACAAAGAGACGGGTGGCTTCCTGCAAGATCTGCTGTGGTACATCTGGGGGGGACGGGGGTGAGGCCATCATCAGGCAATCCTCAGCGCAGCAAGCTGTAACCGCTAACCAACATACGCTTGGCCGATAAAGTAAGCCTGAATGGCAAACAGGAAAGCCAGGAAACTCATAGCAAAGGCCAACCACCCTTGGCGCGTGGGCTGTTTGGGCTGGAACCAATAGTAGAGCAAGAAGAAGAAGAAAGCGCCCAGCCCGCCGACGTAGTGGATGTAGAGCTGCAAAACGCCCAGGCCCTGGTCCAGTAGCTTGACGCCGATCAGAATCTGGATGATCAGCGCCACCTGAGCCAGGATCATTACCCAGTGCCCCAGGGGTGTGACGCCACGGCGGCGCCAAGCCAATACACCGGTCACGACCGTAGCGGCCAGCGTGCTGACCATCACCAGGATGCCGATGGCGACGTGAACTGAAGAAGGAATGCCAATGTTGTCGATCATGGGGTTAGTCTAGTGCCACAGGGAGAAGATCATCTTGGCTGCTAGAGCGGTGGCTCTGGGCAAAGCCGCGAATGTCCACCCGCCGCAGCAGCCAGATAGAGAACAACAGGCCGATAGCCTCCATGGCAAAGACCGCGGCGTAAGCCACGGCGATCTGGCCGCTGAGGGTGTTGACCACGTCGCGCAGCGCACCGCCGGCCGCAATGCCCAGGCCGCGGCTGATCAGTTGAATCACCGACCACAGGGCCAGATAGCTGGCCGCTTTGTCAGCCGTGGTGACGGCCATCAGCAGGCTGACGCCGCCCACGGTGAAGACGCCAAAGCCGATGCCAAAGAGAAACAGCACCGGCACGACCATAGACAGGGATTCGCGTATCGCCGCCATGCTCAGCAGCGCCACAGGAATGGCCAGCAGCAGCAAGCCCCAGGCTGTCGTGCTGACCTGTTGATCGGGCGTGCGCTTGCGGGTCAGGCCGTAGGTCGCGATCATGCTAACCAGCACTCCCAGGCCCCAGTAGGCGTTGAAGCGCGTGGTCTCGCCGGCAGAAAGGCCGAACACATCGCCGCCGAACGGCTCCAACACGGCGTCCTGCATAAAGGCAAAGAAGGCTGACGTGGCCAGGAAGAGGGCATAGCGCCGGGTGCGCGGGTCAGACCAGACGCCCGACAGCGTGGCGCGCAGCGAGAGCACCGGCGCACCGGCCGGCGGCGCCGGCGGCAGCGTGCCGATGCGCCGCGCCCGCCGCTCCTCGCCCAGCACCGACACCAGCCAGAAGAAGGCTGCGCCGATCATGCCGAAGATCACCAGCCGCCAGAACAACGCCTGGTCATAGTCGGGCATGATGCGGGCAAAGATCACCGGGATGAAGGCGAAGCTGACCACCAGCATGAACTGCACGATGCTGACAGCCTGGCCGCGGCGCTCGTAGGGTGCGCTGTCGTGCACCAGCGCCAGGAAAGGCGCGCCGGAGATCGACGTGCCGGTGCCGTAGAGCAGCAGCGAGATCACGGCGAACAGCCAGCCCAGGCCCGCGTCGCCCTCGGCGATCAAACCAACCGACAGCGGCAGCAGAGGCAGGGCGATCAGCATCATCAGCCGACCCAGCCAGATGTAAGCCGTGCGCCGGCTGCCGAAGAGCGGGTGTGTGTCCGACTCGTGGCCGGCCCAGATGGCTAGCGGGGCGAGGAAGTAGCGCGCGGCCAGCAGCAGGCTGACCGGCCAGGCCACCACGCCTAGGTCGGTGATCATCACCCGGTTCCACACGCCGCTCAGCAGTACGTCGGTCATTGAGGAGCCGATGTGGAAGGAACCGATCTTGAAGGAGCGCAGCGCGCTGAAGCTGGGGCGGGCTACAGGCGGCGCTTCTGATAGGGTTGCGTCTTGTACGGTCATTGGAACAAGCCTCCGTTCGGGGGTTCAGCAACGGTCATACTTGGTCAGTATAGCACAATCGCCCGGAGATTCAGAAGCCTGGCCGACAATTGCAACCAACCCTTCAACCTTCGTAGTGACGGCTTCAGCCGTCCTCTGCGGCCGCCGGAGCGGCTGAAGCCGCCACTACCAAGGCGTACAACTACAACCACCCGCGCTCGGTGCCGGCCGTTAGGAAAGGCCAGGGTATGGCCAGCAACACCAACACCATGGCCACCGTGAAGAAGATCGCTGCTTGCTTGAACTTCCCGCTGTCTGACGGCGCCTTCTTGGAGCGGGAACGGCCGACGTGCGCCACGACCACAGCGATGATCATGATCAGGATGTGCTCCACGGCAAAGAAGCGCTGTGCCGGATTGGACATAGCTGCACCAAAGTTCTGGAGAGCAGCTCGTGTGATGTCGCTGAACACAAAGTAAAGCAGCAGACCCAAAAGCAGATTGAGGTCCATGACTGTGGTGAAACCCAAGCCCAGGCGGTCATCCAGTTGCGCCCAAGGCTTGCCGCCGCGCCAGCCAATCCAGGCGCGCACCACAGCGATGACGCCGACAATGACGATGGCCCAACGAACCAACGAGTGGAGGGTGAGAACCAGAGAATACATGCGAAGCTCCTTTGATCGTGTCTAGGCATAGGCGCGGACAGTGCCCGCGCCTGAGTTAGAACGGTTTCAGGCCGGAACGGGCGCCGGCGCCGGGCGATCAGGCGCAACCTGGCGCATGGCGACGAGCAGCAGAACGCCCATGAGGGCAGCCCAGAACCAGAACGGTGCTCTGGGGGAAATGGCGCCGAACAGCGCCGCGCCGATCAGCGGCGCCAGGGCGTTGGCCGCGCTCAGAAAGGCCGCGCTGATGCCCAGGATGCCGCCGCGCTCGTCGGATTCCACCCGTTTGGTGATCAGGCTATTGATGCTGGGTTGCAAGATGCCGCCGCCGATGGCCGCCGGCACCATGGCCACCAAGATCCAAGCCAGGCCGATCCAGCCGGTGTTGGCGTCGCTGGGTAGCTCGGCCGCCACTCCTTGCGTGGGCGGAGTCTCGCCGGGCAAGGTGCGCGGCGCGCTCAGCTCTTGCTGCATCTCAGCCTGGGAATAGAAGGGCGGCGGAACCCGGGGGGTCAAGGCCGTGAGCGCCAGGCCCAGCGTCAAGGTGGCGAGGCCCAGCAGAATCAGGCGCCGGTCGCCCCACTTGCGCGCCCATTTGCCGATGAAATAGCCCTGCACCATGACCACGATCACGCCCACGTAGACGAAGATGATGGAGTTGCCGCGCGCGCCCAGCCCCAGGTTGGTCAACGTAAAGAGCGACAGCAGTTGCTCGAAGCCGCCAAAGGCGATCTGCTGGGCGAACATCAGCACCAGGAGGATGCCAACCGTGGGATGGCGCAGCGCATTGACCATGGCGCCGAAGGAGAAAGCCGATTTCTTCTGCATGACTTGGGCGCGCTTCTCCGGCGGGTGCGACTCCTCGAGCCAGAACCAGGTCAGCAAGATCGAAAGCAATGAGAAGCCGGCGGCCACAAAGGCCGGGGCGTGATAGTTGTTGCCGCTGGCGGCCAGAGCCAGAAAGGCGATCACCGGGCCAACGATGAAGCCCAGCCCGAAGGCGGCGCCGATCAGCCCCAGGCCCTGGGTGCGGGTCTTCTCGTTGGTGCTGTCGGTGACAACGGCCTGCGCCGTGGCGATGTTGCCGCCCGACAGGCCGTCGATGGCACGTGACACGAACAGCCACAGAAGGCTAGGCGCAAAGCCCAGGATCAGAAAGCCGATGAGCGTGCCGATCTGGCTGATCACCAGAATCGGTTTGCGGCCATAGCGGTCTGAGAGGCGGCCCAAAATGGGTGCGCCGATGAACTGAAAGATGGGATAGGTGGCGCCCAGCAACCCGACCTGGAACGCGGTGGCGCCATAGGCTGCGGCGTACAACGGCAACAGCGGGATGATGATGGTCAGGCCCAGCAGGTCGATCAAGACGATGACGAAGATGGGCAGAATCTTCTTGAAGTCCAGCTTGTCGCTGGCAGCAGGTGCATCGGTCGTGGCTTGGATTGACTCGCTCATAAGACGCCCTCAGGAAACGGAGTTGCAAGATCTGGCGACGATCGGAACCAGGTAACTGACCGGTCGGTCAGTCAGGCGCTATTGTAGCGAGGGAGCGCGAACGTGTCAAATCCACTAACGCGTCGCGTCAACTGCTGCGCTGTGCTGGACGGCGGCTTTCTCGGCCTGCTCGTTGCCTTGCACCGTGGCCAGCTCCTCCGGACGGCGCTTGAGGGCCGTCCCCAAAGCCACGAACACCAGGGTCACCACACCAATGAGCAGAAACGCTTGCTGATAACCGGTCACGCCGCCACCCATGGACGCTGCCACTGCGCCCACCAGCGCGCCGCCCAACAGTTGGCCCACGCGCGTGGAAAGCGCCAGCGAGGCCTGGGCCGCTGCGCGCTGCGAGCGCGGCGCCTCGTTGAGCATGATGTAGCGCAAGGGCGCCCCCAACAGCCACGACAGGCCGAAGCCGACCAGCGCACCGGCCAGATAGAAGCCGATCAGAGAGATGGGCAACAAGCCTACCAGCAACAAGCCGATGCTGAGCACGGCCGTGCCGATCAACACCACCGTGCGCGAGCCGGTGCGATCCAGCGTGCGGCCGGCCAACGGCGAGCCGAAGGCCAGCACCAGCACCAACGGCAGCAGCATGAAGCTGGCCGTCGACTCGGCCACGGCAAAGGCGGCCACCAGCAGCGCCGGCACGAAGACCAGCGCGGCCTCGGCAAAGCCGGAGAGCCAGGCGAAGAGGTTGCCCAGAGCCATTTGACGCCGCGTGAACAGGCTGAGGTGCAGCACCGGATCTGGGGCGCGCCGTTCCACCAGCACAAAGACGGGCACAAGCACGACGGCTGCCAGCAGGAACCCCCAGACCTGCGGCGTGGCCAGGCTGGCGCGGATGTTGGCCGTGTCGAGCTGGTTCATGCCGTAGGTCATGGCCGTCAGCAGCGCGGTCAGCACCACCATGCCGGCCCAGTCGAAAGGCCGCTGCACCTGAGGTCGCGCACTGGGCAGGAGGCGCATTGCGGCTGCGATCAAAACAGCCGCAATGGGCAGGTTGACGAGGAAGAGCCAGTGCCAGTTTAGCGCCAGCAGGATCACCCCGCCCAGGATCGGCCCAACGAGAAAGGCGATGCCGAAGACCGCGCCGATCAGCCCCAGCGCGCTGCCGCGCTTCTCCACCGGAAAGGTGTCGCCGATGACGGCCGAGGCCACGGGGAAGATGCCGCCCGCGCCCAGGCCCTGGATGGCCCGGCCCAGCAGCAGCACGGCGAAGGTGGGCGACAGCGCCACCACCAGCGAGCCGGCCGCGAACATGGCCACGTTCAGCACGTAGATGCTGCGCCGGCCGGCCCGATCGGACAGCTTCGCCATCAACGGCGTGCCCACCAGGTTGGCCAGCACATAGACCGTGAAGACCCAGGCCAAGGCGCGGTCGTCGACGCCGAAATCAGCCTGGATGGCCGGCAGGGCGGGCCCAACGATGGCGATGTCCAGCGCGCCCATGAGCACGCCGACGAAGAGCACCAGGAGCAGCCGGTTGCGTGTGCGGGTATCGGTGATTGGCAACACAAGATCCTCGCTTTGGTAATGGCTGACCGATCGGTCAGACAGCGAGGATTGTAGACCTCATCCTATAACGTTGTCAAAAACCGCCGTGCCGTTCAGGAGGTGCAAGGCAGTTCAACGGCGAAAACGGTTCCCTGGCCGGGCTGGCTGGCAACCGTGAGCCGTCCCCCGTTTTGCTCCACGAGCGCCTTGGCGATGGACAACCCCAGGCCGGCGCCGCTACCCTCCGATGGCGCGTTGTTGCGGCTGCGGGCCTTGTCAACGCGGTAGAACCGTTCGAAAACATGGGGCAGATCGGCAGCCGGGATGCCTGGGCCGGTATCCGCCACGCGGATCACGCAGGTCTTCTCATTGGCTTCGGCGCTGAGGCGAATTTGGCCGCCGGGCGGCGTGTATTTGATGGCGTTGTCCAGCAGGTTGACCAGGACGGCCTCTATCTGCTCCGGCCAGACGACCACCGGTGGCAGCACAGACGGCAAGTCCACGCGCAGGGCTAAACCGGCCTGGTCGACGCGTAGCGCCGTGGCGTCGCCTACTGCGTGCAACAGCGGCAGCAGATCGACCGGCTCCACGGCCGGCGGGAGGGCGCGTTGCTCCTCCAGGCGGGATAGGTCGAGCAGCGCGCTGGCCAGCCGGCCCAGCCGGTCGGCCTCGCGGTCGATTTCGCTCAAATAGCGCCGGGCCACGGCCGGATCCTCGCTGGCCCCGCCCAGCAGGGCCTCGCTGCGCAGCTTGATGTTGGTCAGCGGCGTGCGCAGCTCGTGGCTGGCGTTGGCGACGAAGAGGCGCTGCTGCGCCATCATCTCCCGCACTTCCCGCACCATGGTGTTGAAGGCCACAGCTAGCGCGCCGAGTTCGTCGGCTGTCTCGACCGGCGTCTGATGGCTCAGATCGCCGCCCGCGACGCGCAGCGAGGCCTGTTCCAGTTGCCGCACCGGTCTAAGCAGCCGCCGGCTGATGGCAATGCCCATCAGGGTGGCCAGCGCCAAAGCCAGAAGGCTGATGCCGGCCAACTGCCAGAGAAAGCGACGAAATCCGGCGGTGATTTGGTCCATGGGGCGAGCCATCTGCACCAAGCCCAAGAGGCGCTCCCCCTGTTGGATGGGCGCAGCCACGAACAAAGCCGCCTTGCCATCCGGCGCAACGGCCCGGATGTCGCGCTGCACTGCGCCGGCGAGCGCGGCGCGCACCTCGGGTTGCCGGCTTTGATTGGGCGTGGTGACAGGGGATGCGGCGCTATCCGCGATCACGTCGCCATTGCGATCGAGAATGGCCACGCGTGCGCCGTTGGCGGTTGCGAAGAGAAGCGCCACCTGCTGCAAACGGCCGGCCAACGGCTCGGTGAGGAAGGCAGCGCCAACCGGCAGGGGCGTGGGCAAGCTACCGGGCTTGTCCTCGTCCTTTTTTTTCTTCTCTTCGTCCTTCACTTTGTCGTCGTCGTGCTCGGCCTCCCAGCGCTCATAGGCTTCGAACTCGGCCACAAAGCCACTGAGGGGATCTTCGAGCGCATTGGCGGCCAGCACAGCCTCCAGCTCCAAGGCGCGCTCGGCCTCCTGCACAACGGCGCGATACACGGCGCGGCTGACCAGGATGGTGACCAGCGCCACCACAACCACCACAACCGCGCCGAAAGACAGCAGAATTCGCAGACGCAGGCTGCGTTGCCAGGGCCAGCGGGCTTGGGGCAGCGGACTCGGCGCAGTGACGGGGGGTTCAGCCATGGTTGTCCAGCTCTTCCGGCGTGACAAGCCGGTAGCCAACACCGCGCACGGTCAGGATCAGCGTCGGGTTGGCCGGGTCAAGTTCTAGCTTTTCGCGCAACCAGCGGATGTGGACATCGAGCGTGCGTGGGTTGCCGATCCACTCCTCGCCCCAGACTTGATCGAGCAGATCATGGCGTTTGACCACAGCGCCCTGGGCATCCAGCAAAGCTATCAGCAGGTCGAACTCGCGCGGGGAGAGGACGACGGGCTGCTCGAGCCGTGTCACCTGGTGGCGGCCACGATCGATAACTACCGGCCCGAGCACGACGCGCTCCGCCGACTGCACCGGCAGCTGGCGCTGATCGAGGGCAACGCGGCGTAGATTGGCGCGGATGCGGGCCAGCAGCTCGCGGAAGCTGAAAGGCTTGACGACGTAGTCGTCGGCGCCGAGCTCCAGCCCCAACACGCGGTCTAGCTCTTCCCCACGGGCCGTGAGCATGAGGATGGGCACGGCGCTGGTGCGGCGCACCTCTTGGCAGACCTCCCAGCCTTGTAGCTTAGGCATCATGACGTCCAGCAGGATCAGGTCGGGTGCGCTGCTGCGCGCCAGGGCAAGGGCCTCGGCGCCGTCGCGCGCCGTGATCACCTCATAGCCTTCTTTCCTGAGCTGGTAGCTGAGCACATCGACGATCATCTCGTCGTCGTCGGCCAGCAAAATGCGAGTTCCGGTCATGGATCGTTAGTGGTTCGACGCCACGCGCCTCTCCTTTGCCCACATTGTACCATAGGCGCGACCCTATGACATTACTTCGCAACGTTGGCGTTGCTTGCGAGGACCTTGCCTACCACAAAGGCGCAAGGTCTTTTAGGCCGTTGTGCCTTTGTGGTAGCAGGTTCAGCGGTGGCAAGAGGCGGCGTGCTGCTTCAACCTTCGGCTGCGCGACGTTGCGAGGGAGAAGCCGTTGTCGTCGTCTGCTTGCGGCCGGTGAGCAGGCGATAGAAGGTCAGGAACAACACCACCCCCGCTGTGAACAGGTAGAGCGACTGCACACCAAGGTGACCGCTGTCGCTGCCCAACCGCACGGCGTGCGCCAAGACCAGGAAATAGGCCAGGAAGCTGCTGTAGTGCAGACTGCGCCAGGCGCGCTGGCCGATCCGTTTCCGCACCAGGAAGCTGACGCTGAGCAGCAGGGACAGCCAGAGCCCCAGTTGCCCGGCGGCCACCAACAGCGTTTCGTAGCGGCTGGCAAAAGGCACCAGTACCGCCTGCAAGGGGAAGCTCAAATAACGATCGCCCACCAAGACCAGGCCATGGAAGAAGGCAAAACCCAGGGCCGTGTTGCTCAGGAACTGGTGAGCATCCAGCAGCGCCGGCGGACGCAGTTTGCCTTGGCCGATCTTGGAGCTGAGCAGCAGTCCCCAGACCACCGATCCCCACAGCAAGAAGTAGGCAACAAAGCCAGCCGAGCGGCTGAGATACCAGAAAGACGTCGTCTCGCCCGCCAGGCCGGTGAGGCCCACGCCGATGATGAACCCGGCGCTGGCCAGAGCCACGCCGATCAAAGCGCCGAGCACTACGCTGCCCAAGTTTGTGGTCGGCAATGGGCCGGCCTGCGCAGCAGCAGACGCGCCCATTGACGTCGTCCGCTCAGTCGTTGTCTTTATCGCCATGCTCTTGGTTCTCCTTCTCGGTTCTGCCATGACCGCCGTTTCTCTGCTCGCCGCCAAACGTGGCCTGCAAGCCACGGATCAACTGCTCTTTCTCAGCCGCAGACAAACGGGCCTCGGGGTGCGTGGGCAGGTAGATCAGCGGCGGCATCTCGCCGCTGATGACCGCCTCGGCTGCGTCTTCTCCCTCTTGGGGTCGGTTCCACTCGCTGACATTGAACTTTTGCCGCCCCTCCATGGTATCTCGGTACACCAGCCAGGACACGGGGGCAACGTTGCTGTACCAAGGCCAGACGGTCGTGTTGCTGTGACAGTCGGCGCAGGCGCGCATGAACAGGGCGCGGGTTTGTGGGCTGTCCCACGTCGGCTCCTGAATCACCGGTGGGTTGGTGTGATCACGGCCATAGGGCACGAGCTGGATCAGTAGAAAGCCGCCGATGGCTACTGCCACCAAGACAAGCAAGGTTTTGCGGAGCATGTTAGATTACCCTTCGATGGTCGATCGTTGAGCCATTGGTGCCGGGCACTTGAGTCTGCGTTTGTAAGGGTATCCGTAGAGCCGACTTATGCTACAAACCGGTCGCAAGTGCCCGGCACCTGAATAGTTACGTGGCAAGAAGTTTGCGCGCTAGTAGCCGTTCCTGTCACCAATCCTATGCACGTGGGCATCGGCACGCAAACGCGGCGAGATGACGGTGACGCGCCCCTGGTGGTCGATCAACCAGGCTGCGTGGCGCCGAGACTCCAGGTAAGACCGACCGGCTTGCCGGCCCAGCAGCAACGCCACCTTGGCCGCGACCTCTGCGTCCACAGCCGTCGGCGCTACGACCGTCACCGTATGCAGATCGCTGCGGCTGGGTTGGCCCGTGCGCGGGTCAATTAGGTGGTGCATGGGCTGGCCATTGCGCAGCCAGCGTCGCCCACCGATGCTGCTGGTAGCCACGGCGGTGTCGGCCAGCAAGACGACAGCCAGGTCGCGCGTCTCGTCGAAGGGATCCTGCACGGCCACCGGCCAGGGTTCGCCCGGCATCCCGACCGAGCGGATGTCGCCGCCGGCATCGACCAGCGCCGGGCCCCACTGGCCCAACTCGCGGGCGGCTTGGTCGACAGCCCATCCTTTGGCGATGCCGCCTAGGTCGATGCCCAGGCTGGCCGGCAAGGTCACCGTGCCCTCGGCCACGTCCACGCGCACCTGTTGCCAGCCGCCGATCGCCGCTGTGCCTGGCGTGTGCTGGGAAACGCCAACGCCAGCCGCAATCTGGTCGAAGCTGCGGTCATAGCCGGCCGCATGTAAGGCGTGCAGGACCGTGGGATCGAAGACGCCGTCACTGGCGCGCGCCGCTTCCAACGCCAAAGCCAGCACCTCCAGCAGAAGAGGCGACACCGGCTGTGGCCCGCGGCCGGCCGCGGCATTCAAGCGGCTTAGCCCCGACTGAGGACGAAACCGGCTCAGTTCGGCTTCGACTTGGGCGAAGAAGTGCTCGATCTCACGCAGGCGGACCCCCGCGAGGGGGGAGTCGCTCCACAGCCAAGCGGCCACGTCGGTGTTCATGGCGCGGAAGCGGTGGGTGTGCAGCATGATGAGCGACGGTTTCAGGAGCGCCGTGTGCGCGTGATCGGCTGTTGGAAGACCGGCTTTTGCGGCAACGGCGGCAGTTCAATGGTCGCAGCCGACCGGGAGGGCAGCGCAATCAGGTTGGGATCGACCAGAACCGCTGCTGCGTCGCCAGGCCGACCATAGGCCGTCACCGGCACGCGCACTACGATCGGTTGCACCAGCAAAGACGCCTGAGCAGCTGCGGTCGCGTTGTCGGCGGCATCCTGCCGCGCCAGGAGCGCCCACCCCAGCAACACCGCGCCCAGGCTGGCACCCAACAGACCGCCTTTCCAGGCCAAGCCGCCATCTGTTGATCGCCCCTCGGGGCGTTGTGAGAGGTGGTTAGTCATCGTCGTGATCCTTTTTTGCGCGCTCGTGATGCTCCTCGTGCTCGGCCGCCTCATGCTCATGCTCATGCTCGTCGTCGTCATGGCGATAGGCTGCGGTTTCGGGCATTTGGGCCTGCGCCGCCTGCAGGGTCTCGATTTGGGCATAGGCTTCTTGCAACGCGCGATAGGCCTCACTCAGTTGCGCTTGATAGGCCGCCACCAACGCCTCGTCGGTCAAAGCCTGCTGATCAGGTGCGAGCTGGGCTACGCCTGGCGTTGGTTGAGCGTCGGCAACCGATCCGGCACCTACAACATACGGCTCCACCGTGACAACAATGGGAGGAAGAGTGGCCTCAGCGCCGGCCACCAGCGCTCCAGGCGCCGTGGCCGAGTCCTGCGCGGTCGTCTCTTGCCAGCCCAGCGCGAGCACAGCGACGCCGGTCAAAAGCAGCAGGGTCAGCCCTGCGGAAATGACAATCGCTCGACGATTGATGGGTCTCTTCGCTTTCATGCTGTGATCTCCAAACGTAAACTCTTGCTGCGACCGTTGTTCACACCACTGCCGGTGTGAACCGGTATGCTCGGGCCGTCAGGCCCATCACGGTGACAAGCGTATTATGCCCCTAAGTGCGTTGCAGAAGGTGAAAAGCACGCAGTGATCAGGTTAAGAGCAAGTTAAGGACGCAGCGTCTGCTGCCGATTGGTGCTTTGCACCGGCAGGAGCTATACTTTGCGCGCACTGTCCAGGCGCCGGGACCTTGCAACTGATTTGCAAGTTTGTGTCGGCTTCATGGACACCCTCGCAGACGTAGATGCCGGTGTCCGACACCGCGTGGCAAACAGTTACCTTTGCGCTATGAACCATCCCACGATCGATGCCATCATCAACTATTTCCCCTTTTCCCCCCAGTTGGCGACCGGAGGCCAACCCACAGCCGCGCAATTGGACGCGCTCGCTGCAGCCGGGTTTGAAGTTGTCATCAACCTGGCCATGCCCACCTCCACCAACGCGCTGCCCAACGAAGCCGAGCTGGTGGCTGCTGGAGGCATGGACTACATTGCCATTCCCGTGGTGTGGGAAAACCCCACCCTGGACGACTTGGCGCGCTTCTGCGCGGCCATGGATGCCACGGCCGGCCGCCGCGTGTTCGTCCACTGCGCGCTGAACTGGCGTGTCTCGACCTTCATGTATCTCTATCGCATGCTCAAGCTGGGCGTTCCACGCGAGGAGGCGGTCTGGGACATGCTAGCGATCTGGGAGCCGGACGAGACGTGGTCGGCCTTCATCGAGCAAGCACTGGCGCAAGCTCTGCCGTCGTGAACAGCCCCTGTTCTGTAGCCGCCAGCAATCGACCCGGCCGCCAGGGATCGACAAACAAGCTGTAGAGGCTGCGGCCGCTCAAGCCGCCGAAACGCCAGGTCGCGCCGCCATCGCGGCTCAGCCACAGCCCCATCTCCTCGGTGCCGGCCCACAGCACCTGGCGACCGGTGAGACTTACCTCACCCAGCCGCAGCACCGTCGCCTCAGGCATGCCCGCAGCCCGCTCCCACACAGCGCCGTAGTCTCGGCTAAACCACAGGCCGTCGGCCGCGCCGGCCCAGATCAGGCCGTCGGCGGTTTGCCAGAGCCGGTGCACCGTCTGGTGCGCCAGGGGGCCGGGCAGCTTGAACCAACTGGCGCCGCCGTCGTCCGTGCGATACAGCCCTTCGATGGTGGCGATGGTCACTTGACCGGGGGTGGGATGCCAGAGCACGTCCAGCGCGCTCAGCGTCTCTAATCCGTTGTGCAGCGGGGCCACGGTCGCGCCGCCGTCGCGGCTGGCTGCCACGTTGTTGCCCCACGTTCCGGCCCACAGCGTGTTCGGGTCGCTGGGATGGGGATTAACGCTGAAGAAGAGCACATTGTCCAGGCCTTTGGCCGTCTGCCACCTCACCGGCGTCGTGGCCAAGTCGTCGGTCCAGGCCACCCCACCGCTGCGCGCCACGTACAATCGGCCCGCCGGCCCCCATGCCAGATCCCACACCGTCCACGGTGGGCTGATGCGCTGCCAGCTTTGCCCGCTATCGGCACTGCGATAGACGCCCGTGGGCGTGGCGGCCAGCCAGCGCGCGGGGTCAGCCGGGTCGACCACCACATCGCTGATGGTCGGCGCAAGGCCAGGCACAGGACGCCAGCTCCGGGCATCGCGCGACTCAAAGAGGCCCAAGTTGGTCGCGGCGTAGAACCTGCTACCGGCGCGCAGAAGCTGGTGAATGTCGGCCGCAGCGAGGGAGCCGTCGTCGATGCGCTGCCAACCTGTCCGCTCCAGGCGCCACACGCCGCGGCCGCTTGTGCCCACCAGCGCGCCGACGCCGCAGCAGTCTAACGCCGTGAACAGCCTGCCGGCGAGGCCAACCGGGCCAAAAGGCTGCCACGCGGCCCCATCCCAGCGCCAAAGCTGATCCCCGCTGTGCGCAAGCCATTCTCCCTGGCCGGTCACGGTCAAGCGGTAGACCGCAGCCTGCGTCGGGCCGGCCGCCGCGGGCAAACCGGGCAGTCGCTGCCAGGCCCGTGGATGGCGCCGGCTAGGCAGGAACACGCCCCGGTCGGTGGCCAGGAGCAGGTCGCCGGCTGGCGTGACCGCTATGTCGTGCACCGTGCGCCGGTTCAGGCCGGCCGGCTGCCAGGGGCCGCTCACCTGTTCAGCCCGCCACAGCCCGCGGCCTTCGAAACCAGCGTAGAAGACGTCACCAACCTGGGTTACGATGTAGGCGTAGGCTGCGGGCGCGCCGCGCACCGGCTGCCACGCCGCAGCCTCCGCCGGCCGCCAGAGCAAGCCGCGGTCAGTGGCGGCCAGGACGCCTTCCGGTGTGGGCAGCACGTCGACAAACACCAGGTCCGGTCGATTGGCGGCTTGCGCCTGCAGGCCGTTGCCGGCGTCACGCCACACCTGGCCCGGCCGGTTGGCGGTCAGCCACAGCGCGCCGGACGGGCCCAGGCGCAGGCGGTTCGTCTCGGCCCAGCCGCCGGGGAAGGGCAGCGCCTCCCAGTCCGCCAGCAGCGGCTGCGGCAGCGCCAGCGGCTCCACCAGGCGGACGTGGCGCACTTGCATGTTCTCCCAGCGCCAATCCGCGTATTGTCGGGCTGGGTGGCGCAGACCCGCCACCACGCTCAGAGTGTTGACGCCTGGCTGCAACGCGCCGGCCGGCACACGCATGCGCTGCGTCACCCACGTGCTGGTCTCGTCAGGTCGGGTGCGCGTGTGCAGGCGGCCGATCTCCTGGCCGTTGATCTCCACGCGGTTGGTGGGCTGGTCGACTTGCATCGTTTCCAGCAGCAGATCATAGGACTGGCGGGCCTGTTGCCCAGACAGAAAGAACTCCCCTTTCCAGTCTGGGCTGAAGCGGTTGCCGCCGCGGTGCAGGTGCACCCAGTGCGGGTGCAATGTGCCGATGTCGCCCAGGCGAATGGCCACGTCCGCCGCAAGGATCTCGATCGGTGTTGCATCGGCTGCGGCGGGATTGGCGGGCGCCGGCAGTTCTTGCGCCCGCTGCGTCAGCGCAGCGAAGGTCGGCGTCGCCCGGCCCGGCCCCTCCCACAGGGCGTAACCGTAGTCGTCGACCACCCCATTCAGCTCCCACAGGCCGATGCCTGCCAGCCAGGGGTAACGCTGCCGCGCCCAGTCGATGGCGGCCAGGGTGAAGTCCGCTTGTTGCTGCGGCGTCACCACCTGCCACTGTTCGGCCGGGTCGGGTGCGCGCGTGCGCCAGCCCATCTCCGTGATCCAGAGCGGCTTAGCCTCGTCGCCGTTAGCTACCATACTCGCGGCCAGCAGCTCGATGCGGCGGAAATTGAGCCGGTCGGCCGCCGGCGCTTGCTGCGGCGGCTGGCCGAAGCCGTAGGGGTGAACTGCCAGCGCGTCGAAGTAGGCCCCTCCGCCCGCGTCATAAACCCCTTGCAGGAAGGCCAGATCGCTCAGCGCGCGGTCGCCGTCGCCTAGCGTGGAGGCCAGGCCACCCATCAGCACCGACAGATGCGGCGCAGCGTCCTTGACCGCCGGATAGGCTGCTCGCAGCATGGCCGCATAGGACGCGGGCTCGGGCCGCATCCCCGCCCACTCCAGGCTCAGGTTGGGCTCGTTCCAAAGGATCAGGCCGGCCAGTCGGTCGCCGTAGCGCTGGGCTACCTGGCGGGCAAAGTTGGCGTAGGCGTCGAGGCTCCAGGGGGCAGGGCTCTCCCCGTCCAACGCCCAGTCGGGTGGCTGGTCGAGTCGCGCGAGCACCTGCACGCCGTAAAATTGGGCAGCGCGCAACGTCGCGTCGGGAACCTCCCAGTAGAAGCGGTCGGGCAACGGCTGGATGTCGCGCCAACTGAAGACCACCACGGCGAAGGCGCCGCCGGCCTGGCGCACCGCCTGCATGTGCACGGCATCGCCGCGCGCGATGTGAAAGCCGAGCGGGGGTGGAGTAGCTTGCGCGACCGCCGAGCGTTGGGCCGACCAACCTGGGCTCAGCAGCGCCGCGACCGCCACAATCATGAACAGTTTCAAGCGCAACGTCATGCCGAGCAGTATATCATGAAGGTTGGCCGGCGTTCAGGAAGCGTTGTCCTAATGGCGGCGCTCCTAACCCCCTGGAGGCAACGGGAAGCTTATCGTTCCTGTGCTTGAAGGCTAGGTTGCCCCGGCTATCAGCCCCCAAAGCTCGCCAACGCCAAGCGCAGACGCTCCTCCACGTCGGAGACATCGCGCGGTAGGCCCTGGACGGCGCGCTGAGCCTCAACGATGCTGTAGCCGAGCGCCGTGAGGGCGTCGATCACCTCGGCGTCGGCTTCGCTCAGCGCAGCCAGCTCGGCCGAAATCCCCTCGGTCGCTGCCACCTTGTCCTTGAGCTCCAGCACGATCTTTTCGGCGGTCTTCTTGCCGATGCCGGGCACGCGCGCCAGCACACCCGGTTGCTCCTGGCTGATTGCCAGCCGCAGCGCGTCCACCGACATCGCCGACAACACTGCCAGCGCCGATTTGGGGCCGATGCCCGAGACGTTGAGCAACATCTCGAACAAGCTGAGGTCCTGCGCCTCGGCAAAGCCATAGAGGGCCAGCTCTTGCTCGCGCACGTGCAAGTGCGTGTGCAGAAACACGGGCTCGCCTGGCCGAAGCTGCAAGAGCAAGTTCGCCGGCGCAAACACCTTGACCCCCAAACCACCCAAGCTAATCACCACGTTGTCTTTGTTGCGCGCCAGCACGCGGCCTTCGATGCTGCTGATCATGGCTTGTCGGTTGGAGCGCGAAACTTGTACCCGACCCCGCGCACGGTCAGGATATGCTCCGGCCGCGAGGGGTCGTCCTCGACCTTCTCCCGCAGCCGACGCACCGTCACCTCCACCAGGTTGGTGCCGCCGATGAACTCGTAGCCCCACACCTCGCGCATCAGATCTTCTTTGGAGATAGCTTTGCCGGCCTGGGCCATGAGCGTGTACAGCAGACGAAACTCGATAGGCGAGAGCTGCACGCGTCGGGTTGCTACCAGCACCTCGTGCGCCTCCAGGTCCACGGCAATGCGGCCGATGGCGATGATCTGTGGTGGGTGCTTTTCCGTGGCCCAACGGACACGTCGCAAGATGGCTTGGACGCGCGCCTGAACCTCGCGAAACGTGAAAGGCTTCGTGATGTAGTCGTCTGCGCCCAAGTCGAAGCCGTGCACCACGTCGTCCGGGCTGCCCAGAGCTGTCAACATCACGATCGGCACGCTGGAGCGCTTGCGCATCTCGCGACAGACGGAGAAACCATCCAGTCGAGGCATCATCACGTCCAGGATGACCAGATCGAACTCAGCGCCGGCAAAGCGCTCCAGCGCCTCGACCCCGTCGCCGGCTGTTGTCACCTGGTGCCCGCTGGCCTCCAGAGACAGGCGCAACAAGTCGCGCAACGGCGTTTCGTCTTCGGCAATCAACACGCGAGCGGTGGGGTGAGCCATATCCGGGTATCCTCGCCCAACATAGCTGTGACCGTTCTAAGGAGCAGACGGAGCAACCTCGAGCAGGGTACGCAGCCGCGTCGAATGCAGATGACAGACAGCAATGGCTACAGCATCGGCAGCGTCATCGGGTTGCGGCGCACGGTCCAGGTGCAACAGGAGGCGCACCATCTCCTGTATCTGCACCTTGTTGGCGCCGCCATAGCCGGTGATGGCCTGTTTGACTTCGGTTGGCTTGTACTCAAAGATCGGAATATGCGCTTGGGCGGCGGCCAACAACACCACCCCGCGCGCCTGGCCAACGCTCATCGCCGTGCGCACGTTCTTGCTGAAAAACAGCTCCTCGACGGCCACAGCTTGCGGCCGATGGGTTTGCAACAAGGCGCTCAGCTCGCGGTGAATGTGCAGCAGCCTCTCCGGCAGCGGCATGCCGGCAGGCGTCGTGATCACACCGCAACTCACCAGATGGAGGTCGTCTTCCTGGCGCACCAAACCATAGCCGGTGATGGCTGTGCCGGGGTCAACGCCCAAAACCAACACAACCGACGCCTTTCGCAAAAGTCGGCAGAGGCAGCGGGATGGCCAATCCTTACTCCTCCATGCGCGCCAGCAGATCCTCAGGGATATCCAGGTTAGAATAGACGTTGGTGACGTCGTCCAGGTCTTCGAGGTTTTCGATCAAGCTCATCACCGCCAGCGTCGTCTTTTCGTCGAGACCGATCAAGGTCTTAGGCTTCATGGTGAGCTGAGCGGCCTCGACAGGCAGCCCGCGCAACCGCAAAGCTTCCTGAACCATTTTGAGGTCTTGCGGTTGGGTGTAGATTTCGGCCTGTTCCTCGCCGAACTCAACATCCTCTGCGCCGGCATCCAGGGCCGCCTCGAAGATCTGGTCTTGGTCATAGCCGTTCATAGGCACGGCGATATAGCCTTTGGACTCGAACTGCCAAGCCACGGAACCGCTCTCGCCCAAGGCGCCGTTGCCGCGCGTGAACGTGCGGCGGACTTCTGAAACGGTGCGGTTGCGGTTATCGGTGAGCACTTCGACCAGCAAGGCCACGCCGCCTGGGCCATAGCCCTCGTACATGATCTCCTCCAATGCCTCCCCTTGTTCCAGCCCGGCGCCCCGCCGGATGGCCCGCTCGATGTTTTCCTTGGGCATGCTGTTGGCCTTGGCTTTGTCTACGGCCAGGCGCAGCTTGAAGTTGTATTCTGGATCGGCGCCTTCG
This sequence comes from Anaerolineales bacterium, assembly GCA_034432445.1. GTDB lineage: Bacteria > Chloroflexota > Anaerolineae > JAAEKA01 > JAAEKA01 > JANWYQ01. The sequence continues at coordinate 56,833 of DAOUBX010000014.1, forward strand.
CGCGCGGCGATTTGGATCTCGCGCGCCAGCCGAGTGAACAGCGCGCCGCGCTTGGCGTCGGCCGCGCCTTTCTTGCGCTTGATAGTTGACCATTTGGAATGACCGGACATGTCTCTTTCTCCTTGGCAGCCAGCCAACTGGCAGCAGATGATTGCAGGCAATTATACCACAAGCGCCGTTGAATGCGATAAGCGCGACCCCTCCATCACCCCACCAACTCCGCCAGGCGGTCAACCAACCCCGCCAACACGCCAAACGCTGCCTCCACCGGCTCTGGCGTCGTCATGTCAACACCGGCCTGTCGCAGCGTCTCGAGGGGAAAGCGCGAGCCGCCTGACTTCAGAAAATCCAGGTAGCGCGCTGCCGCCACGCCATCGCCGTCCAGGATCGGCCGCGCCAGGGCATGGGCGGCCGAGATGCCGGTCGCATATTGATAGACGTAGAAATTCATGTACATGTGCGCGAACTGCGCCCATGTGATGCCGATGCGCGGCCGGTCCAGGTCCACCTCGCCGCCGTAACCTTCCTCGAACAGGTCAGCCATCAGCCCGCTGAGAATATCGGCGCTGAGTGGCGCGCCGCGCTCGGCCCGCGCGTGCGCCTCCAGCTCGAAACGAGCCAGGGTGGGCATGATGAAGAAATAGCGGTGATAGTTGGACATCGCTTCTTCGATCAGCGCCACCTGAAACTCCGGCGCGGTCTGCGTGCGGAAGAGGTAGTCACGCACCAGCGCCTGGTTGAAGTTGGAGGCCACTTCGGCCAGAAACAGGCCGTAGCGACCGTAGATGAAAGGTTGTGTGCGGCGGGTGTAGTATGAATGCAGCGAGTGTCCCAGCTCGTGGGCCAGGGTGCTCAGGCTGAACAGGTCGTCCTGATACGACATCATAATAAAGGGGTGGGTGCCATGCGAGCCGCTGGAGTAAGCGCCTTCACGCTTGCCCTTGTTGCGCGCGCGATCCACCCAGCGCTGCTCGAGGCAGCCGCGGCGCAACACCGCAACGTATTCCTCGCCCAACGGCGCCATGCCGGCTGCGATCCACTCCACGGCCTGCTCGAAGGGTACAACCGGCTTTGCCGCGGTCAGAGGCGCCTTGATGTCGTAAACGCCGAGCTGTTCCAGCCCCAAGGCCCGTTTGCGCAGCCGCCAATAGCGATGCCAGGTAGGTAAGTGCCGGCGAAAGACAGCCAGCAAGTTGTGGAACACTTCCACCGGGATGAAGTTAGGCTCCAGCGAGGCGTGGAGGGAGGAGACATAGTTGCGCACGCGCGCGTTGAACACGTTTTGTTTGATGGCGGCAGTCAGCGTGGCGGCGTGGGTGTTGCGAAAGGCCAGATAGCCATCGCCATAGCTTTCCCAGGCGCTGCGGCGCACGGCGCGATCAGGGTGTGTGATCAGCGCGCCGATGCTGGCCTGGCCGACCTCGAACTGCGTCCCATCAGTGGCCGTGGCGAGGCGGAAGGACATGTCGGCGTTGTTCAGCATGGTGTAAATGCTCATCGGCCCGGCGAAGGGGTCGCCCGTCAACGCCAGAACTTCCTCCACTTCGTCAGAGCGCACATGTGCCTGGCGGCGGCGCAGGCTGTCTACATAGTGGCGGAAAAAGCCCAGTTCGGGCGTTTCGGCAATCCAGCCTTCAACACGCTCTAGCCCGACGGCCACAAGCTCTGGATCGCAGAAGCTGACGGCGGCCTGAAAATTGGCCGACAAGGTGCGCGCTTGGCCGCTGCGCGCTACTGCAACTTGGTCGCTGGTGTCCACGGAAGCGCCGTTGGCAGCGTACACGTTGATCTTACCCAACAGAATGCCGGCGGCCTGCATGGCTTCCAGGAAAGACAGCAACGTCTGCGGACCTTCGGCCAGGCGACCGCGAAAGGCAGCCAACCGGGGTAATTGCGCCGCCAGCTCCGCACACGCGGCTTCCCAGTCGGCAGAAGTAGCATAAACACTGGCGAGGTCCCACGTCTGCTCGACAGGAACCTCGCTGCGCAACGGTAAAACGGTTAGATGGGACATGGGGCCTCTTCTTTGGTGACAACAGTCGTCGGTAAGGCTTATGAAAGTGTAACGTAACTATTCAGGTGCCGGGCACTTGCGACCGGTTTACAGCTTGAGCCGGCTCTGCAGACGCCCTGGCCAGCGCAGCCTTAAGTGCCC
>DAOUBX010000015.1:0-3853 GCA_034432445.1 Anaerolineales bacterium
AATAACCGGGCTACAGAACTGTGCCGGTTCAAACCGGCTTTGTGGTGCACCGACAAGCCTCGTTGACGGGGCGCCGTTTCCCAGCCGGGGGACTGCATCCCCCGGTGGTTGCCGCCAACTCGCATGCCCAGCTTCATTGTCGGGTCAATCTGTCAATGTTCAACAGCGTGCTAGAGTGCACACCACGAGCCAAATCGTGAACTACTGAATTTACCCATCACCCCATGACTGAGGCTCCCTCATGACCCACACCGTCGTCATCATCGGCACGCTGGACACCAAAGGCCCGGAAGTGGCCTATCTGCGCGACCGCTTGCAGGCGCTGGGGCTGCACACCACGGTGGTCGACGTGGGCATCCTCGGCGAGCCGCTGGGCATCACGCCGGACATCAGCCGGGCTGAAGTCGCGACCTACGGCGGCACCACCATCGAGGCGCTGCGCAACGCAGGCAGTCGCGGCCGAGCCGTGCACGGCATGCGGGAGGCGCTGAAGGTGCTGGTGCGCCGGCTGTATGCCGACGGCAAGCTGGACGCGATCACCGGCATGGGCGGCGCGGAGGGCGCGGTGATGGCCGCGGCCGCCATGATGCAGTTGCCCGTGGGCGTGCCCAAGGTGCTGATCTCGCCCATCGCCTCGGGCAAGCACTACTTCGACCCCCTGGTCGGCACCAGCGACATCATGGTGGTGCACTCCATCGTCGACATCCTGGGCCTCAACCCCATCGCCACGACGATCTTCGACAACGTGGCCGCCGCGCTGGCCGGCCTGGTGCAGCACGGCCACGTCCTACCGCCGCCCCGGCCGGACGACCGCTACGTGGCCGTGACCATGCTGGGCAACACCACCAAGGCCGTCATGGCGCTGAAGCAGCGGCTGGCGGCCGCGGGCTACGAGGCCGTCATCTTCCACTCTAACGGCGTGGGCGGGCCGGCCATGGAAGAGCTGGCCGAGGCCGGGCAGTTCGTGGGCGTCATCGACTACACCACCAACGAGACCTACGACCCCATGACCGGCGGCATCCACGACGGCGGGCCGGACCGGCTCAAGCGCGTTGGCCTGCTTGGCCTGCCCCAGGTGGTCGTGCCCGGCTGCATCGACTTCAGCGTCTTTCACGCCGGCGCCATCCCCGAGGCGCTGCATGGCCGGCCGGTCTACGACCACAACCCGGAGTACACCCTGGTGCGGGCAACCCAGGAGGAGATGATCGCGCTGGGCCATCTCTTCGCCGAGCGACTCAACCTGGCGCGCGGGCCGGTGATCATCGCCGTGCCCACCCAGGGCCTGTCCATCCCCAACCACCCCGGCGGCGTCTTCTGGGACCCCGAGGCCGACCGCGCCTTCTTCGACACGCTCACCGCCGAGATCCGCCCCGACATCCCCGTCCTCACCTTCGAGCGCCATGTCAACGATCCGGCGTTTGGGGTGGAGGTGGCGGAGCTGTTCATTGAGCTGATGCGTGATGCGTGATGCTCAAGAACGCAACCATGTGCATAAATTTGCGCTCTAGGCTAGGAGGCGTAGAATGTTCATTGATCGATTGATTAATCAATAGGGAGATGGCGCATATGCCTTTTGTATCTGTAACAGCCACTGATGCTCGTATCCATTTTGGCGAAATCTTGCAACGGGTTGCGCAGAACGATGAAACCATCTTGGTTGAGCGCTCCGGCAAACCGATCGCCGTAATTCTGCCGGTCGAGCGCTATGAACAGATGCGGATGAAGCAGCCGGAGCCAGATTGGAGAGACTTGCTGCGGAACGCGCACGATCACATTCGTTCTACATTGGGCGATCAGGTTCTGACGCCAGCCGACGAGATGGTACGGATGGCAAGGGAAGAACGCAATGCCGAGCAGCTTGATTTGCGTTGACGCCAGTTTCTTGGTCCGACTGGTGACATCGCACGAGGACGACCGACCGAAACTGATGCTGGAGGCGTGGCTCAAGCAGCGTCTTCAGTTGGTGGCACCAACGTTGCTTTACTATGAGGTGAGCAATGCCCTCTATCTGTACCAGAGAGTCGGACAATTAGACCGAGAAGGCGTTCTCAAGGCATTGAGCGCTGCATTGGCCCTACCCATCCAATTACATGGCGGGTTGGAGCTGCACCGATTCGCCCTGGACTCTGCGAGCAAATATGGCCTCAAAGCCACCTATGATGCCCATTATCTGGCGCTTGCCGAGACGGTGGGCGCAGACTTGTGGACAGCGGATAGGCGTTTTGCCAGCGCAGTCCAGCCTGTTTTGCCGTGGGTACACTTGCTGGAATGAGTTTGCGCCAAACTAAGGTCATGGATTGAATGCATATGATCTTTCACGTGACAGTCGAGCAGGCTGAGGACGGTTGGATGGTGGCCGAATGTCTGCCGCTGCCGGGATGCGTCTCGCAGGGCCGCGCCGAGAAGGAAGCGCTGGAGAATATCCGGGAAGCGATTGTGGCCTGGCTTTGGGCTGAGGACCAGAAGGCTGCATCAAAGCTGAGCCAGTCGCACGCACATCCTCCCCTCGTCGTGGCGGTGTAGCCATGGGAAGGCTTACCAACATCTCCGGCAAGGAGGCCGCCAAGGTCTTTCAGAAGGCAGGATGGCAACCGATAGGCCAAGTCGGCAGTCACCTGGTGCTGGTCAAGCCTGGTGTCCGCGTCAATCTGTCGGTGCCACAGCACAAAGAGCTTTCAGTCGGGACCCTGCGCTCGCCGATTCGCAACGCAGGTCTCACTGTCGATGAGTTTCTGGAGTTGCAGCGACGCTAAGATCGATGCGCGTAGATGCGCAGACCAAAGTTCTACGAAACAACGCACTGCAAAGGAGCAGTCCCCTATGATCGCCGACAACGGACGCGACTACAAAGACCTCCCCCACCTCACCACCGGTGACGAGGAATTTCGCGCCAAGTTCCTCTCCTGGGACCTGGGCAACCTGAGCTATGTGGATGTCCAGGAATACCTCAAAGTCAAGGACACCATCCTGGTGCCCATCGCCAGCTTCGAGCAGCACGGGCCGCACCTGCCCATCTACACCGACACCATCACGGCCGTCGAAATCAGCAAGCGCGTGGCGGAGATGATCGCGGTGCTGCACACGCCGCCTATCTGGACCGGCTACTCGCCGCAGCACATGTACGCCCCCGGCGCAGGCCGCGGCACCATCACCCTGCGCAGCACCACCCTGCTCAACCTGGTCTACGACGTGGGCCGCAGCCTGATCCACCACGGCTTCAACCGCATCATCTTCATCAACGGCCACGGCAGCAACGTCAAAGTGATCGATCCCATCCTGCGCAAGCTGCGCTACGAGACCGGCGCGCTGATCAGCTTCGTCAAGCCCTACATGGAGAACTACGTGGGCATCCTCAAGGGGCTGATGGAGAACCCGCCCGAGGAGACGCCCGGCTGGCACAGCAGCGAGCTGGAGACCTCGCAGGACCTGGCCTGGAACGAGCGCTACGTGCGCATGGACCGCGCCGCCTTCACCAAGGCTCACATCCCTGAGTTTCTGCCCAAGTCCTTCGAGAAACGCGACGGCATGCCCGACGTGGAGTTCGAGGACTACAAGTACTTCACCTTCCCCATGGACCACCACGAGTTCATCGAGAGCGGCGTCATCGGTAACCCTCTGCGCGCCACCAAAGCCAAGGGCGAAGAAGCCTTCCGCCGCCTCTCCGAACACGTCGCCCGCGGTGTGCTGGAGCTGCAGAAGGTCCCGGTGGAGGTGCATGATCGGGCGTTTGTGGATCGCGTTTTCTAGCTGCCAAATTGGTAGACTCAGTAGTTCACGATTTGGCTCGTGGTGTGCACTCTAGCACGCTGTTGAACATTGACAGATTGACCCGACAATGAAGCTGGGCATGCGA
>DAOUBX010000016.1:0-12884 GCA_034432445.1 Anaerolineales bacterium
GGGCACTTAAGGCTGCGCTGGCCAGGGCGTCTGCAGAGCCGGCTCAAGCTGGGAACCGGTCGCAAGTGCCCGGCACCTGAATAGTTACAGCGGGAGGTAACTACTCAGCCATAGGTGCCGGGCATTTGGATGCTGGTTTGCAAACGTATCTGCGCAGCCAACCTAGGTCGCAAATCGCCTACAAATGCCCGGCACCTGAGCAGTTACAGCGGGAGAAGGGTAGAGGGCTGTGGTCAGTTTACCGGCCACCGATCACCGGTCACCGTTCACCGTCACGCCAGGGCGGCCGTAGCGCGCCAAGAAGAGCTTATGAAGATGTTCGGGGCCAGTGACGGCACTTAGGTCCCAATCGACGGTGGGCGGCATCAGGATGAAGGGGAGGTTCTGGTTGCCGCCCAGGCCGCCGTGGGTGGCCCAGTGCGGCTCGAAGGCGATGACGTGGCCGCGGTTGTCCCAACGGCCGAAGATCACCAGGTCGCCGCTGTCCGGAAAGGACAGCAAGCGTGCCAGTTGCTGGGCCGCCAGCGCCGGATTGGGCAGGTTGTCCAACAGGTCACGCACCAGATGATCGGTGAGGGGATACAGATGGCGCGGGCCACGCAAGGTCATGGCCATGGGCTGGCCACGCTCACGGCCCAGGATTAGGCCCAGGCCGGGATGCTCGACCAAGCGGCGCAACAGACCGGGATAGAGCAGCTCGATCTCGCTCAGGTCCATGCTATAGGGGGTGACATTGAAGTAGACCAGGGACACGCTGCCGGAGTTGCGCAGCACCAGATCGCAGCGCCGCGTCAAATCCCAATCCGCCTCTTCCCCCGGCTCGGGCGGGACACGGCGCGCAACGAAATTGCGCAGCGCGGCCGCCAAGCGCTGGCCGCGTGGGGACAGGTTGGACTGAATGCTCTCCAGCTCCTCCAGCAGATAGCGAGTTTCGGCGCCAGCGCGCCAGGGGCCGCTGCCGCTCTCGTCCAAGCTTACGGGTCGGCTTGCGTGCTGCACCAGGCGGGCCAGCAATGCGCCCAGCGTTTCGCCGTAGAGCTCCTGAAAAGGGGTGCAAGGGCTCATGCCATGGTCGGAAATCACAAAAAGGTCGTAGGCGCGGCGCGTTTCAAACCGCCGCCGGTTGGTGTCGATTTCTCGAATGCGGCCGTCGATACCACGCAGCACGCGCGCAGTCTCGGCGTCCAGCGGGCCCAGTTGGTGCGCCACGTCGTCGTAGCCGTAAAAGTTGGCGTAGATCGCCGGCACGCGACGGTAGATGTCCAGCAAGATGCCAAAGGTTTGCATCTCGCGGAAGATGACACTGGCCAGGATCTGCAACAAGGAAGCAAGCAGCGAGAAGGGGCGGCGCCGTGGCCCTAGCGATGTGACAAACCGGCCACCCAGGCGCTGCCACAGATCGCGGCCAAAGTCCCACACCACTGCGCCGGCAATGCGCAGCAAGCGCAGGGGGCTGAGCAACAGCAACAGCGCAAAGCTGAAGCCACGCATGTTGGCAAAGAAACGCTCGCCGCCCAGCGCGCTGATCGTAAAGAAGGACAGCCGGGCGCCGCCGTCGAAGATGTTGACGTAGCTAGAGCCTTCGGCCAGCAACCCTGGCCGACCTCGGCTCAAGCGATCCTGCAGGCGCCGCGCGTCGCGCGGGTTCTTGGCGACCACAGAACGCCCCGAAGGCTTTTCGTACCAGCGAAAAGCGGGCACGTTCCAGTTGTTGCCGTACATCAACCCGCCCTGAATGGCCGGCGTGCTGCTAGGTACCCCGCACCACCAAGGTTGCAAGCGGCAGCCATCGCGCTCGATCAGCCGGCTGAGATACGGCATGTAGCCCCGCGCCAGCGCTTCGCACAACGTGTGGTGGGCCAGGCCGTCGATTTGCAGGATGATCAGCCCTCGCCGGCCGTCATCCTCGGCTGGCCCACGGCCAAAACGGCGCACCATCGCGCCGTATTTGCGGCTGTAGAACCAGTTGACGACCAGCTCGAGCAGATCGAGCACCCGTTGGAGGAACCAGGTCATGAGCGGTGATCAGAGACCGGTTACTGTCTTTGCGCCAATGAAGTTGCTATCGTCGCGAAAGGGGGTGGTTGTCCGACGCGTCTGTCGGCCTGCTTTGATTGTGCCACAGATTGAGTTGTAGGGCAAGCAGTCGTCGACCCGGGAGCCGCTCAGTGCATGACCGCATGTGCGGCCCAGTAGCCGCACATGCCATGCACGCCGCCGCCGGGCGGCGTGGCCGAGGAACAGAGGAAGATGCGGGGGTTGGGCGTGGTGTAGGGGGAAAGGCGCACGGCCGGCCGGGTGAAGTGCTGGAACAGGTCTTGCACGCCGCTGTTGATGTCGCCGCCCACGTAGTTGGGGTTGTACTGCTCCATCTGCGCCGCGTTCATGGCGTGGCGGGCCAGGATGCAGTCGCGGAAGCCGGGGGCGAAGCGCTCGATCTGCCCCTCGATGGCCGCGGTCATGTCCACCGTGGAGCCGTTGGGCACGTGGCAGTAGGCCCAGAGCACGTGCCGGCCGGCCGGCGCGCGGCTGGGATCGCACAGGCTGGGCTGCACCACCAGCACGAACGGGCGCTCGGCGTGGCGGCCTTGCCAGGCATCCCGCTCCGAAGCGGCGATCTCGGCCAGCGTGCCCCCCACGTGCACCGTGCCCCCGCGGCCCACGGCCGGGTTGCGCCAGGGCACCGGCCCGTCCAGCGCGTAGTCCAGCTTGAAAACGCCGGGGCCGTAGCGGTAGCGGCTGAGCGTGCGCCGATAGCCGGGCGGCAGCGCGTCGCCGGCGATGCGCAACAGGTTCTTGGGCGTTATGTCGAATAGATAGGCGCTGGCCGGCGGCAGCTCGTCCAGGCGCTGCACCCACCAGCCGGTTCTGATCTCCCCGCCCAGCGAACGCAGGTACGAAGCCAGCGCGTCAGCGATGGCCTGCGAGCCGCCGGCCGGCATGGGCCAGCCGACGCCGTGGGCCAGCAGGCCCAACATCAACCCGTAGGCGGCGGTCAATGGGCGTTCCAGCGGCATGATCGAATGGCCAGAAAGGCCGGCGAACAAGGCCCGCGCCCGCGCCCCGCGGAACCAGGCGCGCGCCAGCGTTGCGGCCGGCAGGATCGCCCCCGCGCCAAAGCGGGCAAACGAAAGCGGATGGCTGGGAATGCTGAGCGGCCCCAGCAGGTCGGCCAGGATCTCCTGCCAGCGCTCGGCCAGCGGCTGCATCAGCCGGCGATAGGCCGCGGCGTCGCGCCCCAGATACGCGGCTGTGGCGTCGAAGGATCGCTCCAGCACCACCGCCTCCCCATGATCCAGCGGATGCGCCAGCGGCGCGACGGGCTGGATCCAGCGCAGGCCATGTTGCTCGAGCGGGAGATCGCGGAAGAAAGGCGAACCCATACCCAACGGATGCACGGCCGAGCAGATGTCGTGGCGAAAGCCGGGCAGGGTCAGCTCGGCCGTGCGCATCCCCCCGCCAATCGTGTCGCGCCCCTCGATCACCAGCACCGAGCGGCCGGCGCGCGCCAGAGTGATGGCGGCGGCCAGGCCGTTGGGGCCGGAGCCGATGATGACGGCGTCATACGCTTCACCCATGGATCATCACCTTGACAAGGGGTCGCGCCGAACGTAAAATATGATCGTTCTGACTTTTATGACCATTTTGGAGGTAACATGGAACGCGTTGTAACGGTGGTCGAAGCCAAAAGGGACTTCTCTGAGCTAATGGCACGCGTGGCTTACTCCGGCGAGCGCCTGGTGGTGGAACGCCATGGCAAACCAATGGTTGCGTGGATCAGCTATGACGACCTGCGACGCTTGGAGCAGCTAGAACAACAGGGCGCAGCGCTCCAGGAGAGACGGTTGGCAGGCTTGAAGCTAGCCAAGCAGTCGCGCAGACGAATTGCCGATGAACGAGCTAACGAGCTGCTGCCCGACTCGGCCGATATCTTGAACTCCTTGCGGGAGCAGAGGATCGATGACCTCACAGGTCTGCGTTGACGCCAGTGTGGTGCTCAAATTGCTCTTGCCAGAGCCCGATAGCGACAAAGCCCACGCGCTTTGGGCTTTGTGGATCGAAAAGGGCGTAGAAGTAGTTTCCACGTGCCACTTAGCCTTCGAAGTCGTTTCCGTCCTGCGCAACCACGTGCATCGGCGCGAGATAAGCGCCGAGGCAGGGCAAGCGGCCTTCGATGCGTTTAGGGGCCAGGAAATTGTGTTCGTCCACCCCGATGGCCTGGATGAGCGGGCCTGGGAGTTGGCGCAACGTTATGACCGGCCTACAGCCTATGACACGCATTACTTGGCTCTGGCAGAAACGCTTGGCTGCGACCTGTGGACGGCCGATCGAAGATTGATCAATGCGCTGCGCGGCACATTACCGTGGGTGAAGTGGCTGGGGGACTTCACCGTGGCGCCCTGATGCCGTTGCTTTTGGGCTACGCACCGCGTCCCAGCGCCTTCTTGGTCCAGCGCACCGGCGCAGTCAGCGTGGTCCGAATGACGGCATTATGCCACACGTTCTTGGCTTTCGACCACTGCAAGCGGCTGTCGACGCAGGTTTTGCGCACCTCGATGGCCGGCTCGACCTGCCAGTGCTGGGCGAGCTGGCCCAACACATGCCGCCAAATCTGCTCCTGCTGCGCGCCGCCGCCCATGTAGCGAAAGCCAAACTCGTAGATAGGGTCGTTGGCGCGGGCCAGCGATTGAATCTGGCAGACGGTGACACCCTCCTCGTCCAGCGCGCTGAAGGTGTTGAAACCCGATTCGGGGTGGCCGTCGGGGGTCATCACCGAGAAGCTCTCGTCGTCGGCGTAGAGGATCAACACACCGGTGGAGACGGGCACCGGCGGCGCGCCGAACATGGACGGCAGGGTGGCGTTGATCAGCACCACCTCGCCGGGCTGGACGCCGGTCATGGAGGGGTAGAAGCGGCTGTCGTCGGGCATCAGCTCCGGCAGATGCGCCTTCCAGTAGGCCATCACCTCGGCAGGCGTCACCTCGACGCCCGTCAGCGGCAGCCGGTAGGTCTTCTGCCACAGCGCGCCGAAGCCTTGCAGCGGCCCGGTCAGCCCGCGGCCGTCCACGTTCAAGTTCAGCGCGCCCGGCCGCTCCCCATCCACAGCCAGCTTGTCCACCGGCCGCGCCCAGTTTGCCGCATCCCGCGGCGCTTGCGCCTGGCCAGCCATCGTCTCCGCTGGCTCGACACCAGCCGTCTCAGTCGTCATCTCATCGCTCATCGCACCAACCTCCACACAGTCCGCTCACCGTTCACCGGTCACTGTTCACCGTTTACCGATCACCGTTTACCGTTCACCGATCACCGATCACCGGTCACCGGTCAGACCGCCGCCACCGCCTCAGCCTCGCTGCCGTAGATGCCAATGGCCTCGTTCAGCCGCGTCAGCGCAAAGATCTGCCGGTAGTGCTCGTTCAGCCCGCAGGCCAGCAGCTTCTGTTTAGCGCGCTGGGCGCGGATCAACAGGGTGACCAGCAGGCCGATGCCGGAGCTGTTCATATACTCCAGGCCGGCGAAGTTGAGCACGATGGCCTTGACGCCGCCCTGACTGGCCTCGGCGTAGGCCGCCGCCAGGGCGTCTTCCGCCTGGGCATTGACCTCGCCGCTGATGTCGATCACGCTGACGCCGTTCACCCGGCGCACGTGGGTGGTGATATTTGCCTTACTCATTCTCATTCTCCTTACACCGTGACTTATCCCTGTCATGCTGAGGGCCGCCGAAGCATCTCCAGGCCTCATATGCAGGGGGATGCTTCGCTATCGTTGGCTGAGCTTTAGCCCGTTGGATGCAAAAGGCAAGCTGTGCACTAAGCAAGTCGGCCGTTCGACCCGCTTACGGCGCAGCGCCAGGGACAGCGCTTGCCCGCGTCGCTTCCGTTCACCGCTCACCGATCACCGATCACCGGTCACCGTTCACCCCGCCAGCGCCGCTGCCTCGTCGTTGACCATGCCCATGAAATCGGCCAGGCGGGTGATCTTGAAAATCTCCTGGTAATGGCTGCTCAGGCCATAGGTCACCAGGGCGATGTGAGCCTTGCGCGCCTGGGCCAGAACGCCGACGATCAGGGCGATGCCGGTGCTGTTGATGTAGTCCACGTCGCCGAAGTTGAGCAGCAGGCGATCTGGCCGGCCCGCCGTGGCCTCGGCGTAGGCGCCGTTGAGGACGGCCTCGGCGTTGGCGTTGATCTCGCCGTGCAGGTCGATGATGGCTGCGCCGTTTGCTTGCCGCACGTCGGCGCTGAAGGGGCGAAACTGGGTCATGCTAAGCTCCTTGGGCTGCGGCCGGGTCGCCGTCATCCGCCCGGTTCATGATCAATTCCAGCGCGTGGTGGCGGTCGTCGCTGTTGACGTTCATCTCGTCCACCATGGCCAGGATCAGGAAGAGACCCCAGCCGCGCGGCGACTGCAGGCCGGCCAGCTTGGCCTCCAGGTCGGGCGTCTCGGCCTCGCCGAGAAACTGGCCGCCGCCCTGGTCGACGATACACACCCGCACTGCGGCCGACGACTCGTCCACCCAAATCTGGACGGGCACGTCGGGCTCATAGCGATTGCCGTGCTCCATGGCGTTCATGGTCGCTTCCGCCACGGCGGTCTTGAGGCGCTCCAGGCGGGCTGGCGGCAAGATCTCGGCCACGGCCGCGGCCACTTGCTCGGCGGCCAGGCGCTCGTTGCCCGGCTGACTGGGAACCTCGATCTCGGCCAACGTGCGCCACTCGCCGGTTGCCCCTGCGCTAACCACCTCCGGCGCGCTGGCTGCGTCGGCGTTGCCAACCGCGCGATGCAGCGTGACCAGGGTGACGTCATCCTCCTGCTCCCAGCCGACGCCGGTGAAGTCGCGCAGGCTGTCCAGCGAGCAGGCAATCATGTCGTCCTGGCTATGGCAGCCGCTCAGCAGCGCCTGCACGCGCGGGAAGCCGTACATCTCGCCGCTGGGACTGTGCGCCTCGGCCAGGCCGTCGCTGTAGAAAAAGACGGTGTCGCCGGGGGCCAGGGTGATCTCCTTCTCCTCGTAGCCCATGCCGGGCAGCAGGCCCAGCGGCATGCCGGTGGCCCGCATCTCGTGGACGCCCTCGGCGCTGCGGTGGAAGGGCAGGTCGTGGCCGGCATTGGCGAACTGCAGGCGGCCCGTGGCCGGGTCCAGCAGCGCGTAGAGGCAGGTGACGAACATGCGCGGCGGGATGTCGTCGATCAGCAGCTCGTTGACCCGCTCGAGCACCGCGCCCGGCGTGATCAGGCGCTCGCCGATGACACGCAGCAGGGTGCGGGTGGTGGCCATCACCAGCGCGGCCGGCACCCCTTTGTCGGTCACGTCGCCGATCACGATGCCGATGCGGCCGTCGTTGAAATAGAGGAAGTCGTAGAAGTCGCCGCCCACCTCGCGCGCCGGCTGGTAGTAGGCCGCCACGTCCCAGCCGGACAGATGGGGCACATCGCGCGGCAGCAAGGTCTGCTGGATCAGCCGGGCGACCTTGAGCTCCTGCTCGATGCGCTCCCGCTCGCGCGCTTCCAGGCGTTGCTGGCGCACCAGTTGCGCCACGCGCACGGCCGGCGAGGCCTGCGCGGTCAGGTCGTCCAGCAGCTTGCGGTCGTCGCTGGTGTACTCCTGCTCGCTGCGGCGGTCGCCCAGGTTGATCACGCCGATCAGCTCGCCCTGGCTGACCAGCGGCGCAATCACCATGGCGCCGGCCGCGCGCAATCGCTCCAGGGCCGGCGACTCCAGGTTGAGCCGGGTCAGGTCCACTGCGCCGGTGTGGTCGTGCAGATAGGCCAGCAGCGGGTCCGTCGGCGCGATGTCCAGGTCCAGGGCCAGCACCTCAGGCAGCGGGGCCGGCGCTGCCGACAGAACGGCCACCGGCTCGGACGCGACAGCGGATTTCGGTTTGCGTAGTCGATCGCGAATACTTGCCATCTTGCCTCCGTTCAAGGCCCAGTGTAGCAGCGCAGCGTCCAAAAAACGTTACGAAAAGCGTTACGAGCAACGCCAATTCGGGAATCAGTCGGGCATTTGCCAGCAGGACTCATCTGTTTTACAATTCGATCATGGATACGTTGCATCAACCGCGCACCATTGCCAAGGTCTACCGCAAAGTCGCTCTGTGCGATCCGCCCAGCGACTTCCGCTACTGGCAAAGCTAACCTCCAACGGCCCGTCTGCGGCGCTGGAGGCAATGCGTCGCGAGTTCCACGGCTGGACCGATGATACTCAGCCCAGACTTCAGAGAGTTTGTACAATCGTTAAACGATAATCTGGATTACGATCATGGAGTGAAACCGCATGTCTTATCGCTACCAACCGGATGTACGACTGGATATGGCTGACGCTCAACGGCCGCAGTTGGTTGTGACTGTACCGCTCGACCAGACAGACAGCATACGGGACGCACTGGCAAAACTGGCAGCCAGCGGTAGACACGGCGCTTCCGCGCAAGAGATCATTCTGGAAGCGCTGCGCACAGCCGCCGAGCAGAGCTACTTCTGGTCGCCGGAGTGGCAAGACAAGGAACGCGCTGCGGACCTGGCCATTGCTGAAGGCCGGTTTGAGACATTCGAAACCGTGGACGACATGATCGAGTTCCTTGATCAGCAATGAAGTTTCGTCCCACGCAGACCTTCTGGGAAGCCTACGCCGCGCTGCCAGCAGACATCAAGGAACGAGCGCGCGAGGCGTTTCGTCGCTTCCAGGACGGAGCAGAAGAACCGCCCTTTCATCCTTCGCTGCGCATTCGCAAGATGCAGGGCCATCCAGACATCTGGGAAGGCCACATCACGTTGCAATACGTGTTCACCTTTCACATCGAGCGCGATCCCACTAAGGGGGAGAGCACCTACGTCTTTCGCAACATCGGCACCCACGACATCTATCGGCGCCCCTGAGTTGACGCGGTGTCGAACAGCGTGACGCTGACGTGCTCCGGCTGCAACGTCTCATCCACGACCCGCACCAGCTCCGCCAGCAGTGCGTCCAGGTCGGTCTCGTCCCTTGCGGTCTGGGCGAACTGGGCCAGCACCTGCTGGGCGTTGTACTTTTTGCGGTAGAAGCGGCGGTCGATGGCATCCTGGATGCGCCGGCGCAGCGGGGTGAACAGGGCGGCGATGACCAGCGTCGAGACCACGACGGCCAACGTCGATTGCTCGGTGCCGGTCACGGCGCCGACCAGCCGCTGCAACAGGATGACGCTGCCGAAGTAGACCAGCGCCAGCAGCGCGGTCAGCGCCGAATACACCAGCGTCTTGCGGATAATGACGTCGATGTCCCACAGTCGATAGCGCAGGATGGCGATGGCGATCGCGAGGGGGATGGTCATCAGGGCCAGCGGTCCCAACAGATACCACCACTGCGCCGATACCCATCCTTGACCGGACAAGCCGACGACATTGAGCAGGATCTGGCTGAGATAGACGGCGGCGAAGATGCCACAGGCAAAGAACAGCCATTTGATCTGTTCCCGTTCGACCGCTATGGCGCGTCGGAAGCGAACGGCTATCGAAGCCACGGACAAGAGGGTCATGCTGAGAAGTCCAACGGCGAAGATCGCCAAACCCACGCCCTCCAGCCTGACTTCACCAACCAATCCGACCGGATTCGGCACCAGCCAACCGAGCTCTTCGCGTCCGATGGACGGGCTGAAGGCAAGCAGTACGAAGAAGAGGAGGCAAACCAGCAGAGAATAGCCCGTAACCCACTGCCAGCGGGGCGACACAGCCTTGCCGGTCGGAAACAACTGCAGGATGAAAAAGATGGGGAAGATCAGCAAGAGCCAGGACCAACCGAAGAACCACAGCGCCAGCAAGAACACGGCCGACGGCTGGTTCGGCGCACCTGAGAAGCTCAAGAAGTATGTCCACAAGAGCCCATCCGGGGCCATCGCGACGGCCGGCAACAGGAGCAACCAACCGATGACGTTGCGCGGCTGACGCAACAGAATCAAGCCGGCCAGCAGGGCGAACGCCACCGGTACTAGTCCCCACAAAACATCCGCTGGCACAAAACCGTCTGACGCCCCAGGCTGGTCGGTCATAAATCCGTAGTACAGGCTCAGCAGGGACAGACCGATCAGCGTTCCTATCACCAGCCAGACAACGATTGTCGTCGTTTTTGACTTGGCTTTCAACATCAACCTCCATCGATGGCCGATTTTCACCACGGGCGACTACTCAGCCCTAGGCGCCGGGCGCTTGCGTCTGCATTGACAAGCATGTCCGCATAGCCGACTTTGACTACAAATCGAGCGCATGTGCCTGGCGCCCGAATGGTTGTCGCCAACGCATGCGTATTGACGCGCTTCCAGGCGTGCCACTGGCGTTCGACGGTGCAAACGAGCCACCTGAACCGTAAGATATCAGGCCCCCGTCCAAGAAACGTTACGGAAAGCGTTACGAGAGGCGCTTCGATCAGGCGCTGATCTCGGTCGTTGCCGCTGGGCCGTTGAGTGTCACCACCAGGAATTGCAATGCATTTCGCCCCAGGATGGCCTCGCCGCCTTCTGGGATTGCTACAACCCGAACTGCCTTGAGCACGTGGGAGCCAACGTGCAAAGTCGCCAGGTACATGCTCACCCCTTGCCTGCTGCCGGAGATCCCCCGAATGACAGCTTCTCCCACGTATCGCGCGTTCACCGCCTCCAACACGTCAATGGGAAGCAGCGTGCCGTCGGCGCCGGAATCGACGACTGCAGTGATCACCTGGGCGGGCTGCCGCGCGCCGGGCCGGCTCACACCCAGCTCAACCACTGGCATGGACGGCGAATACGCGGGGCTGTACGGATAAGTCAGCACCCTCATGCCGCGCCTTCCAACGTGGGCGAACGAAACGTATACTCCTCTTCAGGATCGGCCAACACCTGCTTGATCAGCACAGGGGTGTCGCCATAGCGCTGCTCGACCCGCTGAAAGAGAGCAAGCTGGTCGGCGTCGTGGTCAATCACCTTGCCCTGATGGATCGCCACGTAGTCGCCGGCATGATCCGCCAACAGTCGCGCGTGGAGCTGGAAAAACGCATTCATCTCGCGTTGCATCTTGCGACGCGCCTCGCTGCGCAGGAACTCGCGAATAGCCTGCTCGGCCAGGCGTTGGGGTGTCGTGTTCTTCTCACGCGCGACCTGTTCTAACTGGGCAGCGGTCATCTCGTTCACGGCAAGCTGCATCACCATAGCATCCTCCAGTCCGAACTCAGTCAAGACATAACACGATTATAGCCGCGCTTCCGTTGCACGACAAAGCAGCAGCCTACCTGATGACACGATGACACGAACACGCTACTCGCTGCGTTCCCACTCAGCCGGCGCCCGGCCCAGCGTGCGCCATTCGGGGGTCAGCGGCATGACGCCCAGCTCGGCCACGATGCGCCGTGCGGCCAGGCCCAGGATGGCGGTGAAGGTGGGGTAGGCGATCTGCAGCTCGGCCAGTTGCTCGACCCACATGTCGGCGGCCATGCCGGCCGCCACCACGTGGACGATCTCCAGCGCCTGCTCGCCCACCACGTGCGCAGCCACCAGGCGGTGGGTCTCCCGGTCGACGATCAGCTTGCAGAAGCCCTCGGTGCGGCCGTCGATCACCGCCCGGTCCAGGTCGGCGTAGGGCACGACGGCCACGGCCACGTCACGCTGCTGGCGCGCCTGCTCCTCGGTGGGGCCAACGCTGGCGTACTCGGGGTTGGTGAAGCCGCCGTGGGGCACGATCTGGTACTCCTTGCGACCCTGCCCGCCCAGCACGGCGTTCTCGGCCGCGATCCGCGCCTCGTAGCCCGCGCTCTGCACCAGCATCATGCGGCCATCGATGTCGCCGGCCGCGAAGATGTGCGGCGCGGAGGTGCGGCAGGTCTCGTCGGCGATGACGTAGCGGCCATCGGTCTGCACGCCCGCTGCGGCCAGGTTCAGGCCGTCCAGGTTGCCCAGCCAGCCGGTTGAGAGCACCACGGCCTCGGCTCGCAGCGTCTCCACGTCGCCGCCCCGCTTGTAGACCAGCGCCAGCTCCTTGCCGGCCCGCTCGATGCGCTCGATGCCGCCGATGCCGGTCACGACGGCGATGCCGCGGCGACCGAAGGCTGCGGTCATGGCCTGGGACACATGGCTGTCCTCGGTCGTCAGGATGCGCGGGGCCACGTCCAGCACGGTCACAGCGCTGCCGAAGGCGTTGAAGATGGCGGCCAGTTGGCACCCCGTGGCCGCGCCGCCAACGATCGCCACCGAGCGCGGCAAGGCCTGCAAGCGCCAGATGTCGCTGTGGGTCAGCGCCAGCTCCTCGCCGGGGAAGTCCAGCCGCCGCGCGCGGCCGCCGGCCGCCAGGATGAAGCGCTCGCCGCGCAACTGCCGGCCGTCGGGCAGCGCCACGGTGTGCGGGTCCACGAACGCTGCCTCGCCCACGCCCGCGTAGACCGTCACGCCGGCCGCCTCCAGGTGGCTGATGAGCTGCTTCTTCTCGTGGATCTCGTAGACGATGGCCTGGGTGCGGGCCAGCAGGCGCTGGAAATCCAGCTCCGGCCGCGCCACGTCCATGCCGTAGTCGGCGTACTGGTCGGCGATGGCCATCAGCCGCGCGGCGCGAGCCAGGACCCGCGTCGGCACACAGCCGTCGTTGGTGCAGGTGCCGCCCATCGCGCCCCGCTCGACCAGGGCCACGGACGCGCCCAGCTCACGCGCGCGCAACGCCGCAGTGGACCCGGCCGGGCCGCCGCCGATGACGATAAGGTCGTAAGTTGGTAGATTGGTCATGGGTAAATTCAGTAGTTCACGATTTGGCTCGTGGTGTGCACTCTAGCACGCTGTTGGACATTAACAGATTAACCCGACTATGGAGCTGGGTATGCGAGTCGTGCGTTGGCGGCGACCTCCGGGGGATGAAGTCCCCCGGCTGGAAAACGGCGCCCCGTCAACGGGGCTTGGCGG
>DAOUBX010000017.1:0-18191 GCA_034432445.1 Anaerolineales bacterium
CGTAGGTCATCATGCCGCCCGGCTCCGGCATGCGCTCGAAGACGGTGACGCCGTAGCCTTGCTGGGCCAGGCGCAGCGCGGCGGTCAGGCCGCACGGCCCTGCGCCGATCACGGCGATCTTCTGCTCCTTGGGCGGAGCCAGCCGTGGCGGCGTCCAGGGCACCTCGTACTCGTGGTCGGCCATGAAGCGCTTGACGTGGCGGATGGCGATGGGCTCGTCCACGCCGCCGCGCTTGCAGACCTCCTCGCAGAAGGCCGGGCAGACGCGGCCGCAGATGGAGGCGAAGGGGTTGGCGTCGCGGTGCACGGCCAGCGCCTCGGCGTAGCGGCCCTGGGCCACCAGCGCCAGGTAGGCCGGCACGTCTACGCCGGCCGGGCAGGCGCTGACGCAGGGCGCCCGCACCAACGCCTGGCAGACCCGGGCGGGGCAGCGGTGCTCCAGGATGTGCGCCTCGTACTCGTCGCGGAAGTAGCGGATGGTGGTCAGCACCGGGTTGGGCGCGGTCTGGCCCAGGCCGCACAGCGACGAGACCTTGACCTCGTGGGCCAGCTCCTCTAGGTATTCGATGTCGCCCGGCCGGCCCTGCCCGGCGCAGATGCGCTCCAGCGTAGCCAGCATGGCCTTGGTGCCCACCCGGCAGGGCGTGCACTTGCCGCACGACTCCTCTTGGGTGAAGCTCATGAAGTAGCGCGCCAGGTCCACCATGCAGGTGTCCTCGTCGGCCACCACCAGGCCGCCGGAGCCCATGATCGCGCCCAGCTTGCCCAGCGATTCGTAGTCGATGGGGGTGTCCAGGTGCGCGGCCGGGATGCAGCCGCCCGACGGCCCGCCGATCTGCGCAGCTTTGAAGGCCTTGCCGTGGGGCACGCCGCCGCCGATGCCGTAGATCAGCTCGCGCAGGCTGATGCCCAGCGGCACCTCCACCAGGCCGGTGTTGTTGATCTTGCCCACCATGGAGAAGACGCCGGTGCCCTTGCTGGTCTCGGTGCCGATGCTGGCGAACCAGTTCGCGCCGCGATCGATGATCAGCGGCACGTTGGCCCAGCTCTTGACGTTGTTGATGTTGGTGGGCTTGCCCCACAGGCCGCTTTGCGCCGGGAAGGGGGGGCGCTGGCGCGGCTCGCCGCTGCGGCCCTCGATGGAGGCCATCAGCGCGGTCTCCTCGCCGCAAACGAAGGCCCCCGCGCCGATGCGCACCTCGATGTCGAAGTTGAAGCCGGAGCCGAGGATATTCTCGCCCAGCAGGCCGTGCTGGCGCATCTGCTCCAGCGCGATCTTGAGGTGCTGCACGGCCAGCGGGTACTCGGCCCGGATGTAGACGAAGCCGCGCGCGGCGCCCATGGCGTAGGCGCCGATGACCATGCCCTCCAGCACGCGGTGCGGGTTGCCCTCCACGATGCTGCGGTCCATATACGCGCCGGGGTCGCCCTCGTCGGCGTTGCAGATGATGTATTTGACGTCGCCCGGCGCATCGCGGCACAGCTTCCACTTGACGCCGGTGGGAAAGCCGGCGCCACCCCGCCCGCGCAGCCCAGAGCGGGTGACCTCGTCGATCACTTGCTCTGGCGTCATCTGGCTCAGGGCCTTGGCCAGCGCGGTGTAGCCGCCGGCCGCGATGTAGTCCTCGATGCTGGTGGGGTCGATCAGGCCGTTGAGGTCGAGCAGGTTGCGCGTCTGGCGGGCGTAGAAGGGCACGTCGTGCTCGTGCACCACCTTCTCGCTCCGCACCGGGTCGGTGTAGAGCAAGCGCTCGAGCACCTGCTGGCGGCCGGCGGTCTTGGTAACGATCTCGTGGACGTCGTCCACCTGGACCGACTTGTAGAAAATGCCCTGCGGCTGCACCACCAGCAGCGGGCCCTGCTCGCAGAAGCCGTGGCAGCCGGTCATGCGCACGTCGGCCGCCACGCCGCTGCGCTCAATCTCGCTGCGCAGGGCGCGCAGCACCTTCTCGCTGCCATAGACGCGGCAGCCGGTGCCGCCGCACAGGGTGATGCAGGTGCGGTTGGGATTGCGGCCGGCGACGATGGCCTCGCGCAGGGCTGCCAGATCGGCGGGGGAGTGCAGCATCTTCGCTGTAAGTTGTGTCATAGCCCTATGCCTCCACCTGGTCGGCCTGCTCGATCTGCGCCAGCAGCTCATCCACTTTGCCGGCCACCATCTGCCCCGAGTACTTGCCGTCGACCACGACGATGGGGCCCAGCGCGCAGGCGCCGAGGCAGTTGACCGTCTCCAGCGAGTAGTTCCAGTCGGGCGTGGTCTCGCCGGGCTGGATGTGCAGCAGCTCTTGCAGCCGCTGCAGCACAGGCATCGCCCCGCGCACGTGGCAGGCCGTGCCCACGCAGACGCAGACGTTGTGCCGGCCGCGCGGCATCAAGCTGAAGGCGTTGTAGAAGGTAGCCACGCTGTAGACCTGGCTGAGCGGCAAACCCAACCCTTCGCTGATCAAGATCAGCGCCTCGCGCGGCAAATAGCGGTACTTGGCCTGGATCTCCTCTAGCACCGAGATGAGAGGGGCTGCGGCCTCGCCCGGCTGAATCGACTCTGCCAATTGGCATGGTTCAAAATCGATCACGTTGCCATCCTCCATTGGATGAGATTGTGTCCGTTATCAGGTGCCGGGCACTTGCCAAGTGCCCGGCACCTCGTGGGTGCTCAGGGGTGTTCTAGCGTTTCCAAACCTCGGTGGGGGAATGATGTTGCGAGGCGAGCACGGCGCCATAGCCGATGCGCCTCACCACATCGGTAGTGTCGACGATCTGCACATCCAACATGCGCGCCGGCCGGCGGCCGACCAACTCTGCGTAGCGACGCGTCAAGGCGCGGTCCCACGTCTCCACGACCGCGTGCAACGCAGCCGTCTTGCGGGTGGCCTGGACGATCAGATGAATGGGCAGCGCCCGTCCCGCCTCTTCGGAGCATGGAAGCTCCGTGGGGGCGTCATAGTCGCACAGGTAGGCGGCCTGGATGTTCTCGTCCAGCGCGCCCAAACACGCAGCCACTTGTGCGGCGAGGCTACGGTTGCAGTGTTCGCATACCAGTGTGTCCCCTGCCCTGAGGCGATCGATGGCAGTCTGAGAGTTGTCCAGGTGTACCTGCTGGACGCAGTCCTCTATGGCCTGGGCCAAAACGGCTTCGGACATGCCAGACAGATCTTTGACATCCGAAACCCCATCCATGTCTGCACCTCCTTGTGCAGTAGTTAGGACTTAAGCGGGCGGGCTTTGGCCCGAACGGACTCCCCATGATGATAACACGGACTGCATGGAAATCTCATAGAAAACCGGCTTGCCGGCATGAAAAATCCATGAAAACAGAGCCTAGTCCACCTCGGCAGAAATCGGTCTTCAGTTTAGAGTCGAGGCTTCAGCCGGGTCTAAGAAGCTGTTTGAAAAGACCTTCGCCACCGGAATCAGAGGTTGAAACCATCTGGCTGAAAGTACGAAGCGGCCCTTCGGCTTTGCTCAGGGCAGGCTCTCAGCCGCTGGATCTCAGGCCCTGAGGGGCCTTTGTACTGTGAGCCGGTGGGTTTCTAACCACCGGTCTGGGGCTTTTCAAACAGCCTCTAAGCGCCAAACCCGGCTGAAGCCTCGACTCCAAACTGCCGAGAGGTTTCAGCCAGCGTGTACTAGCTACCTCACGGTCTTGTTGCGAGGACGTCAAGATGGACGAGCCAACAGCGCTAGGTAGTCTAGTGCAGCCTCCCGTGCCGTTTTGTCATCCCGCCTCTTCTGGACAGACGAGCATGTAGCCAATTCCCGCCGAGGTGACGATGTACTGAGGATTGGAGGGATCAGGCTCCAGCTTGCGGCGCAGGTAGCGGATGTAGGCGCGTAGATAGTCCACGTCGTCCAGGTACTCGGCCCCCCAGACGGCTGCCAACAGGTCCTGGTGCAACATCACTCGGTTAGGGTGCTGGGCCAACTGGCGCAGCAGCGCGTACTCGGTGCGGGTCAGCGCTACCGGCTCACCGTCTACTTTCACCGTGCAGCGGGCGAAGTCGATCTCCAGGCCGCCGCAGGCCAGCGTCGTGCTTTCCGTCTCGCCGGCCCGCTTGGTGCGCCGCAGCACTGCCTTGACCCGCGCCACCAGCTCCTTGGCGCTGAAGGGCTTGGTCAGGTAGTCGTCGGCGCCGGCGTCGAAGCCGTGCAGCATGTCGGCCTCCTGCGCCTTGGCGGTCAGCATGATCACCGGGACGTCCGAGAACTCGCGGATGCGGCGGCAGACTGCGTAGCCGTCAAGGCCGGGCGGCAGCAGGATGTCCAGCAGCACCAGGTCGGGCTGCTCCATGGCTGCCATCTCGATGGCGGCGGCGCCGCTGCCGGCAGCGATCACCTGATAGCCTGTGGCCGTCAACACCTCGCGCACCAGGCGCACCAGCTTCGGCTCGTCATCCACAACCAGAATCTTTCCGTTCATAGTGTCACGGTTCCCTGCCTTCCTGGCTTGGGCCCCCCAGGGGCAGAGTGAAATAGAACGTCGTACCCACGCCCAGTTGGCTCTCGGCCCAGATGCGCCCGCCGTGGCTCTCGACGATAGCGCGCGCGATGCGCAGCCCTAGCCCCGTGCCGGCGACGTGGCGAGCCGGCCCCGACCGGGCGCGGAAGTACTTCTCGAACAGCCGGTTCAGGTGCTCTGGCGTCAGCCCCACGCCCTGGTCGGCCACGCTGATGACGACTTCGTCCTCTCGCACCTCGCCCCGCACCACGATCAGGCCGCCGTCGGGCGAGTATTTGACGGCGTTGTCCAGCAAGTTGCGCAACACCTGGGCAATGCGGTCAGGGTCGGCGTCCAGAATGGGAAAGCGCTTGGAGAAATCGACCACGAAGCGGTGGATCTGGGTGCGCCGGGCGATGTCGTCCACGACCCCTTTCAGCAGCGGCGGCAGCTTCACCGGCTGGATCTCCAGGCGCATCATGCCTGCGTCGATGACGGCTGATTCCAGGAAATCATGGATGAGGGTTTCCAGCACGTCGCACTCGGCGTCGATGAACTGGAGAAACTCCCGCTGGGTCTCCGGCGAAAACGTGACGTCCTCCATCAACAGCGCCGTCGAATAGCCCTTGATCGAGGTCAGCGGCGTGCGCATCTCGTGGGCCAGGGTCGAGATCAGGTCGGTCATCCTGGCCAGCTCGGCCATGGTCGACAGGCGTTGCTCCTGGGGCATGGCGCGCGCTTCGGCCGGCGCAGGCTGGCTGCCAGGGGTCAGGTCGAGGTCATTCTCGCTTGCGTTTTCGCCGAACGGTGCCATGGAGCTATCCCTGTTGTGGTAACGACATTCGGTAGTATATCACCCTCCCTTCAGTCTGGCAACATGGCATCGCCCCCCCGGTGTATCCCACGTTGGGGGCAAACCCTTCGGGTCTCATCGCGTCGAGACACTCGCTAGCCTTAGGCCAAAGACCCGAAGGGTTTGCCGCCCCCAAACTGGGATGCACCCTCGCCCCCTTCATAGTCTCTGAGAAGCCGCCAGAAGTGTCATGCTGAGGTCCCCCGAAGCATCTCCCTGCGGCTCGTGGGGCGGATGCTGCACTGAATACCTGCTTGTTTTGTTAAAACTCATTGTTCGTGATACACTGCACATGTCGTTTTCAAGACTGTTTCTGGCGACTGACCCTGAAAAAGGAGGTAACGCCGTGGTTTTACGACACCGCCGCACGTGAGCCATTAGCGTTGCGATGCACGGGTTGCATCGACTAGCCAACCGCATGGCGCTCGCCTCCTCTCCCTCCCCCCGCTGATCCCCATTCCCGTCTCGTTCCGTTCCATCGTTGGGGAAGGGTGGGCTGGCGTTGCGCCGCACCCACTTTTCCACAACGGAGGAACCGCCATGTCGTCTCTCGGTCGTTTCTTTGCGTCCCGCTGGGGACCGATCATCACCGGCATCGCCGTGGGCGTGCTGGCGCCTATCTTGGTCAAGCTGGGCAATCCCGGCAACATGGGCATCTGTGTGGCCTGCTTCAGCCGCGACATCGCCGGCGCTCTGGGGCTGCACCGCGCCGCGCCGGTGCAGTACATCCGTCCTGAGATCATCGGCTTTGTCCTGGGATCGCTGGTCGCGGCCCTCATCTTCCGTGAGTTCCGGCCGCGCACCGGCTCCGCGCCGTTAGCCCGCTTCCTGTTGGGTATGTTCGCGGTGATCGGCGCGCTGGTCTTCCTGGGCTGCCCCTGGCGCGCCTACCTGCGCCTGGGCGGCGGCGACTGGAACGCCATCTTCGGCATCGCCGGCCTGCTGGTCGGCATCGTCATCGGGGTCATGTTCCTGCGCATGGGCTACAGCCTGGGGCGCAACCGCAACGCGCCGGCCGCGCTGGGCTGGCCCGCGCGCATCGTTGTACTGCACTCGATAGCCGTGAAACACCTTGATCTTGCCGTCATCCATTCGCACCGGAATGGTGAATCGCATCTCCCTCATGGGCCATCGCAGCATCTCATGGGTGGGTTTGTCCAGATCGAGAAGCTCGGCGGCCTCGTCCAACTGTTGCTGAGCGATCGCAAAGGGGTTGAGATCAACCGCGGCCTTGGGTTGATGGCCGTTGGTGCTCACCTTGACCTTTGGCTCCATCACTGCTGTCGTCATTGTTGCTTTCTCCTTTGAAAGTGGACTGTTCCCCGATGGGTCAGCGCTGCCACAACGGCCAGCCCTCAGGGTAGTGCGCCTTTGCACGACAGTTTCATTATGCCATGATCCGCTTTACTTTGCCATGATCTTTGTCATATTCGGCGAAAATTCGCCATAGAAACCTGTTGACACCTGGGAGACTTCATGCTATGATTGCAGTTGTCAGACGATTGTCGTCTGAGTAATTTTCCTCTGCGGTCACCTCAGGGCCATCAAGATCGATGTTGATCGAACCCCGCAAGTCCGTTACCAGCCAAATCAACGCCATTCTTTCGGAGCGAATCCGGGACCAAACCTACGTGCCCGGCAGCCGGCTTCCTTCCGAGAGTGAACTGGCTGCTGAGTTTGGTGTCAGTCGCGCCTCGATTCGTGGCGCTCTGGCGAAGTTAGCCGGCGAGGGATTGGTGCTGCGCAAGCAGGGCGATGGCACCTATGTCAATGCCCACATCGAGCGCATTCCCACGCGGCTGGGCGGTCTGTGGAATTTCACCCGCTTGATCGAGAACAGCGGCTTCTCGGCGCGCATTCAGTTGCTGCACCAAGAGGTACGCCCGATCAACCCTCGCGAGATGCAGGTGCTGGGATTGACCGAAAGCAAGCCTGTGCTCAGCTTGACGCGCTTGTTCTACGCTGGTGAGTTGCCTGTGGTCTACACTCACACCGCCGTGCCGCTTCACGTCCTTCACGTGCCGGCGGAACAGTGCGACGGTTCGCTACCCCTGAGCGAGTTCGTCCAGCGTTATCACAACACCCCCATCAACTACGCAATCTTCGACATCCAGGCCGTGCTGCCTGATGCCGATACGTGTCGTGTGCTGCAGTGCGATGTAGCCCCGCTGCTCAAGCTTGACCAGATTTTTTACGACAGGGCCAACCTTCCCATCGTGTTCTCCGAGGCCTTGTTCCAGGATAAGGTGATCCGTTTGCGGCTGGCGCAGGCCTGGGAATAGTTCACTCACATGAGCGGGCATCGCGAGATGTTCGCCTCTACTATCTTGTAAGGAGTTACAAATCATGCGCAGCTTTGCCGGTCGGGACATCCTGTCCCTCAAAGAGTTCGAACGCAACGAGTTCTTCCACGTCTTCGATGTGGCCGCAAAAATGGAGCCCATTGCTCGCAGTCGCCGCAACGTGGACATGCTCAAGGAGAAGACGCTGGTGACGGCCTTCTACCAGCCGTCCACCCGCACCCGTCTGGCCCATGAGGCGGCTATGCACCGCCTGGGCGGCCACGTCACCGGCTTCGCCGATCCCAAGATGACGCGCGCCGGCGACTGGTACCAGGAGTCGATCAAGGACACGGTCAAGATGCTGGAGTTCTACGGCGACGTCATCGTGATGCGCCACTTCCAGCAGGGCGCACCGCACGAGGCCGCGCAGTGGGCCAGCGTGCCGATCATCAACGGCGGCGACGGCTGGGGCGAGCACCCCACGCAGATCCTGACCGACCTGTACACCGTGCTGCGCGAGAAGGGCCGCATCGACGGCCTGCGCTGGGTGGCGGTGGGTGACATGCGCATGCGCACCATGCACTCGCTGGGCTACGCGCTGACCCAGTTCGACTGCCCTATCACCTTCATCGGCCCGGCCGCCGACGCGCTCTTCCCCGGCTCGCCCGACATGCGCATGCCGGAGCAATACAAGGCCGACTTCCGCCAGTACGCGCTGAACTTCAGCGAGGCCGAGCACATCGAGCAAGTCATCGCCGACGCCGACGTGATCCTGGTGGAGCCGGTGATCCAGCCCGACTACACCAAGGCCCGCCAGGAGGCCGCCACCGATCGTAGCCTGACCCCGGCCGCCTTCAAGATCACTCGCGAGCTGCTGACCAGCAAGGCCAAGTCCGACGCCATCCTGCTGCACTCGCTGCCGCGCATGGACGAGATCCCGCTGGACGTGGACATCACCAAGTGGTCCCGCTACTGGCAGGAGGCTTTCAACGGCGTGGTGATGCGCATGGCGCTGCTGGCGCTGGTGTTGGGGGCGATGGAGTAGGAAACAAGTAGACAAGTAGACAAGGAAACAGGTAGACAAGGAAACAGGTAGACAAGTAGACAAGTAGACAAGTGAGGAGTAGACAAGGCAAATGGATGCAAGGCTGCATGGAGCACACTCTGACCTTGTGTACTTGTTTACCTGCCTACTTGTCTACCCTCACACAGGAGCGAACTGACATGCAAACCTACCTACACGGTCGCGACCTGATCGGCGACCTGGATTTCAGCAAGGAAGAGGTCGAGACGGTTCTCGACGTGGCGTTCGACCTGAAGCGCAAGCGGGCGCTGAACGAGCCGCACGCGTACTTGCGCGATAAGGTGCTGGCCATGCTCTTCTTCTTTAGCAGCACCCGCACCCGCGGCTCGTTCGAGGCCGGCATGGCCCAGTTGGGCGGCCACGCAGCCTTCATCGAGAGCCGCACCACCCAGATTGCCCACGGCGACACCCCCAAGGAGATCGGCGAGATCTTTGGCCGCTACTTCGACGGCATCGCCATCCGCCACGTGGACTGGGGCGTGGGCAACGGCTACCTCAACGGCGTGGCGAAGGCCTCGCGCGTGCCGGTGCTCAACATGCAGTGCGACATCTACCACCCCTTCCAGATCCTGGCCGATCTGATGACCATCGTCGAGAAGAAGGGCCGTGATCTGCGCCGCAAGAAGATGGTGGTCTCCTGGGCCTATGCGGCCTCCTACCAGAAGCCCATGTCGGTGCCGCAGTCGCTGGTGTTGCAGATGCCGCGCTTTGGCCTGGACGTCGTCCTGGCGCATCCGCCGGAGTTCAAGCTGATGCCGGAGATCATGGACATGGCGCAAGAGCAGGCGCGCAAGTTCGGCGTCGGCTTCGAGGTGATGGACGACATGGAGGCGGCCTTCAAGGACGCCGACATCGTCTACGCCAAGTCGTGGGGCGCCATGGTCCACACCCCAGACCCCGCCGAGGGCGCCGAGATCATCAAGAAGTACAGCCATTGGATCACCGATGAGCGCAAGATGGCCCTGGCCAAGCCCGACGCTATTTACATGCACCCGCTGCCCGCCGACCGCAACATCGAGGTCACCGATGGCGTCATCGACGGCCCGCAATCGGTAGTCTACGACGAGGCCGAAAACCGCCTGCACGTGCAGAAGGCGGTGATGGCGTTGACGATGTGATGGAAGTAGACAAGTAGACAAGGAACAGTTAGACAAGGAGAGGGTTGCGATGAAGCAGGCGAACCGGGATGGTGAGGCGCAGAGCAAAGGCTTCGAGGATTTGAAGGCTTGGCAGTTGGCGCGGCAGTTGATGATCGAGTGTCACAGGGTGGCCGAGGCGCTGCCGGTTTGGGAGCGCTACGATCTCACCTCGCAGGTGCGCCGGGCATCGAAGAGCGTGATGGCGAACATTGCCGAAGGCTATGGACGATATCACTACTTGGACAGCCTACGCTTCTACTACATCGCTCGTGGTTCGCTCAACGAGACGATCAACCACGTCATCACGGCTCATGACCTTGTTGACTACATCGACGACCAACGTTATCAGGAGCTTTACAACTTGGGCCGCGAAGGTGAGCGAGCCCTAAACGGCTTCATTGCCTACGTCTGGCGGCAGCGCCAAGGCCAGTCCCACTACGGCGAGCGCTTGATCGCTGAGGAACGGGCTATCTACTATCCCATGGTCGATCCCGAATTCCCCGACATCCCCAATGACCAAGATACCTGGGAATATCCATAACCTCTCGCCCTCCCCTTGTCTACTTGTTTACTTGCCTACTTGTCTACTTGTCTCCCCACGAGGAACCCTATGACTCAAACCACCCCCAAGACCGCCGTCGTCGCCGTCGGCGGCAACTCCCTGATCATCGATAAGTCGCACGAGGATGTGGCGTCCCAGTTCAACGCCGTGCGCGAGACGTGCCGGCATATCGCCGACATGATCGAGCGCGGCTGGAACGTGATCGTCACCCATGGCAATGGCCCGCAGGTCGGCTTCATCCTGCGCCGCAACGAGCTGGCCGCCGGCGAGGTGCACCAGACCCCGCTGGACGTGATCGGCGCCGACACCCAGGGCTCCATCGGCTACATGATCTCCCAAGCCCTGGACAACGAGTTCACCCAGCGCGGCATCCAGCGCCAGGTGGCGGCCGTGGTGACGCAGGTGCTGGTGGACCGCAACGACCCCGGCTTTGTCAACCCCACCAAGGGCATCGGCGGCTTCACCACCGAGGACAAGGCGCGTCAATTTGAGAAGGAAGGCTGGACGGTCAAAGAGGACGCCGGCCGCGGCTGGCGGCGCATGATCGCCTCGCCGCAGCCGCTGAAGATCATCGAGCTGGACGCCATCAAGACCTTGATCGCTAACGGCTTCATCGTCGTGGGCGTGGGCGGCGGCGGCATCCCCGTGATCGAGGATGAGCACGGCCTGCTCAAGGGCGTCTTTGCCGTGATCGACAAGGACCGCGCCAGCTCGCTCCTGGCCGCCGAGATGAAGGTGGACGTCTTCCTCATTTCCACAGCCGTCGAGAAGGTCGCCATCAACTTCAACAAGCCCAACCAGCAATGGCTCGACCGTCTGACCCTCAGCGAGGCCAAGCAGTACTACGCCGAGGGCCATTTCCTCTCCGGCAGCATGGGCCCCAAGATCGAGGCCATGATCGCCTTCCTCGAGGCCAACCCCCGGGGCAAGGGCCTGATCACCGACCCCGCTCACATCGTCGATGCCCTGGATGGGAAGACGGGGACGTGGATTGTGGCGGAGTGAAGTAGACAAGTAGGTAAGTAGGCAAGTAGGCAAGTAGGCAAGTAGGCAAGGGAAGAGACCTCGTCATTGCGCACGCCCCCCTGTTTCCTTGTGTACTTGTCTACTTGTCTACCCCCATCAGATCATGAACCACATCACCTCCCTCAAATGCCTGATCTGCGGCAAGGAATACCAGCCCGACGAGGTGGACTATGTCTGCCCTGACCACGGGTACGAGGGCATTCTGGACGTGCAGTACGACTACGGGCTGATCAGCCTGAGCTTCAGCCCGGCTACGCTGGCGGCCAACCCCGACTACTCGATCTGGCGCTACAAGCCGTTGCTGCCCATTGCGCCTGATGCGCCCACGCCGCCGCTGGCGGTGGGCTGGACGCCGCTGTACGAGGCGCCGCGGCTGGCCAGGCAACTCGGCTTGCAGCACCTGTGGATCAAGGATGACGGCCGGCAGGCCACCGCCTCTTTCAAGGACCGCGCCAGCGCGATCGCCGTGGTCAGGGCGCGAGAGAAGGGCGCCCAGATCATCACCACAGCCAGCACCGGCAACGCCGCGGCCGCGCTCAGTGGCCTGTGCGCCAGCGTGCAGCAGCCCAACGTCATCTTCGTGCCTGAGACTGCGCCGCCGGCCAAGATCGCCCAATTGCTCACCTTCGGCTCCACGGTGATGCTGGTGCACGGCACCTACGACGATGCCTTTGAGCTTTGCCTGCGGGCCGCCGACGCTTACGGCTGGTACAACCGCAACACCGGCTTCAACCCGTACATGTCCGAGGGCAAGAAGACGGTCAGCTTCGAGATCTGTGAGCAGCTCGCCTGGCAGGCGCCCGACGCCATCTTCGTCAGCGTGGGCGACGGCTGCATCATCGGCGGCGTCCACAAGGGGCTGAAGGACCTGTACGCGCTGGGCTGGATCGACAAGATGCCGCGCATCTACGGCGTGCAAGCGGCCGGCAGCAACTTCATGGCCGAGGCTTGGGCTGCCGGGCTGCACGGCCTGCGCGTGCTGGAGAAAGCGCCTATCGACGCCCACACCGTGGCCGACAGCATCAGCGCCGGTCTGCCGCGCGACCGCATCAAGGCCATGGCCGCAGTCGTCGACACCGGCGGCGCCTACGTCACCGTGACCGACGACGAGATCTTGGCGGCCATCCCTGTGCTGGCCCGCGGCTGCGGCGTCTTCGCCGAGCCGGCCGGCGCAGCCGGCTACGCCGGCCTGGTCAAGGCCGCGGCGCAGGGCCTCGTCAGCCCCGACGACCGCATCGTCGTCATCAACACCGGCAGCGGCCTGAAAGACGTCAAGAGCGCCATGACCGCCGTCGAGCAGGCCGGCACGCGTCCGTACCGCGTCGAGCCGGACCTGGTGGATTTACAGCGCGTGATGCAGACGGTGAACGGTGAACGGTGAATAGGCGTCCGAATACCGTTCACCGTTCATCGGCTACCGATCACCGATCACCCAGAAACAACAGGACACCCCCCATGATCGACCTAACCATCCACGAAGACCGTCTCGAGCGCGCGGTGCAGCGGGCGCGCGAGCGCAATATCATCATCCCTACCTTCAAGCAGATGCGCCATCCGGAGCTGATCCCCGATACCATCAAGCGCCGGTTGGACGACGTCGGCCTGTGGGACCTGAACCCGCTCAACCTGTTTCGCATCACCTGGCACAACCAGCCGGTGGACAAGGGCGGTGAGTTCGGCGGCGTCAACTTTCTCGAGCTGCCGCCGGCGCTGACCGGCGTGCCGGCCCGCATTGTCGTGCTGATCGGCAAGTGGTTCCCCACGGGCGCGCACAAAGTCGGCGCGGCCTTCGGTTGTCTGGTCCCGCGGTTGGTCACCGGCCAGTTCGACCCGACTACCCAGAAGGCGGTCTGGCCCAGCACCGGCAACTACTGCCGCGGCGGCGCTTACGACTCCAACCTGCTGGCCTGCGAGTCCATTGCCATCCTGCCGGAAGGGATGAGCAAGGAACGCTTCGACTGGTTGGCTACCGTAGCCGGCGAGGTGATCAAAACCCCCGGCTCCGAGAGCAACGTCAAGGAGATCTTCGACAAGTGCTGGGAGCTGCGCCGCTCCGGCCAGGACCTGATGATCTTCAACCAGTTCGAGGAGTTCGGCAACTACCTGTGGCACCACGAGGTCACCGGCCCGGCTATCGAAGAGGTGCTGCACCAGGTGATGGGGCCCAAGGACCGCTACCGCGGCGTGGCTCTGACCACCGGCTCGGCCGGCACCATTGCCTGCGGCGATTACCTGAAGAAGCAGTTCCCCACCAGCAAGATCGTGGCCAGCGAGGCCTTGCAGTGCCCCACGCTGCTGATGAACGGCTTCGGCGCGCATCGCATCGAGGGCATCGGCGACAAGCACGTGCCCTGGATCCACAACGTCAAGAACACCGACCTGGTGGTGGCCATCGACGACGCCGCGACCATGGCGCTGATCCGCCTGTTCAACGAGCCGGCCGGCTCCGAGTACCTGGTGCAGCAGGGCGTGCCCACGGAGCTGGTCTGCCAGTTGCCGCTGCTGGGCATCTCCGGCATCGCCAACGTGCTGTCGGCCATCAAGTTCGCCAAGTACTACGAGCTGACCGAGCACGACGTGGTGGCTACGCTCTCCACCGACTCCATGGACCTCTACCGCAGCCGCCTGCGCGAGCTGGAAGAGGCCGAGGGCCCCTTCGGCCCCACCGAGGCCGCCGTGGCCCATCATCGCTACCTGCTGGGCGAGCGCGCCGACAACCTGTTGGAGCTCTCCTACCAGGACCGCAAGCGCATCCACAACCTGAAGTACTACACCTGGGTCGAGCAGCAGGGCCGCACCTACGAGGAGATCCAGGCCCAGTGGTACGACGACGACTACTGGACCAGCATCCCGGCGCAGGTTGACGAGATCGATCGGCTGATCGAGGCCTTCAACGCGCGGGTAGGGCTGCTGTAGGAAGTAGACAAGTAGACAAGTAGACAAGGAAACAAGTAGACAAGGCAGACCACGCATTCCCCCTTGTGTACTTGTACACTTGTCTACCAGTCTACCCCTCCGGAGCTTACCATGAAAATCGCTATCCTCGGCGGCACCGGGCCGGAAGGCAGCGGGCTGGGTCTGCGCTGGGCCGCTGCCGGCCATCAGGTGATTATCGGCTCGCGGCAGACGGAGAAGGGCCAGCAGGTGGCGGCCGAGCTACAAGCCAGGGCGCCGGCGGCTGCGGCTAACCTCAGCGGTATGGACAACCTCTCCGCGCTGGACGGCGCCGAAGTGGCCGTGCTGGCCGTGCCCTACAGCGGGCAAGAGCGCACGTTGGCCGGGCTGAAGGAGGCGCTGGCCGGCAAGCTGCTGCTGACGGTGGTCGTGCCGCTGGGCGAGAAGGCGGCGCGGGTCTGGCGGCTGCCCAGCGGGCTATCGGCGGCGGAAGAGGCGGCGCGGCAGCTCGGCGAGGGCGCGCGCGTCGTGGCCGCCTTCCAGAACATCTCGGCCCACCACCTGGCCGATCCCCACCACAGCGTGGATTGCGACGTGCTGGTCTGCGGCGACGACAAGGCCGACAAGCAGGTGGTGCTCGACCTGTGCGCGGCCGCGGGCATGCGCGGCGTCGACGCCGGCCCGCTGCAGAACGCCAGCGTGGCCGAGGGCCTGACGTCGGTGTTGATCGGCATCAACATCCGGCACAAGATCAAGAACGCCGGGATTCGCATCACCGGCATTTGACCTGCCCATAGACCCTTGGGATTTGTCGTTGCTGGCAGCGAGTCGTCGCCGAAGACGCAATCCAGTTCGAGCACGAGTCGCCGCTTTGCCAGGGAAACCCCAAAGGTCGAGGGCTCAGGCTTGCGCAACTGCTCGTTCGAGTGTAAACTGGCACAAATCCCCCCCTGGGCGCGGCGTTTCTCCTGACCACAGCCTCGCCCACACCTCCTGGCCTGTTCGCCGCCAGCGCTTCGGCCAGGGTCATTCAACTCACTGGCACTTCGGCATGACGCTTCGCACCGCGGCGCCATGTCTGCACCATGACCAAGGAGGCTACCGATGGAGTTCGTCCTCAATGGCCACGCCAGACAGTACGACGGCGACCCCGAGCTGCCCCTCCTCACCTATCTCCGCGAGCACGAGGGCATCATCTCTCCCAAGGACGGCTGCGCGCCGCAGGCCGCCTGCGGCTGCTGCGCCGTGGACCTGAACGGCAAGGCCGTGCTCTCCTGCGTCACGCCGATGAAAAAGGTGGCCGGCGCCAGCGTCACTACCACCGAAGGGCTGGGTGAGTTCCGCCAGCAGGTCTTCGCGCACGCCTTTGTGGCCAAGGGCGGCATCCAGTGCGGCTTCTGCATCCCCGGCATCGTCATGCAGGCCAACAGCCTGATCAACCGCACCCCTGACCCCAGCCGTGAGGAGATCGCCAAGGCGCTCACCCCGCACCTCTGCCGCTGCACCGGCTACAAAAAGATCGTCGACGCCATCGAATACGCCGCCGAGGCCATCCGCAACGAGGAGGAGATTCCGGAGCCCACCAGCCCTGGCCGTGTGGGCGACCGTCATCCCAAGTACGACTCCTTCGCCACGGTGCTGGGCCAGCGTCCTTACGTGGACGATTTGCACTTCGAAGGGCTGCTGCACGGCGCGCTGCGCTTCAGCGATCACCCGCGGGCTCGGGTGCTGAAGATCGACACCGCGCAGGCAGAGCAGGTGGCCGGCGTGGTACGCATTTTCAGCGCGGCCGATGTGCCCGGCCAGCGCAGCGTAGGGCTGATCCAGCAGGACTGGCCGCTGTTCGTGGCCGCGGGCGAGGAGACGCGCTACGTGGGCGATGTGCTGGCGCTGGTGGTGGCCGAAACGTCATTGGCTGCGCGCATGGCCGTGGAGAAGATTGTGGTCGAGTACGAGGTGCTGGAGCCGGTCACCGACCCGTTCGTCGCCATGCAGCCCGACGCGCCCGAGATCCACCCGACGGGCAACATCCTCTCCACGACACGTGTCCGGCGCGGGGACATGGCCGCCGCTCGCGCCGCCACCGCGTACGTCACCAGCGGCCGCTACGAGACCCAGCGCATCGAGCACGGCTACATGGAGCCGGAGGCGGCTGTGGCCTTGCCGGCCGGCGACGGCTGCGCCGTCACCGTCTACTCGCAAAGCCAGGGCGTCTACGAGGACCGCATCCAGATCGCCAAGCTGCTGGGCCTGGCCGAGGAGCAGGTGCGGGTGATCCTGGTGCCCAACGGCGGCGGCTTCGGCGGCAAGGAGGACCTCTCGGTGCAGGGCCACGCCGCGCTGGCGGCTTACCGGCTGGGCCGGCCGGTGAAGGTCAAGCTGACGCGCGACGAGTCGATCCGTATGCACCCCAAGCGCCACCCCATTGTCATGGACTACGAGGTGGGCTGCGACGCCAACGGCATGCTCACCTACGTCAAGATGCGCGCCGTGGGCGACACCGGGGCCTACGCCTCGGTGGGGGCCAAGGTGCTGGAGCGCACGGCCGGCCACGCCACCGGCGCTTACCACGTGCCCGCGGCCGAGATCGAGGCCATCGCCGTTTACACCAACAACGTGCCCTGCGGCGCCATGCGCGGCTTCGGCGTCAACCAGTCGGCCTTTGCCATGGAGAGCTGCGTGGACGAGCTGTGTCGGCTGGGCGGCTTCGACCGCTGGCAGTTCCGCTGGAACAACGCCATCACCGAGGGCCGCATGACCGCCACCGGCCAGGTGATCGAGGGCGGCGCGGGCCTGCGCGCCACGCTGGAGGCGGTCAAAGACCAGTTCTACGCCGCCAAGTACGCCGGCCTGGCCTGTGGCATCAAGAACACCGGCATCGGCAACGGCATGCCCGACGCCTCGCGGGTGCGCATCACGATCCTGGCGCCGGACCGGGTGCTGATCGACCACGGCTGGACCGAGATGGGGCAGGGCGTGCACACCGTGGCCGTGCAGGCGCTGTGCACCGAGACCGGCATCGACCCCAAGTTCGTTGAGGTGCGGGTGGACACGGCCGCCGGCCAAGAGGCCGGCATGACCACCGCCTCGCGCGCCACCTCGCTGGTGGGCAACGCCACCATCGACGCGGCCAAGAAGCTGGCAGCCGACTTGAAGGACCACACGCTGGCCGAGCTAGTCGGCCGGCAGTACGAGGGCAGTTGGATCTGCGACTGGACGACGAAGCCCGAAGCGGTCACCGACCGGCCCATCACCCACTACTCCTACAGCTACGCCACGCAGCTCGTCATCCTGGACGACGACGGCCAGATCGAGAAGATCGTGGCCGCGCACGACGCCGGCAAGATCTTCAACCCCACCTTGTTCGAGGGCCAGATCGAAGGCTCGCTGCACATGGGCCTGGGCTACGCCATCAGCGAGGACCTGCCCATGGAGGGCGGCCACTTCAAGAGCACGCGGCTGCGCCAGTGCGGCATTTTGCGGGCCAAGGAGATGCCGGAGATGGAGGTGATCGGCGTCGAGGTGCCCGACTTGTACGGCCCCTACGGCGCCAAGGGTGTGGGCGAGATCGGCCTGGTGCCCACGGCCGGCGCCGTGGCCAACGCCCTCTACCAGTTCGACGGCGTGCGCCGGACCAAGCTGCCGATGGCGTTGCCAAAGAAGAAACGCACCACGTAGGTCACGTTTTTTGGAGATTAACAGATTGTCCTGAATGCCCTGGTTGACATGTGATCGGCTCGCTGGCGATGGCCGCCGGGGGATCAATCCCACCGGCTAAAAAGCAGCGCCGGATCAATCCGGCTTCACGGTGCATGACCAAGCCCCGTTGACGGGGCGCCGTTCACCAGCCGGGGGCTTCAGCCCCCGGCGGTCGCCGCCAGCACACGCTTCGCATGTCCAACTGATAGCTGGATC
>DAOUBX010000018.1:0-23155 GCA_034432445.1 Anaerolineales bacterium
GCGCATGGGCATCTGGTTTGCAAACGTGTCTGCGAAGCCAACCTAGGTCGCAAATCGCCTACAAATGCCCGGCACCTGAGCAGTTACTGTCGATCTGCAAAAGTGCGCATTAGACACAGAGAATCGTGAACTACTGAAATTGGCCGGGCAAACATTGTTGTAGGCGCAGATGCAAGTGCCCGGCACCTATGGCTGAGTAGTTACCAATTGGGCATCAAATCCACAGCCGGCGCACGAAGTAGGCCAGGGCATAGCCGCCGGCGAAGATTGAGAACATGAACACCCATGCGCCCAGCGACAGCACCGCGCCGCCCGACAACGCCAGGCCCGACGTGCAGCCGCGCGCCATGCGCGCGCCGTAGCCCATGATCGCGCCGCCGATGAAGGCCATCAGCCAGCGGGTGCGCGTCGAGATGCGCGGTCCTTTGCCGGTCTCCACGCGCACGCGGCCGCCCAACAGGCCGGAGACGAAACCGCCGAGGATGGCGCCGACCACCATGGGCACCAGGTAGTCGTCCAGCGGGTTCAGGTTGCCGCCGGCCAGCTTGAGCAGGTAGGGCGTGCGGTCGACGTGCTCGGGCGCGATCTGGTCCTGGACGGCCACGACGATGCGGTTCAGCCCGCCCGACGCGCCCAGGCCGTTGCCGGTCAAGAAGAAGGACGCAAACAGCACCAGTCCCAGTAGCAGTGCGCCCAGGTAAGGATGGATGTAGTCGCGCTTGGGCCGGTCGAAGAGGCGCGCGCGCCAGGTTTTTTGTGGTTGGTTGATGGTTGTCATTCATCGCTCCTGCCAGGGAATGGAATTCCCTGGCTGACAATGCGAAGCGGCCTCAGCCGCTGGGAAGACAGTACGAGGCGGCCTCAGCCGCTGGGAAGCTAGTCTTCCAGGCCCTGAGGGGCCTTGGTGCTGTCAGGCGGTGAATTTCATTCACCGTTCACCGTTCACCGATCACCGTTCACCGCTTACCGTTTACCGATCACCGATCACCGTTCACCGCTTACCGATCACCGTTCACCGCTTACCCTCCCTCATGCACCGGCACGCGCTCCCACCCCGTCAGCATCGCCTTGATGTCGCCGGTGGGGGTGACGCCGGTGGTGGTCAGGTAGACGTGGGCGACGACGAAGGTGGCCAGCAGCCAGGCGATCAGGGTGTGGAAGGGCGCCAGCCAGGGCAGGCCGCCCAGCATGTTGGCCACGTCTGGCCACTGCTGCACGCCCCACATCAGCACGCCAGTGAGGATCTGGAAGGGCAGCAGCACGTTGAGCAGGCCAAAATAGGTGATCTGCTGCAGGGGGTTGAGCTTCTGGCGATAGGACTTCTCGAAGGGGTGCTCCTTGCCGTGGAAGATGTCGTGCAGGTAGAACTTGGCCTGCACGATGGCCTGGTCGAAGAAGCCCCTCGGCCGCGGGATGAACTGGCGGATCTGGCCGGTGGTCAGGTGCCAGAACAGGGCCAAGGCCGCATTGGCCACCAAAATGATCGCCAGGAAGTTGTGCAGCGTGACCATGTGCCGGAAGGCGAACAGGCCGAACAGGTCTGGCCTGTGAATCACCAGGCCGGTCAGCAGCAGAGCAATGATGGTGATGGTCTGCAGCCAGTGCCAGAAGCGCTCGTAGGGGTCGTACATGTACACCGGCTCTGTCTTGGGCTCGTGCTTGGGGCGGCGGCGGGCATTGATCACCCGCAGCGTGGCATGGCCGCCGATCAGGAGCAACGTGCCGACAAAGATCAGCGCGCCGGCCCAGTCGATCCAGTGCACGCGGTTGTGGCCGAAGATGTAGAGGCCGTCGGCCTGCGGGTCGGGGCGGTAGGTCAGCGCGCCGTCCTCCAGGCTCATCACACCGCTGGCGGTGACATTGACGTTCTGCACGAACTGTGGCAGCACGCCGCCGGGTGCGCTGCCGGCCAGGATAATCGGTGCCACCAAGCTGGAGTTGTCGGTGTGGCAAGTCTGACAGTCGCTGATAGCCGCCTTGCCGCGCACCACGTTGTGGTTGATGCTGTAGGGTTGCACCTGGCCGTAGATGCGCACGTTGCGCAGCCCCAGCGCCTCCAGTTGCCCGCGCACAGCAGCCTCGGTTGCGTCGTCGTTGATGGCCAGCTCGGCCTCGCTCAGCGCGCCATCGCCATTGCGGTCGAAGGCTGCCATGATCTGCGGCCGATAGTTGCCGTCGACCAGGAACGCGTCTTGTAGGTCGATCTGGCGCACCGGCCGCACGTTGCCGTCGGCGTCTTCGTAGACCCAGAACCATGAGGTGATCAGGTTGTAAGGCGCCAGCATGGACTGGCCGTCGACGTTGGTGCGCTGCATCAGCACCGGCCGGTAGCCGGTCACCAGGTCGGTGACGGTGTTGTCGCCCTCGATGCCGCGACAGGTCGTCACGGGCGAGCCGTCGGCGTGGATCACCGTCCAGTCGTAGGATTGGATGGCAGGGGCATGCAGTTGTGGCACGTGGCAGGTCTCGCAGGCCACCTCTTGCATGTGGCGTTCGGTGTAGGGCAGCCAGTCGTTGTGGGTGGACACGGCGTCGTGGCACGACTCGCAGCGGCGCATGGTGGCCTTGCTCTCCGGCGCCACGTTGATCTGCGCGCTCTGGCCGCGGGCCAGGGTATGGTCCGGCCGCTCGATGTACTCGCCGATCTCCAGCCGTCGCGGGTCGTAGAGCAGGTGGCTCAGCTTGCGGTCCTGGCGCTCCTGGTAGTGCATCGGGTTGTTGAGCGAGTAGTGGCAGTCGGTGCACTTCAGGCCACGCTCGGCGTGGATGTCCCAGGCGTAGGTCAGGCTGCTCTTGCCGGCCAGGTTCAAGCCCGAGGCGTTGATCTTCTGGCCGGAGATCACCTGGCCGGTGGTGGCGGTCTGGGGCTGGCTGAGGTCGCAGGCCTCCAACAGCAGCGGCTCTTTGCCCTCGTGCACCACGCCGTGGCACTGGGCGCAGTTCTCGTTGCTGGGGTCCTGGATGCGGACAAAGTCGGGCTTGAGCCGGCCGTCGGCGTCGAAGGCGCTCCGGTTCCACGCCCATCCATCGCCGGCGGCCTCGACAACCCCTGATCCCAACAGCGTGGCCGTCACAGCGTCGCCAAACTGGCCGGCCTGGACGCGCTCGATGCGCGCCGTGTTGTTGGGGTTGGGGGTGTGGCAGAGCAGGCAGTTCAGCTCCATCACGCCCGACGCGGTCCAGTCCCACGGCTGCGCCTGGCCGGTGACCGGGTCGAGGATGCTGGCCTCCGGCCGGCTTAGATCGGCGCTGAGCAGCGGCTGGCCGTTGCGCGCCGGGGTGGCCGGCCCGCCGCCGCTCACCAGCCGGCCCATCACTTGCAACCACTCGGCGGTGGTGAGGTCTAGCCGCTCGTCGCCTTCCGGCGTCAGGTAGCGGTAGAGCAGCGGATCGAACTGGCCGAAGAGGCCAGTGGACGTGTCCCAGGGCGCGCCGGTGCCGGCCTGGCCAGGCGCGGTCAGGCTGCTCAGCCCCAGGTCGGCATGGAAAGAGTGTTCCTCGATGAAGGCCGTGTCGTGGCAGGCGCCGCAGGTCTTGTGCAGCGAGACGGCCGCGCCGCTTTCCAGCACATTGTTGCCTTCAGCGTCGAGCGCAGCGAAGGCGGGATGCACCGGCGAGGCCTGGCCGGCCGGGGCGGCCTTGGGGCCGGCTAGAACCTGACCCGCAGTCCAAGCGCCCAATCCCAGCAGCGCCACTAGGGCCAGGCTGATCAGTAGGTTGCGGCGGGGAGAAACCCGGTTTCTTTCGAAGATCGCCGGTTTTTGATAGCTCAACAGCCGATGTCGGCGGATGGTGTGCTTCATGGTGCTCAATCCCTCACGGTTGCGCAGCCGCGCCGGCGGCCGGTCGGGCGGTGGTCTGCTTGACCACATCGCGCACGCCCCATTCCATGGGATCGCCATGGTAGCCCAGGGCCTGCCAGTCCAACCGTCCTTCGGGGCTGTGGCAGTCGGTGCACTGCAAGGCTTTTTCCTTGACCTGCACCATGTGCGTCGTCGGGTAGGCCATGCTGGTCTCGGCCCAGCCGAACTGGCCGGAGTAATCAAGGCCAGAGTCCTGCGCGCCCAGCTCCAGCGCCGACGCCCAGTCGAACGTCTCCCAGAAGCCGCCCTCGCCGGCCGTGCGCGGTGGGATCAGGATGTTGTTGACCGTGTCGTAGGGCTGTTGGGCCGTGTGGATCTTGAAGGGAAAGATCTTGGCCGTCGGATCGTCGATGCTGCCGGCCGGCGTCACCAGCGACGTGGTCTGGGTCGGGTCGATGGGGTCGCCCAGCAGGTAGCGATAGGCCACGTTGCCGTTGAACCAGAGGTAGGTCGGCTGCAAGTTCTTGTCGTAGTTGAAGGAGCCTTTGATCTTCAGGTAGGTGTAGTGGTCTTCGGGCAGGTCCTGGCCGGCTGTGGACCAGTCCCAGTAGGACTTGGTCGGGTTCTTGAGGGCCATGGCCGGGATGTGGCAGGTTTGGCAGGCGACGCTCTGGGTATGCAGGGCGATGCGCTCGTCCTGGTGGAAGGAGCCCTGGTGACAGTCGGTGCACGCCACCTGCTTGGCCGGGTCGATGGTGACGTTGTCGGCCAGCAGCTTGCCCTTGATCACGTGATCCTGGGTGGTGTGGCAGTCGGTGCAGACCATGTTGTAGCGGCCCATGTGCACGTCGAGGTTTTCCGACGGGAAGTAGAGGCTCTCGTCCAGGTCGCCGTGCTTGACGTTGTTGCCGCCGCCGCCGTCGAAGTGGCACTTGCCGCACTCCTCGCGCGTGGGTGAGCGCACGGACTTGGCCGCCGCCACCAGGTCCACCGTCTCGCCGGGCAAGCCGTACTCCGCCTTGTTGTAGATGGCGGCGTTGGCGTGGCAGGCCAGGCAGTCCACGTTGGCCGGATTCTCGAAGTCGAAGTTCTGGTCCGACCAGCCGTAGCCGGCGTGGCAGGTCATGCACAGGCGCTCGTTGCCGCGCGAGCTGATGCAGAAGTTGTTGATCTGGTTCTTCTTGCCGATGGTCACCGGCTCATCGCGCCAGGCCACGTCGAAGGGCTCGCTTTCCCAGGTCCAGTGCGTGGTGTGCATGACCTGCTCGGCCGAGTCCGTGTGACACCGGAGGCACTCGCGCGTCACGTCCTGCGGCGTCTCGAACGGTCCCTGGACGATGCTGCTGTGGTCGGTGTGGATGGGATGCTTGGGCAGAAAAGCCCACGGGTCAGGGTTTTCGGCAGCGCTCTGCGGGTCAGTGGTGTTGCCACAGCCGGCCACCACCAGCAGCGCAGCCAGAAGCAAGAGCAAGAGGAGAGATTTCTTGAGCATAGATATCTCCGAGGGGACGGTGACCGGTGACCGGTGAACGGTGAACGGTGAACGGTAATCGGTAATCCGTCACCGTTTACCGATCACCGATCACATCGTCTGCGCGGTCAGCTCGGCAATGCGCGCCAGCGTCTGCCGCGCCTGGTAGCCCTGAAAGCCGATGGCCGAGATGGCGTTGGCGATGGTCTGCAGCAGGGCGGTGATCTGCAACGCCTGGTCGTGAGAGATGACCTTGAGGCTGTCCATGGCCTCGGCCAGCGCTTCGCCATCGACGCCCAGGCGCTCGCCGGTGGCCAGGGCCCGCTGGCGGAAGGCCGCCGGGTCCGGCGGCTCGGTGAAGAACTGGCCGGCCGTCACCAGGCCGAAGCGCTTGTCGCCGACGGTGACCGGCGCGCTGGCGTACTGGATGCCGGCATGGCAAACGTGGATGGCAGCGCCTTCTTCGTCCAGCAGGGCAATCGAGCGCCACGACTCCTGGCAGGCCGCCATGCCCTCCGGCCGGCTGTGGATGATCTGGCAGAAGCGGCTGCAGCGGCTGCACGGCGCGAAAGGCTGGCCCTCCAGGTCGGTGATGAAAGTCGCCACCCCGATCAGCTCGGCGAACTGGTTCTGGATCTTCTGCAAGGTGGGGACTTCGATCAGGTCATCCAACTCCAGGTTCTCCAGATCCGATGCCGGCTCGCGGCGGGCAGACGCGGCCACAGGCTCGCCGGCTTCGCCGCGCTGTCTGGCCAGCCAGCCGTCGATAGCTCGCGCCGAAAAGCGCCACTGGCCGCCCACGCGCAGCGCCGGCAGCTCGCCCTCCTTGACCATACGGTAGATGGTCACGCGGTCCAGTTGCAGGTGGTCTTGTAGCTCGCGGGTGGTCAATAGTCGGTCTGCCATGGCAACCTCCAGGCCGGGGGCTTGAATTGGACAGTTCACGTTTGCGCACAAGAATACAATTGGTGTTAAAATTTGTCAAATTTTATAAAATACTATATGATTTGCTTTGTGTGATCCTGCGCAAGAACTGGAGGTAACCATGAACATCAGGAACTATCGCAAGATCGAAGCTGAGCAGCAGGAGCCGGGCATCACCTTGCGTTGGCTGATCAGCGAGTTAGAGGAAACGCCCGGCGTAGCGTTGAAGCTCTACGAGTTGGCGCCAGGCGTTGTCGGCCCCATCCACACCCACGTCTGGGAGGACGAGGTATTCGTGTTGCGTGGCCGCGGCGCGGTCGTCGGCCCCGAGGGCGAGGTCGCCATCGGCGAGGGTGACGTGCTCTACATCCCGCCGCGCGAGCGCCACCAGTTCGTCAACAAGGGCGACACTGACCTGTGCCTGCTGATGGCCGTGCCCAAGTCAGAGCAGATGACGCTGGCCACCGTGGCCGGTATGTGAACAACCCGGTTCTTCGACCAGGTTGCGAACTGGCGCTAGCGCCCGGGATTAGAAATCCCCTGGCTGACAGCACGAAGCGCCCTCAGGCGCTGGGATTACGGGCGCTGGGAACCCTTCCCCAGCCGCTGAAGCGGCTTCGCAGGTTCAGCCGGTGAATTCATTCACCGGGTCACATCAAAGCGCTGGGAACCCTTCCCCAGCCGCTGAGGCGGCTTCGCAGGTTCAGCCGGTGAATTCATTCACCGGGTCACATCAAAGGAGATACTCATGGCGAAAATTACTACCTACTACAAGGGCGACATGCTCTTCGAAAGCAAGCTGGGCAACCACAGCATCATCATCGATGTGCCGGCCGGCATGGGCGGCAAGGACCGCGGGCCAACACCGCCGGAGTTGTTCGTGGCGTCGCTGGGCTCCTGCGTGGGCGCGTTCGTGGCCCAATACTGCGCGCGCAGCGGCATCGACGCCAGCGACATGACCGTCGATGTCACCTTCGACAAGGTGGACAACCCCACGCGATTGACCAACCTCAAGGTACGCGTCGAGCTACCCCACGGCCAGTGCGCCGACCGCCAGGCCGCCATCCACCGCGTGGCCGAGCACTGCCCGGTGCACGAGACAATCCTGACCATGCAAGGTGTGGAGATCGACATCGTGGGCCAGGAGCAACTGGCGGCGCAACCCGCTTGAGCGCGGGAAGGAGTCGTTGGTGAAGATTGCCGTCGTCACCGACGATCAAGTCACCATCAGTCAGCACTTCGGTCGCGCCCACTACTACCTGGTCTTCACCGTCGAAGATGGCCAGGTCATCCAGCAGGAGCTGCGCGACAAGCTGGGCCACGACCAGTTTCAGAACGAACAACATGAGCACGACCACGATCATGACCACGCACATGGTCATGGTTACGGGCAGCATTCCCACGACAAGCACAGCCGCATGATGGCCAATCTGACCGACTGCCAGGTGTTGCTGGCCGGCGGCACACTTGCACCTGCGCTGCGGCGCAAGTGCAGGTGTGGGCATGGGCGCCAGCGCCAGCCTGCAGGCCAGCGGCGTCCAGCCGATCCTGACCAGCGTGCGGACTATCGACGCCGCGCTGCGAGCCTATCTGGCCGGCGAGTTGGAAGATCAGCCCAGGCTGCTGCACTAGACAGGCCGCGGCTGGGAACACCGAAGGTGG
The DNA here is from genome assembly GCA_034432445.1 of Anaerolineales bacterium. GTDB lineage: Bacteria > Chloroflexota > Anaerolineae > JAAEKA01 > JAAEKA01 > JANWYQ01. The sequence continues at coordinate 7,861 of DAOUBX010000018.1, forward strand.
GCGCGGGTTACCGAGTCTCCGATCTGCGTTCATCGTCGATGTTCCCAGCCGCGGCTCATCGGTTTCGTATCAAGAGCAAACGCCGTACGTCAAGATCGCGCTGCAACGCCAGATCGATGCCACGGATAAGCAGATCGACGCGTTGGTGTACGCGTTGTATGGGCTGACCGAGGCAGAGGTCGCAGTGATGGAGGGGCGCGCCGTCCACGAATAGGGCACGAATTCTTGGATGAGCGCGTCCTTATTCGTGCATGCGTGGTGCCGAAGGCATTTGTGGATGGCCCCCGCCGCCGTGTCCCGCCACGACCGCATGGTCAGCCTGGTGGAGCCCTCACCTCCCCAACTCCGCATCCAACTCCCCCGCCAGATCGACCGCCAGCCCCATCGCCGCCGCCACCGCCTCCGCGCTAACCGCGCTCAGCACATCGCGCGGCGTGTGGTAGACGTTGGAGCGATTGGTATTGCCCCAGGGCATGCCCACCAAACAGGTGGCATGCGCGCCGCCGCGCGCCAGCTCGCCGGCGTCGGTGCCGCCGGTGAGGAAGGCGATGGGCTTGGTCGGCACGGCACGCCCGCTTGCAGCCAGCAGCCGCTGGCACTGCCCCGCCAACGCCTCCGACAGCTTGACCGTGCCGTTGACATCGCTGGTCAGCAGGAAGAGCTCGCCCGCGTCGTACAGGCACTCCAGGTTCAGGTTCCAGGTGGGCAGGGCCAGGCGGCCATCGCCGGCCGCGGCCTTGACCCAGGCCCGCGCGCCGCGCAGCCCGGCCTCCTCGGCGTCCCAACTGGCTGCGATCACCCGCAGGTGCTGCAAGGGCCGGCCGGCGGCCTTTTCCTGGGCGATGAAGCGCAGCACCTCCCACGCCGCCGCGGTCGAGGCCAGGTTGTCGCCCGCGCCCGGCGTGGAGCGCGACGAGGCGAACCACCAGAGCTGTCCCACCCAGAGCAGCAGCAGGCTGAACAGCGCCGCAGCCGCGGCTGACCAGCCCGGCGCCGCGCCGCTGACGAGGGTCCAGAGGGTCAGCGTCCAACAGGCCAACAGGAAGAGGGCGTAGATGGCCAGTCCGCCGGTCACCCGCCAGGGGTAGAGCGCAGGCTGGTGGGCGAGGAAGTTGAAGACGCGTGCGCTGTCGTGATGGCCGCTGATGATCAACTGACCGCGTGCCTCGCCGGCCGGCTCCACCACGGCCAGCACGTTGCGGCCGATCTGGCGGGGATAGAGCGGGTCCAGCAGCTCCCGGTAGAAGAAGAACTGGGCCACGAGGATCACGACGCCGGCCGTGGCCAGCAGCGCGGCCAGCCAGAACACCTCCAACCACAGCAGCGCCACGCCGGCGATGTAGAGCAGCACCAGCAGCCGGATCCAGCCCAGGAATGCGCCGGGATGGACGGCGAAGTCCTCGGTCCAGACGCGGTCGGCGAACGGCGCGGCCTCGGCCTGCAGGGCGTCGGCGGCCTGGCGGGAGGCCGCGCTGCCCGATGGTCGCGGGCCGATGGCGTCGATGAGGCGGCCGGTAAGCTGCAAGGCCGCGCGGACTGCGGGTTGGGGAGAGAATTGGGTGTTGTGCATGAGCGCATTGTCCACGCGCCGGCTCACGCTGTCAAAGTGACCTGTCGCGCTGGTAGGTCACGCTACTAGCGTGACCTACTTACGGATCGGCGTTGTCTCGCACCGGATTGATCCAGCGCCCAGAGTGTGTTAGAATAGGGCCAGCTCCGGGGAAGCTAGTCCCACGGAGCTTGCCACCCAACCAAGGCCAGCGAGTTGCCTCAACGAGGAGGTATGCAACCATGCGACCAGTCTACGCCATCTCCGGCGGCGTCTCCAAGTTCGCCAAGGCGCGGCCCGATAAGACCTTCCAGGCCATCGTCAAGGAAGCGTACGACTACGCTGTTCACGACATCGGCCTGGACTTCCCCCGCTTCACCGAGCTGGTGGACGGCTCGGTAGCCTCCTACTTCTCCGACCACTTCACCCGCCAACTGATGGCCGGCATCATGGCCCAAGACTACCTGGGCTTGTGCCCCAAGCCTTCGCATCGCGTCGAGGGCGGCGGCGCAACCGGCGGCATCTGCTTCCAAGAGGCCTGGAAGAACGTGGCCAGCGGCCACATGGACATCTGTGTGGCCTACGGCTTCGAAACCATGAGCCACGTCGAAACCTGGAAAGGCAATGAGTTCATTGCCCTGGCCTCGGACGTCAGCTTCGACTACCCCGTGGGTGGCTTCTACAGCGGCTACTACGCCATGATGGTCACCCGCCACATGCACGAGTTCGGCACCACCGTCGAGCAGATGGCTGCGGTCTCGGTCAAGAACCACGTCAACGCCCTGCATAACCCCTACGCCCAGAAGCGCCAACGGCTGAGCATCGCCGACGTGCGGGCCGCTCCCATGGTGGCCTGGCCGCTGACCCGCCTGGATATCTGCGTCATGTCCGACGGCGCGGCGGCCTGCATCCTTTGCTCTGAGGATGGGCTGGCGAAGCTGGAGGCAGCCGGCGCAGCCATCCCGCGGCCGCTGGTGCGGGTGACGGGCGTGGGCCGCGGCACCGACGCCATGCGCATGGCCGACCGGCCCCACCTGGACTACGACACGTTCATGCGCCTCTATGCCACCGAGCAGGAGCGCAGCAGCGTCGAGACCCAGGCGTACTATCGGCGGCTGTGGGATCGCGGCACGCGCTACCCTGGGGTCCACTCTTTCCGCGCCGGCCGCACCGCCGGCAACATGGCCTATCGCCAGGCCGGCATCGTCGATCCGCTGCACGAGCTGGACTTCGTCGAGCTGCACGACGCCTACACCAGCAGTGAGATCCAAACCTACGAGGACCTGGGCCTGTGCCGCTACGGCGAGGGCGGGCCATTTGCGGCCAGTGGCCGGGCCTTCATGCCCGGCATCGACTACGGCTTGGACTTGCCGATGCCCGCGGAGTGTCCGGTCAACCCCAGCGGCGGTCTGATCGCCTGCGGCCATCCGGTCGGCGCAACCGGCTTGATGCAGAACGTCTTTGCCATCTGGCAGCTACAGGGTACGATCAGCCGGCACTTCGGCGACGCAACCTTGCAGGTGCCCGAGGCGCGCCGTGGGGCCACGCACAGCCACGCCGGCACCGGCACCTACGTCACTGTCACGATCCTGGAGCGCGAAGGAGGTTGGTCATGACTGCACCGAAGAGCAAAGTGGAGGAGACCCTGGGCGGCGCCGTGGTCCACAACCTGCCCTTTCCCCGCCAGCTAGATCAGGCAGCCCTCGCCGCGCTGAAGACCTTCAGCCCCTTGCAGGTGGAACAGCACTACAGCATCACTTACCTGCACAGCTATGGCCAAGACTCGCCCTGGTTTGCCGGGCTGACCAACGGCGTGCTGTTGGGCAGCCGCGATCCCGACACAGGCACGGTCTACGCCAACCCGCGCGGCCACGGCATGGAGTCCGGCGAGCCGACCGATTGGGTGGTGCTGCCGAACCGCGGTACCGTCCACGCCTTCACGGTCTGCCACTTCGGCTCGGAGGAGTTCCTGCCGGAGTGCCCGTACGTGTTGGCGCTGATCGCCCTCGAGGGAGCGGATACCCTGCTGCTGGCACGGCTGGTGGGCGTCGATCCGGCCGCTGCCAGCCTGGATTGGATTGGCATGCCGGTCGAGGCGCGCTTCGTGCGCAACGCCAAGCTCAGGCCGACGGACGTTTACTTCACGCCGGTTTGATCGATCGGCCACGCGCGTTGGTCAGCTTGATCCGCGTCATGAGGGGGCGGAAAATGCCAAAAAAAAGCTCTTGACAGGAGCGGTCAATGGTGCTATATTGACCACAGTGGTATAGACCAGTCTATACCACTTGCCTCTCCCAGGAAGAGGCGTTCTGCCCGCAACCCTGAAGTTCACACCTCGATCGTTGTTTTACTCCCGCTGCTGCTGGTTTGTCCACCAAGCCTATGCTGCTTCAGCACCATTCTCCCGATCCCCTCTACATCCAGGTCAAAGAGGCGCTCTTGGCCGAGATCCGCTCCGGCCAATACCGTCCTCACGACCGCCTGCCCTCGGAGCGGGAGTTGTCCACCCATTTTGACGTCAGCCGCATGACCGTGCGCCAAGCTCTGCTAGACCTGGCACGCGATGGCGCCATCTACACGCGCGTGGGCAAGGGTACCTTCGTCGCTGCGCCTAAGATCGATCAGCAGCTGCGCACCCTCACCAGTTTCAGCCAGGATGTACGCAGCCGGGGAGGCAAACCCACGAGCCAGGTGCTGGAAGCTCGCGCCACCGCAGCCTCAACAGAGGTTGCGGCCGCTTTGCGCCTGGATACCGGCGCGCCGGTGCTGATGCTGTCCCGTCTGCGCCTGGCCGATGGCGTACCCCTGGCTATCGAGACCACCAATTTACCCCAGGTCCTCTGCCCCGATCTACTCCAACACGACTTCGGCGTCGAGTCTCTCTACGAGGTGCTGCGCCGCGACTATGCCATCGAGCCGGCCCAGGCCGAGCAGGTGATCGAGGCTGCGCTGGCCTCGCCGCGCGAGGCTGAGCTGCTGGAGTTGACGCCGCCGGCAGCCGTGTTGCGCATGCAGCGTCTCACCCTGGACAGCGCCGGCCTGCCCATCGAGTACGTGCATTCCACTTACCGCAGCGACCGTTACAAATTCCGCTCGGTGCTGACGATTGCCGCACCGTCGCTGATCGTAGAGAACCCCAGAAACGGGCGATGAACGTCAAAACCGGGCTGCAAGTTCTGTTGGAAGATCAGCTGCATCTGCTGCGGGGCCGGCGTGTCGGGCTGGCAACGCAGCCGGCTGCCGTGTTGCCTGACCTGACGGCGTGTGTTGACGCTCTGCGTCAGGCTGGTGTGCGCCTGACCGCCTTGTTTGGCCCGGAGCATGGCTTTGGCGGGGCGGCTGCCGATGGCCTGGCCGTGGCTGACGCCATAGACCCCCGCACCGGCCTGCCGGTGTTCAGCCTCTACGGCCCCGTTAAGGAGCCGACCGCTGCCATGCTGGCCGATGTCGACGTGTTGGTTTTCGACATGCAGGACGTCGGGGTGCGTTTCTACACCTACCTCAGCACGCTCTATCATCTGCTGCGCGGCGCGGGCAAACACGGCTGCCCGGTCATCGTGCTGGATCGGCCCAACCCTATCGACGGCCTGACGTTGGAAGGCCCGCTGGTGCAACCGGGCTACGAGTCCTTCGTCGGCGTGGCGCCCCTACCCATCCGCCACGGCATGACCCTGGGCGAGTTGGCGCGCTATTTCTGCGTCGAGTTCGCCATCGACGTCGAGTTGACCGTTGTGCCTCTGCAAGGCTGGCGCCGCGACCAGTGGTTCGACGAAACCGGCCTGCCTTGGGTGCCCACTTCGCCGGCCATGCCCCACCTCAGCACGGCCACAGTCTATCCTGGCCTCTGTTTCGTCGAGGGCGCCAATCTCTCCGAGGGGCGGGGCACGGCGCTGCCCTTCGAGCTGTGCGGCGCGCCCTGGCTCGACGGCTACGAGCTAGCTGCAACGCTGAACCGGTTGGACCTACCCGGCGTGCGCTTCCGGCCGGTTTACTTCGAACCTTCGGCCAGCAAACACGCGGGCGTGCTGTGCCAAGGTGTGCAGGTGCACGTCGGCGACCGGCGGCAGCTGCGGGCCGTGGAGGTAGGCCTGCATGTCATCAGCGCGTGCCGTCAGCAGGCGCCGGAGCAGTTCCAGTTCTTACCGACGAGTTGGGAAGGTCGACCGCCCCACTTCGATCTGCTGGCTGGCAGTCCCTCTCTGCGCACCGGGCTGTTGGCCGGCGAACCGATCGCGGCGCTGGCCGGCGCTTGGGCTGCCGAGCTGGCAGCTTTTGTCGAAACCCGCGCACGGCATCTGCTCTATGGTTAGCCCTGTGGTCATCCGCCCTTATCGCGGCGCTGACGAAGCCGCGCTGCTAGCGCTGTGGAATGCGACGCTCTCGCACGACCGCATCGATGCCGCGCGGTTTCGCACGCAGGTGTTGCTCGACGCCAACTTCGACCCGGCCGGGTTGCTGCTGGCCGAGGTCAAGGGGCAGCTAGCCGGCTTTGTGCTCTCCATCGTCCGGCAGACGCCGTTTTTCCTGCAAGGGTTGGAGCCGGAACTGGGCTGGATCACGGCTTTCGGCGTCCAACCGACGTGGCAGCGGCGAGGTGTCGGCCGCCAGCTTCTCGAAGCTGCGCTGAGCCGGCTCGCTGGCCTGGGACGCCAACGTGTGCTGATTGCGCCTTATACGCCCAACTACTTCACGCCCGGCGTCGACGTGAACGCCTATCCAGCGGCCATGGTCTTCTTGCAGGCCAGCGGCTGGCAGATCACCTCGCAGCCGATCTCGATGCGAGCTGAGCTGACCGGCTTCCAGATCTCCGCAGCAGTCCAAGCCCTGGAACAGCGGCTGGCAGGGCAAGGCGTTGCGGTCAGGCCGGTGCAGGCCGCCGACCTGCCGGAGCTGATGCCGTTCATCGCCCGCCATTTCGGCTGGGACTGGTTCCGCTTTGCCCAGGAGGTCCTGTTGCAACACTTTGGGCCTGGCGCCGACGACATCTGTTTCCTGGTCGCGACGCGCAGCGAGGAGATCGTGGGCTACTGCCAGCAACGCCGCGAGCGCTTTGGCCCCTTTGGCGTGGCGCCGATGCAGCGCGGCCAGGGTATCGGCCGGCTGCTGCTCTTCCACTGCCTAGACGCCATGCTGGCTAAGGGTTTCCACTGCGCCTGGTTCCTGTGGACCGGCCGTAACGCCGCCCGGCTGTACGAGCTGGCCGGCTTCCGTCAGGTGCGCCAGTTCGCCATCTTCCAGCGCGATCTGGTCTGAGATCGGGACTTTTTTGCGAGCTCCTCTTAGTTCCACTGTGACCGTTTCTGATTTTCCTGAGTTCTTTTCCGTTGCCGCCATGTCCCAGCAACCTCTCTCACCCGGCCACCTGATGGTCATCGGCGCGCACGCTGGCGACGCCGAGAACATGGCCGGGGCCATCGTGTTGAAACACACGCGGGCCGGCCATCGCGCTACGATCGTCCACATGACCTTGGGCGAGGCCGGCCATCCCACCCTGCCTCCCGATGTCTATGCCCAGCAGCGTCAGCAAGAGGTTCAGGCGGCGGCGCGGCTGATGGGCGCCGACGTGATGTGGCTGCCATACCGCGACGGCGAGCTGGCGGCGACTGAGGCGGTTAAGCTGGCGGTGTGCGATCTGATCCGCCAACACCGGCCCACGGCGATCCTGACCCACTGGAAAGGCAGCATTCATAAGGACCACGTGGCCACCCACGACATCGTGCGCGATGCCATCTTCTACGCGGCGCTGCCGGCCGTGCAGCGCGAGTGGCCAGCCCATGCTGTACGCCAGATTTACTTCCCAGAGAACTGGGAGGACATGGACGGCTGGCGCGCCGACATCTATCTGGATGCCAGCGCGGTCTGGAATGACTACCTCGCCGTGCTGCGCAGCCACGCCTTGATGCGAGGCGGCGTGTCGTCCTTTCGTTACCTGGACTACTACGACGCGCTCGGCGCCGTGCGCGGCTGCCTGGGCGGCTTCGCCAAGGCCGTGGCTATCATGCTGCCGCCGGGCGGCTGGGTCCGGCGACTGGAGTATCTGCCAGGGTTGGAGCCTGCCGCCGCCTGACGTGGCGCATGCAGGCCAAATCCGTACCACTGGACGGGAAAGGAGGCTGATTGACCAAGTACCGAAAATACTGCTTCACCCGACCAACACAGTGTCAACCGACTTTCGTTCGAGTATTCAAACGATCACCACAGGAGGAGATCACACCATGAAACGTCTATCGACTTTGTTGAGCCTCGTGCTCATCGTCAGTTTTGTGTTGGGCGCCTGTGCGGCGCCCGCTACACAGGCGCCGGCCGAGCAGCCCGCTGCTGAACAGCCGGCCGCCGAGCAACCCGCTGCTGAACAACCGGCCCCGCCCGCTGAGAAGGTTACGATCGTGTTCTACCAACGCGGCTATGTCGAGGGCGGCACCGACGCTGGTTCCGTCAATACAGACAAGGCCGTGCAGAAGTTCGAGGCCGATAACCCTGACATCGACGTGCAGATCGTCGGTATCCCCTGGACCGCAGAAGGGGATACCAAACTAGAGGCAGCGCTGGCGGCCGGCACCGACATCAATGTCTTCCGTGTGACCAGCCCCAACCTGCCGCGCTACGCCAAGCAGGGCATTCTCTCTGAGATCACGCCCTTCATGAGCGAGGAGGTCAAGAACGACTTCTATGAGAGCGCGTTTCAGGTGGCGACGGTCGATGGCAAGGTATGGGCCTGGCCGCTCTGGGTCACTGCCATTTCGCTCTTCGTCAACACCGACATCCTAGCCGAGCGCGGCGTGGAGCCGCCCACGATGGAGGATCCGTGGACCTGGGACGAGTTCGTGGCGGCTGCTAAGCAACTCACCTTCACCCGCGATGACGGCACGCCGATCTATGGCTTCACCTCGTCGTCTAAGTGGGGCGCGGTGGAGTACTATCCGCTAATGTACATCGACGGCGGCCGTATCCTAAGCGCTGACGGCAAGCAGTTCGTGCAGAACCAGCCGGAAGGGGTATCGGCGCTGGAAAAGATCGCCAGCCTGGCCTTGGAACACAAGGTCACTCCGCCTGACTTCGGCACGGTGGATCAGGCCGGGGTGCGCGCCCAGTTCAAGGATCGCCAGACCGTGGCCATGCTGATGAGCACGCCCGGCTTCATCCCTGACCTAGAGGGCTCCAACTTCCCCTTCAAGGTTGTGCCGCCGCCTATGGGCGATATGGGCAAGCTGGTGACCAACGGCGCCTTTGGCCTGTTTGCCGTGGTGAATGTGGAGGACGAGGCTAAATTGGCCGCCGCCCACAAACTGGCTGATTACTTGACCAGCAGCCAGGTAGCGAAGGATGTCGAAGGCTGGCAGCTGGCGCCTGGCCTGCGCCGCAGCAACACCAGCTATGCCACCACGCCTAACCGCGAGGTGGTCGCCAAGCTGGTGGAGTTCGGCGTGTATGAGGCGCCTGTGGCTGTGTCCGCTGAGATTGGCCAGCAATATGGCGCAGCCCTGCAGTCGATCATCTTGGGCGAGCAGACGGCCCAGGAAGCCATGGACGAGATCGCTCCCGCCTATCAGGCTGAACTGGACGCCTTGAACCAGTAAGGTGTAGAGCGCATCGCCATGCGCCAATGCTCTGTGCTGCGTGAACGCGACTAGCGGCCCACGCAGCACAGAGCGCAGCCCACGGACAATTCCTTTGCCACGCCGGTCAATCAGGCGTCTCGCTGGGTCGGGCAGGGACGTCCCCGAGATCGGCGTTGAGAATCCATTGATCTTAGGAGTGCGCCATGAGTGCAACGACCTTGCCCTTGGGCAGACGCATCGTCAGGGCCTGGCACCGCTACAAGTGGAGCTATTTCTTCATTGCGCCCAGCATGATCCTGTTCTTCATCTTTATCGGCTATCCTGTGCTGCGCGCGGTGGTGATGGCCTTCCAAAAGGTGACTTTGCGCGAGAGCACCTGGGTTGGTTTGCAGAATTTCCGCGATGTGTTCACAAGCCAGCTCTTCCTGGACTCCATGTGGCACACCTTTATCTACGCCTTCTTCGTCGTCGCGGCTTGGATAATCAGTTCTCTGGCCGTGGCCGCGCTGCTCCAGCCCTTGTCCAACCGCATCCAATCCCTCTTCCGCGGCGCGTTCTACTTGCCCTACGTCACCAGCATCATCGTCATTTCTCTGGTTTGGATCTGGATCTTCGAGCCTGACTTTGGTTTTTTCAATTTTCTGCTGCGTTCGCTGGGGCTGCCGCGTGTGCTCTGGCTACAAGATCCCGATATGGCTCTGTGGAGCATTATCATCAGCACAGTGCTGGTAGTGCCGGGCACAGGCGTCGTGCTCTATTCCGCCTCCATCGGGTCTATCCCTCGTGAGCTCTACGAGGCAGCCGAAGCCGAGGGCGCCAATGGCTTCCAAAAGTGGGTCCATATCACCATCCCCCTGCTCAAGCCGACCACGCTTTATCTGATGGTGATCTACACCATTGCTGGCTTCCAGATCTTCGAACGGGTCTACATCATGACCGGCGGCGGCCCCATCAACCGCACGACCACCATCGTGCAGCTGATCTACATGACTGCGTTCAGCGACTTCAATTTTGGCCGGGCCAGCGCTCAAGCCTTGATCCTGTTTGCCATTATCGCCACCATTTCGTTCGTTCAGTTCAAGTTCCTAAGCACCGACGTGGAGTACTGATCATGAGCCAAGCGATGAGTGCAGAAACCACCGTGATAAGGCCTAACCGGTTTTGGCTACGGCTGCGCCGGCGGCTGCCCAACCTGTTGCTTCTGATACTCCTAACGGTCATCGCTGTCGTCAGCCTGTTTCCACTCTACTGGCTATTCGCTACTGCGTTAACGCCGGCCTCGTCCACTGTCAAGCTTCCGCCTGAGCTTATCCCAACTAACCCGACCTTGGAGAATTTCGGCAACATTATCCGTCTCAGCGGCCAGGGCAGGCTGGAGATCCTGGGCACGACCATCGTCATGCCGCGCATGCTGCTGTGGTTCGTCAATACCACAGCTCTCGCCCTGATCAGCACGGCTATTCACGTCCTGTTCGACACCATGGCCGGTTATGCCTTTGCCAAGCGTAAGTTTCCCGGCTCCCGACTTTTCTTCTGGATGATCCTGGCCGCGTTGATGATTCCGGTGCAGGTGACGCTGGTTCCGCTCTTCCTGATGATCACCAAAGCCGATCTGGTGGACACCTTTGCGGGGATCTTGTTGCCCGGTCTGGCCGACGTCATTGGCATCTTCTTGTTGAAGCAATACATCCAAACCTTGCCCAGCGAGTTAGAGGATGCTGCGCGCATCGACGGCGCGTCGGAGTGGCAGACGTTTGCCCACATTATCGTGCCACTGGCAGCCCCGGCGATGGCGGTGACGGCGATCTTCGCCTTCCAACGCTATTGGAACGCCTTTCTGTGGCCGTTGGTGGTCCTGCAAACCCCCGACCTGTTCACGCTGCAAGTGGGTTTGTCCTATATTTACAACAGCGAGTTCGGCACCAACTACGGCCTGCTGATGTCCGGCGCGGCCCTGGCGTCGATTCCGATGATCCTCTTCTTCTTCGCCTTTCAGCGCTACTTCATGCAGGGCCTGCGCGTTGGCGCAGTGAAAGGCTAGTCCCTATGGCCAACATCTCGCACGCGAACTTAGCTCTGGCTTCAGCGCTGGCCGCCATGACCCTGGAGCAGAAGGCTGGCCAGGTCATGTGCGCTGGCTTCAACGGTACGGAGCTCACGCCGGCGCTGCGCAGCCTGCTCGAGGATCTGCACCTGGGCGGCCTGGTCTACTTCGAGCGCAATGTTGCCTCGCGGCGGGCGCTCGCCCGCCTTTCCGCCGACCTGCAGGGGGCGGCCCGCCAGTCCGGCCACCCCGGCCTGTTGATCGCCATCGACCAAGAAGGGGGACGGGTAACACGGTTGCGCGCGACCAAGGGCTTCACTGAGTTTCCCAGTCCGCTGGAGGTAGCCGCCAGCGGTGGGCCGGAAGCCGTGCGCCCGGTTGCTGCGGCCATGGCTGTCGAGCTGCTGGACGCTGGGATCAACATGAACCTGGCCCCAGTACTGGATGTCAACAGCAACCCTGCCAACCCCGTGATCAACACTCGCTCCTTTGGCAGCGATCCGCAGCTAGTCGCCGCTTGCGGCGCAGCGTTCATTGAAGCGCTGCAAGGAGCTGGCGTCATGGCCGTGGGCAAGCACTTCCCCGGCCACGGCGATACTACGACCGACTCGCATGTGGCACTGCCAGTGGTGGCCCATAGCCGAGATCGGCTGGAGGCGGTTGAATTCACGCCGTTTCGGGCCGCCATTGCGGCAGGCGTGGCTGGGATCATGTCGGCGCACGTTCACTTCCCGGCTATCGAGCCCATGCCAGACCTGCCGGCCACGTTGTCGCGACGGGTTCTGAGCAACCTGCTGCGCAGGGATCTGGGTTACACCGGCCTGCTGCTGACCGACTCACTGGAAATGGGCGCGCTGGCCACCAGCGGCTATCCGGCGCCCCTGGCCGCCGCTCATGCCTTGGCCGCTGGCGCCGACATGCTGCTCTTCAACACAAGCGTCGAGGTGCTTTACGAAGCACGTGCAACCATCGTCCGTTGGGTCGAAGAAGGCCGGCTTGATCCGGTGCGGCTGGACCAGGCCGTTTTGCGTGTGCTGGCCGCCAAGCAGCGGTTCGGTGTGCTGTAGCTGTGTCCTATGCGCCTTCTTCCCTTCGACCCCCAACAACCCGCACACATCGAGGCCGCGACAGCCGTGTGGAACCAAGCCTGCGGCGCGGACCTGGCCATCTCGCCGGCTGGCATGGCGTTCAACAGCCGGCCGGCAATCGGCGCAGTGCAGGCTGGCCGTCTGGCTTGGGCCGGCGACGCAGCGATCGGCTTCGTCTTGGCCAGCGCCTTGCCCGCCGACCCACTGACAGCGCCGCCGGACGAGGGCTGGATCGACGCGCTGGCGGTGGTTCCAGGGTGGAGGCGCCGCGGGGTTGGCTCGGCGCTGCTGGCCTGGGCTGCGGCGTGGCTGGCAGAGCAAGGCTGCACAACGGCGCGGCTGGGCGGCGGCCTACGGCCTTTTGCGCCCGGTCTGCCAGTTGAGTTGGGCAGCGAGGAGTTCTTTGCGGCCAGGGGCTTCCGGCCGCGGGACGGCGACGCCACGGTGTGGGATGTGGCCGGTGACCTGGCCGAGCGCACCTGGGAGCGCAGCGGCTCAGCCCCGGCGCCCGGCGACCAACTGCGCGTGGCACCGGCGCAGCGAGGAGACGACCGAGCCCTGCTGGCCTTCCTACAGCGCGAATTCCCCGGCCGCTGGCGCTTCGAGTTTGAAGAGTTCTGCCGCCTGGGTGGCAAGATGTCGGAGTACACGCTGCTTTGGCGAGGGGACGGAACCGGCGCTGCTTCTGTGGACGGCTTCTGCCGTATTCGCCGTCGCTGGCGCTACGCCGTGGAGCCGCTCGATCGCTTCTTCATGCACCGGTTGCCAACGCCCTGGGGCCAGCTCGGCCCGATCGGCGTCGGCCAGGCCGGCCGCGGACGGGGCGCGGGATCGGCGCTGTTGCGCTTCAGCCTGGCGCGGCTGAACGCCTACGGCGTGCGTGGCTGCGTCATCGACTGGACCACACTGATCGATTACTACGGCAAGTTCGGGTTCCAGCCCTTCCGCGCCTACCGCGTGCTCGTCAAGGATTGCTCTGGCGCGGGTTGACTGCGCTTGCAGCTTCTGCGGGTTGGCGTCTTCGCGTTGAATGAAAGGGAGCCAGGAAACCTCTCATGACCGGAAACGAACGTTTGTTGCCTCTTACCGAGGCGCGCAACCCGGCCACGGCGTGCATCGACACCTTGCCCACGCTGGAAATGGTGCGTTTGATCAACACCGAGGACCGCACCGTGGCCGAGGCCGTGGGCCGAGAGCTGGAGCACATCGCCGCGGCCATCGACGCCATCGCTGCGCGCATGGCTCAGGGCGGCCGGCTGATTTACATCGGCGCCGGCACGTCGGGACGGCTGGCTGTGCTGGACGCATCCGAGTGCCCGCCGACCTTCGGTGTGTCACCTGAGCAGGTGGTCGCCCTGATCGCCGGCGGCGAGCGCGCCATCCGCCACGCAGTCGAGGGTGCCGAGGATGACCGGGAGGCCGGCGCAGCCGACATCGCGGCGCTGCAGGTCACGCCGCTGGACAGCGTGGTCGGCATCGCTGCCAGCGGCCGCACGCCCTACGTCCTGGGCGGCATGGCCGAGGCCAAGCGCTGCGGCAGCCTGGTGCTCAGCCTGGCCTGCCACCACCCCTCTCCTATGGCCGAACTGGCCGACATCTGGATTGCACCCATCACCGGCGCCGAGGTCGTGACCGGCTCGACGCGGCTCAAGGCCGGCACGGCCCAGAAGCTGGTGCTCAACATGCTTTCCACAGGCGTGATGATCCGTCTGGGCAAGACCTACGGCAATCTGATGGTGGACGTACAGCCCAGCAACGCCAAGCTGCGCGAGCGGGCGAGGCGCATCGTCGAGCTGGCCTGCGACTTGTCGCCAGAGGCCGCGCAGGCCGCGCTGACCGCCTGCAACCACGAGGTCAAGACGGCGATCGTGGCGCAACGGGCCGGCCTGTCGCCGGAGGAGGCGCGCAGTCGGCTGGCCCGCGCCCAGGGTGTCGTGCGCGCCGCGCTAGCAGGGCGGTGAACCGAGCATGGACGGAGGGCGTTTTCTGATGGGCGTGGACGGCGGGGGCACCAAAACCGCTGCAGTGTTGGCCGATGCCGAGGGACGCGTGCTGGGGCGGGGCAGGGCCGGCGCGTCGAACTTGCAGGTGATCGGCCGCCAGGCAGCACAGGAGGCCGTCCAGACAGCCATGGACGCGGCGTGGCGCGCCGCCGGCCTGTCGACGCAGCCGCTGGCTGCGCTGTGCATTGGTCTGGCCGGCGTGGACCGGCCGGGCGAGCGGGCGCTTTTTCAGCGGTGGGCGCAGGAGGCGCATCCTCTGTCCCGGGTGGAGATCGTCAACGACGTGGAGCTGGTCTTCGCCGCCGGCACGCCGGCCGGCTGGGGCCTCGCCTTGATCTGCGGCACCGGCTCGATCGTCTACGGCCGCAGCCCGGCTGGCCGGTTGGCGCGGGCCGACGGCTGGGGCCATCTGCTGGGCGACGAGGGCAGCGGCTACGCCATTGGTCTGGCCGCCCTGCGCGCAGTCATGCGGGCCTACGACGGCCGCGGGCCGGTCACCGCGCTCAGCGAGGCCATCCTGGCTCACTGGCAGCTAACCTCCGTTCCCGACCTAGTGCCGCGCGTCTACCAACAACTGCGCGGCAAGGACGAGATCGCGGCGCTGGCCGCCCTGGTCGAAGCGGTAGCGGCTCAAGGCGACCCCACAGCGCAGTCGATCCTGGCCGCGGCCGGACAGGAGTTGGCCCTGGCTGCGCAGGCGGTCATTCGGCGGCTAGACATGACCGGCGCGATCCCTTGCGCCGTGGCAGGTGGGGTGATCGTCAGCGGCCACACGGTGCAGGTGCAGTTCGAGGAGGCAGTGGCGCGCTTAGGCCTGACCCTGCAACCGATAACGCTGGTGCCGGAGCCGGCGTTGGGGGCAGTGCGACTGGCGCAGCAGACTCTGGCGCCGCACGATACGTCCAGACCATAGACGGCCTAACCCCACCCAGGGCGCGCTTACCCCTTTGTTGAGAACGGACAACTATTCAGGTGCCGGGCACTTGCGACCGGTTTACAGCTTGAGCCGGCTCTGCAGACGCCCTGGCCAGCGCAGCCTTAAGTGCCCGGCA